>NZ_JAKEIO010000019.1 GCF_021474405.1 [Streptosporangium] indianense
GCTCCGGGCCGGGCGGGGGCTGCGGGTGCGGCACCGGGGCGGGGTGCGGATCCGGTTGCGGCGGATCCGGGCCCGGCGTGGGCGCGGGCGGCACGGGGTCGGGAATCGGGTTCGTCATCAGGTCCTCCAGCCAGTAGGACGACTCCGGCTCTGGACTTCTCCCCGCCTACCCGGCCGCCGCCTCGACAGTCACTCCCGCGCAGGACGGTGACGGGACCAGGTGGAGGTAAGGGCGCTGGGGTGGCGACGGTGGCCCGGGTCAGCAGCAGCCGGGGTCAGAAGCGGCCGGGGTGGGCCCTCAGCCAGTCCTTTGCCGCCGCCAGCAGGTCCTGATCGGCTGAGGAGGCCTCGTCGGGGTGGCGTTCGATCCACTTGGTGACGTACGGGCAGAGCGAGGCGACCGCGCTGTGCTCACGCCCGGCGAGGGCGAACAGCTCGCGCGCGAGCGAACCGGCGATGCCCTTGCCCTCGTGGGCCGGCTCGACGACCGTGTGGACGGGCACCAGCGCACGCCGGGGACTTTCGAGCACGAAGTACTCGATGCGGCCGACGACTTCACCGCCGGACACGGCCTCCAGCCGGCCTGCCGCCCGGTCGTCGCGGATCTCCGGGTCGCTCATGGACACGCTCCTCCTGTGCTGCGGGTGCGTCCGTCAGGCCCCGACGGCCTGCGGACTGCGCTGCTGCTCCGAGCCCGGCACCGGCTCGGACGGGTCGGCGCCCAGGGCCACGATCCGGTTGTCGTGGTCGACGTGCACGACCCGGGGGGCGAGTGCCCGCGCCTCGGCGTCCGTCACCTGGGCGTAGCTGATGATGATCACGAGGTCGCCGGGGTGGACGAGATGGGCGGCGGCACCGTTGATCCCGATCACGCCGGATCCGCGCTCGCCCTCGATGACGTACGTCTCGAGGCGGGCGCCGTTGGTGATGTCCACGATGTGCACGAGCTCGCCGGGCAGCAGATCGGCGGCGTCCAGCAGATCGGCGTCGATGGTCACGGACCCCACGTAGTGCAGGTCGGCCTGGGTGACGGTGGCTCGGTGGATCTTGGACTTGAACATGGTGCGCAGCATGTTGAACTCCTGGAAGACGGCTCCCTGCCGGCTTCTGCAGGTCAGGGGCGCCCGTAGTGTACATCGGCATGCCTTCGCCCGCGGATGACTGTCCGGGCCCCATGCTGACTGGATCCCTCGACTCACCTGGTGAGTCATCAGGTAAGTCGAGGGACCAGAACAGCCGCGGAGCCGGGCGACCGTCGCTCGACGCCTTAGCGGAAGACGCCCAGGCCGGTGCCGTGCGGTTGCCCTCGCTCAGCGATCACGGGGCGGTTCAGATCGCCTACTGCCGCCCGGCCGAACCCGGCAACACGAAGAGACCGCGTCCCTTCCCGCCGACGGGTCACCGGGCCGGAAAGGGGGACTTCCGCAGTTACATCAGCCTCGGATGGACCGGCTTCACCGAGACCGACTCCGTTGCAGCGGGGGACGGCTTGATGACGACATCGCGGCCGTCGCCGTCGCTGTGGGCGCCCCGGGACTCCGGAGCGCTCCGCGTAGGTGGCTGGAAGCCGTGTTACGGCTGCGTCTGCTCCGGTGAGCAGGCGACCTCGCCGGCGATGCGGCGCCGAGGGGTATCTGCTCTCGACGCCCTGCTCCCGCTCAGCTCGTTCCTTCCTGCACCGACGCCCTCTGCTGCTGCGACGCGGCAGCCGCGCGACGGATTCGATCAGCGTCGGCTTGCCCACAATGGTGTTATCAAGGGTGTATGGAGGCATTCTCCGGACGCTCTCTGAGCCCGGAACGTCATCCGCCCGTCGGACGCTCGCGCAAAGGTCGCGCTTCCCGGATGGACCTGCGCAGTGCGGCCGGTCAGGTGTTCCTCCTCCAGGTCGTCATCGTGGTCCTGCTGGTGGTGGCCGCGGTGGTGGGCATGGTGCTCCAGGCGGCGAATGACGCTCTGCAGCAGGGGCGACGGGAGTCGGTCATCGCGGCCCAGTCGTTCGCGAGTGCCCCCGGCGTGGCCGCGGCACTGCAGAGCCGGGACCCCTCAGCGGTGCTCCAGCCGCGGGCCGAGGCGGCGCGCAAGCGCACAGGCATGGATTTCGTCGTCGTCATGAACACGAAGGGGATTCGTTACACCTACCCCTATCCGCGGGAGATCGGGAAGAAGTTCGTCGGCGCCATCGCACCGGCGCTGAAGGGCCGTACCGTCGTCGAGCAGGCCGGTGGGCCGCCTCTGCCCGCGGGCCGGGGGACGGGCGTGCAGGCGGTGGTCCCGGTGACCGACTCGCGCGGCAAGGTGGTCGGCCTGGTCTCAGCCGGAATCACGGTCAAGAACGTGGTGGGGCTGTGGCTGCCGCAGCTGCCGATCATCTTGGCCAGCGGCGCGGTCGCGCTGGCGCTGGCCGTAACGGGAACGACGCTGGTGTCCCGGCGGCTGCGGCGGCAGACCTTCGGCCTGGCTCCGGTGGAGCTTGCACAGTTGTACGAACACCACGACGCGGTCCTGCACGCGGTGCGGGAAGGGGTGCTGATCACCGACTCCGACGGACGGCTGCTGTTGGCGAACGACGAGGCGACGCGGCTTCTCGGACTGCCGGCTGACGTGCGGGGGCGCTCGGTGCGGGAGCTGGGACTGCCGGAGCCGGTCATGAGCCTGCTGTCGTCGCGGGAGGAGGTCACCGACGAGGTGCTTCGCGCGGGGGACCGACTGCTGGCGGTGAACAAACGGCCGACGTACCCGCAGGGCGACCGGGGAGGCAGCGTGGTGACCCTCCGGGACACCACGGAGCTGGCGGAGGTCTCGGGTCGGGCCGAGGTCGTGCGGGAGCGGCTGAAGCTGCTGTACGAGGCCGGGGTGAGGATCGGGACGACGCTGGATGTGAGGCATACGGCCCAGGAGCTGGCCGACGTGGCGGCGCCGCAGTTCGCCGACCTCGTGACGGTGGATCTGCTCGACGCGGTGCTGCGGGGGTGGGAGCCGACGGCGGGGGGCTGGCGGCATCTGCGCCGGGCGGCGATCGGCGGCGAACAGCGGATGATGCCGGTGTATCCGCTGGACGAAGTGATCGCGTTCTCGCCCCGCACCCCGCAGATGCGGACGCTGCAGGAGGGGCGGGGGATGCTGGAGACCGACCTGCGCCGGGCAGACGGCTGGCGGGAACAGGACCCGGAGCGCGCCCGGAAGGCCCTGGAGGGCGGGCTGCGGTCGCTGGTGGCCGTGCCGCTGCAGGCGCGGAACGTACCGCTGGGCGTGGCGAACTTCTACCGGACGGCGGACTCCCCTGCGTTCGAGCCGGAGGATGTCACCTTCGCGGAGGAACTGGCCGTACGGGCGGCGGTAGCCATCGACAACGCCCGGAGGTTCACCCGGGAGCACGCGATGGCGGTGGCGCTGCAGCGCAGTCTGCTGCCGCGTGGACAGCCGGAGCAGGACGCGCTGGAGGTGGCCTGGCGGTATCTGCCCTCGGAGGCGGGGGTGGGCGGGGACTGGTTCGACGTCATCCCGCTTCCGGGTGCGCGCGTGGCCCTGGTGATGGGTGACGTCGTCGGTCACGGGCTGCACGCGGCGGCGACGATGGGTCGGCTGCGCACCGCTGTGCACAACTTCTCCACCCTGGACCTGCCCGTGGACGAGGTGCTCGGGAACCTGGACGACCTGGTCGTGCGCATGGACAACGAGGAGAACAGCGGTGATGCCATGGAGGGCCACGAAGGGGAGGCGGTGACGGGAGCGACCTGCCTGTACGCGGTCTACGACCCGGTGGCGGGGACCTGCACGATGGCTCGTGCGGGACACCCCGAACCGGTGGTGGTGCGCCCGGACGGGACGGTCACCTGCCTCGGTGTGCCGGTCTCGGCGCCCCTCGGTCTGGGCGGCTACCCCTTCGAGAGCGCCGAGGTGTCCCTGCCGGAGGGTTCACAACTGGTGCTGTACACCGACGGTCTGGTGGAGAACCGCGCCCACGACTTCGACGTCGGGTTGGAGAGGCTGCGCCGGGCTTTGGGCGGGTCCGGGAACCGCACCCCGGAGGAGATGTGTCAGGCGGTGATCGACGCGCTGAAGCCGTCACGCCCCTCCGACGACATCGCGCTGCTGACGGCACGTACCCGGATGTTCCCGCCCTCGCGCGTGGCCGAGTGGGACGTGGCGCCCGATCCGGCGTTGGTTCCCTCGGTGCGGGCGCGCTGCAGGGAGACGTTGCGGGAGTGGGGGCTGGAGGAGACCGGATTCGCCACGGAGCTGATCGTCAGCGAGTTGGTCACCAACGCGATCCGGTACGGCTCGCCGCCGATCGGCGTGCGGTTGTTGCACGGACGCTGTCTGATCTGCGAGGTCTCGGACGGCAGCGGCACCTCGCCGCGCCTGCGGCGGGCGGCGACCACCGACGAAGGCGGGCGGGGGCTCTTTCTGGTGGCGCAGTTCGCGCAGCGATGGGGAACGCGGTACACGACCCGCGGCAAGGTCATCTGGACGGAGCAGCTTCTTCACGACGGCGAATCCACCGCCTCGGGCCTCGCACCGGTCGACTTCCTTCTCGACCAGTTCGACCTCGACCAGTTCGATGATCCCGGTTTGTGAGCCGACCTTGACCCCGGGCGCCATGGACAGCGGCATGTCCGGCGTAACGAGCCCCTTCGGCCCGTTCGACGGGGCTTGACTCCGGGGACCGGCGTCGCCCGGCTCGCTTGACGGCTGTCGGGACGCGAACGTCGCCTTGGCGCGAGGAGATCGGGCGGAACCGTCTGGACTTGCGCTCCGAGGTCCATGGAGCCCGCCGCTTTTCCGCCCGTCGGGAGCAGGCAGGGCGTGGCCTACATCCGGAGCATGGAGATGGCCCCTGCTGAGGCGCATGCAGCGTGACGCGCATCAGCCCGTCGCCACACACGCACGACGCACCTTTCGGCGGCTGTCTCAGGTCCGACCCCAGGCAGTGGCAAAGCTTCGGAAAGGGAATGGCTCATGGACTACAACACCTTCCTAGACACCATCACCCGGCGCGCCCCCGTCCCCCCGGAGAAGGCGGAGCCCCTCACCCGCGCCACCCTGACAACCCTGGCCGAGCGGCTCACCAGGGGTGAGGCGGAGGACCTCGCGTCCGAACTGCCCAAGCCGATGAAGGAACCGCTGGTCTCCCCCACTCCGGAGGCCGAACGCTTCGGACTCGACGAGTTCATCAACCGGGTGAGCCAGCGAGCAGGGGTGAGCCCGGACGAGGCCCGCGAGGGCGTACGGGCCGAGCTGAGCACCCTGAGGGACGCGGTCAGCGACGGCGAGTTCCGCCAGGTGATGTCCCAGCTGCCCCGGGACTTCGAGGCTCTCGTCGGCGCCCCGGGCTAGAAGGAGCCATGACCGACGAGGTCGGCGCCCTCAAGGAGACGGAAACGGCCGGACTCACGGCGGCCACCTTCACCCTGGTCGAGGGGCGGACGCCCTGCGTCCCGGGCACCTCTGGCGACATCGAGGCCGAGGTCTCGCAGGGGCCGTTTCTCCGTGACGTGCGGGTCATCTCCGACTGGCAGATCCGTCCGAGGCGGACTCGGACTCGGCATGAAATCGCCGGAGGATCGCATTAAGCAACGGACAGTTCCGTCGCCGCGGATTCGTGTCACGCGCACCAGCACCGGGTGCCCAGGTCCGCTCCTCCCAGGCGGCCGTGTCGCACGTGCTGGAGGGAGGTGAGGAGGGGCGAGCGGGCGATGCTGAACAGGCCGGAGGGCAGGTCCATTCCGGGGTACGCGACGAAGCCACCCCAGAGACCAGCTGCCGCTGGAGGGCTGTGCGTGCGTCCCTCAGTCGGCGCAGCTCCAGCGCGTCCTCACGTCGGCGGCGCCTTGGACTGGGGAGCACAGGTCGCCGCCCGCCATGGACCACGTGGCCGCCATGGGGCCGTACAGGGCCGAGGCCGGATACCTCAACGTGCCAGGCGCAAGATCTCAGGTGGCGCTAAGCGTCGTCGCCCCGCTCGCCCTCGGCCTGGGACGGCTCGCTCCGGGGGACGTCCGGGTGCCGTTCCGTTGCGGTGCGCTCGCCCGTCTCGTCCCGCTCGCCCTCGGCCTGCGAGGGTGTGCGCGAGTACCAGGCGTCGTAATCAGGGGCTCCGGATTTCATGACGGGCCTCCTTCGTCGCTCCCGTCCATCCTCCCAGCTTGTCCGGGGCCTCCGCGACGTGCGCCTTCTCCGACATCGCCTCGACGTACCCGAAGGCGAAGCCGATCGACTGGTGCTCGAAGGGTGTACCGTCAGCCGCCGGCCACGGCGCGCACCGCCTCCCCGACCGGGGTGGACCCGCTGATCAGCTCGAGGATGCGTCCGGCGGTCCTGGGCTCGTGGAGCAGGGCGGCGAGCACCGCAGCCACGTCGTCGCGCGGCACCTGACCGCGGTCGGTGTGCTCGGCGAGCGTGACGCGGCCGGTACCGGGGTCGTCGGTCAGCGTGCCCGGGCGCACAATCGTCCAGTCCAGTCCCGGACGAGAGGCGATGTCGGCGTCCGCCTCGCCCTTGGCCTTCAGGTAGGCGGCGAACACCGGGTCGGTGCCGGGCGGCGGCGGGCTGTCCACGCCCATCGCGGAGATCACCAGGAAGCGGCGCGTACCGGCGCGCTCGGCCGCGTCTGCGAGGAGGATGGCCGCGTTCCGGTCCACCGTCTGCTTGCGGGCCGCGCCGCTGCCCGGTCCGGCGCCCGCGGCGAACAGTGCCGCGTCGGCACCGCCAAGGTGGCCGGCCACCTCGTCCACCGAGGCGTGCTCCAGATCGCACACCACCGGTTCCGCACCGTCCGCGCGCAGGTCGTCGGCGTGGTCCGGGTTGCGAATCAACCCTGTGACGTTGTCGCCGCGTGCCGAGAGCAGCGTGGTCAGCCGGCGCGCGATCTTTCCGTGTCCACCCGCGATCACCATGTGCATGGGGTCATTCTTGCCACACGCGACCGCTCCTGCCGGCCTGCGGGACTGCCGCGGCAGGTCGGGTCCCACGGTTGCCGCACAGTCGGCGTGCGGGTGCACCGCGCTGGTGCGCGAGACCACCCGCCCACCGGGTCGCGCCGCAGGTGCTCGGGGATGCGCGATCGCGATTCTGTCGTCAGGAGCACGCGAGCCGGGCCGCGAGAGAGTGCTGTTCCTTGTGGAGCAGGGCGATACCTGGCCCGTGCCCGGCCGGCCGAGGGGACGTCGCGCCGCTGAGCACCTTCACCAAGGCGTTCGGTCGCTTCCGGGAGTCGAACTGACACTGACGGGGCTCGCGTTCCGGAAAATGTTCGGCCCGGGCTCGCTCTCGCAGACGATTTTGCGGTGATCCATTGACCGGGACCAAGACGCCCGGATAGAAAGATCACGACCAGGACCGCGATCCGAGTCCGGTCCAACAGCTGCACCCCGGGGGATTTCGCTTTGCCGCACACAGATGCACTTCGTCCTGCCCGCGTTCTGGTGGTCGAACCCGCCTCCTCCGGAGGCGCCACCCTCATCGGCGTCGCGGCCGAGATGGGACTGCGGGTCGTCGTCGCCACCGCCGACTCCGGCGACCGCCGGCTCTCCGACGCCGTGCGCGCGGCCGCCGACTCGGTGCTGACGGTCGAGACCAACGACCAGGCCGCCCTCGAAGCGGCCGTCCTCGAACTGCACCGGGCCGAGCCGTTCGAGGCCGTGCTGCCGGGCTCCGACATCTACGTGACGGCGACCGCGCGCGTCGCCGCGGCCCTGGACCTGCCCGGTCTGCCCGTGGCGACCGTCGACCGGGTCCGGGACAAGAGCGTCATGCGAGCCGCCGTGGCGGAGGCCGGGCTGCGCACCCCGCGCTTCGCCCAGGCGACCACCGACGCCGAAGTGCGCGCCGCGGCCGAACGGGTCGGCTTCCCCTGCGTGTTGAAGCCGGTCGCCTGCTCCGGCAGCATCCACGTCAGCCGCGCCGACGACCTCGACCAGCTCACCGCCGCGTTCCAGCGGCTCGTGACCGACGCGGAGCCCGACATGGGCAAGCTGCACGAGCACCGGGTCCTCGTCGAAGAGTACGTCCAAGGGCCCGAGTTCAGCGCCGACGGCTATGTCCTGGAGAGCGGCGAGGTCACCGTCGTCGCCCTCAGCCGCACGCTGCTCGGCCCCGAGCCCGACTTCGTGGAGCTGGGCCACCTGACCCCGGCGCTCGTCGACGACGCCACCCTGAAGGACGTCGAGGCGTACGTCGGCGACGTCGTCCGGGCCGTCGGCATCACCAGCGGCCCCTTCCACTGCGAACTGCGTGTGACCGCCGACGGCCCGGTGCTCATCGAGATCGGCGCCCGGCTTCCGGGCGACCGGATCGTGGAGCTGCTGCGGCTCGTGACGGGCGTCAGCCTGCCCAGAGTGGCCGTCGCCACCGCGCTCGGCGTCGGCCTGGAGGCGGCCGGTGCCTTCGCGCGGCCGCAGGCCGCGAGCGCCGGCATCCGCTTCTTCACCGCCGCGGGCCGCTCCTCGTACCGGGAGCTCACCGGGTGGCCCGAGCTGGAGGCACTGCCCGAAGTCACCGAGACCGCCGTCTACTTCGCACCGGGTGAGACCATCCCGGGCGTCGAGGACTGCCGCTCGCGCCTCGGTCACGCCCTGTTCACCGCCGACTCGCCGCAGGGCGCCCTGGACCGCTGGCAGGCGCTCGGTGACCTCGTCGTCCCGGCCTGAGCCGGCGGTTCCCACCATGAACGCACACATACTCGACTACGCGGCCGTCGGCGTCGGCCCCGCGAACATGAGCCTCGCCGCGCTCGCGCATCCGGTCGAAGGGCTGCGCGGCGCCCACCTGGAACGCCGTGAGACTTTCTCCTGGCACCCAGGACTGCTGCTGCCCGAGGCCACCCTCCAGGTCTCACTGCTCAAGGACCTGGTGACGCTGGTCGATCCGACCAGCCCCTTCTCGTTCCTGTCGTTCCTCGCGAGTGAGGGCCGGCTCTACCGGTTCCTGGCCGCGGACTTCCCGGCCGTCCTGCGCTCCGAGTTCAACCAGTACCTCCAGTGGGTCGCCGAACGGCTGCCGAGCCTGACGTTCGGGGCGGACGTGCACAGCGTGGACTTCCACGACGGTGCCTTCCATCTCCGCACCGCGGAAGACGAGGTGACGGCACGTCACCTCGTGCTCGGTACGGGGCTCACCCCGTCCGTACCCGCTCCGTTCCGCCCCTTCCTCGGCCCCACCGTCTTCCATTCCGGGGAGTTCCTGCTGCGGGCCCCCGAGGTGACCGGACAGCGGGTCGTCGTGGTCGGCGGCGGCCAGAGCGGCGCGGAGATCGTGCGCCATCTGGCGGCCGGCGCGGCGCCCCGGAGCATCACCTGGGTCAGCAGGCGCTCGTCGTTCCTGCCGATGGACGACTCGCCGTTCGCCAACGACCTCTACACGCCCGACTACGTACGCCGCTTCCATGCGCTGCCCGCCGACCACAAGGTCCGTCTCCTGGAGCGGCAGAAGTACACCAGCGACGGCATCGACCTCCAAGTCCTCCAGGACATCTACCGATTGAGCTACCGCGACGAGTTCATCGAGAACAACCCCGGCAGGCTGCGCTTCCTGGCGGACTGCGCGGTCACCGCGATCGAGGGCGGCCCCGACGAATGGAAGCTCGTCGTCGAGTCCTCGGGCCCGGACGCACCCGCCGTGCTCGCCGCCGACATCGTGATCCTGAGCACCGGATACGCCTACGAGCTGCCGGAGTTCATGGCTCCGCTGCAGGCGCGGCTGCGGCGGGACGGCGGGATGCTCGTCGTGGGCGACGACTTCTCGGTCGCATGGGACGGGCCCGCGGAGAACCGGATCTACCTCCAGAACGGCGCCCGGCACTCCTGGGGCGTCGCCGACCCCAACCTCAGCCTGCTCCCCTGGCGCAGCGCGGTCATCCTCAACAGCATGCTCGGTGAGACGAGGTATCCGGTATGACCGCTCGTCAGGTCCCGCGGTTCCAGCCCGAGGCGCTCGGCGCCCTGGTCCCCTTCGGTCCGACTGAGGTGGAACCCGACGGAGTGACCGTCGCCGAGGCGGACTTCGCCCGGTCGGTCTTCCCGCACGTGCCGTTCAAGGCGGCCCGCTTCACTGTGCCGCCGGGCGGTACCAGCTCGCCCGACCAGCACGCGGTCCAGGAGATCTGGGTGGTCCACGCCGGATCCGGCACCCTGGAGGTGGACGGCGAGCGGTCGCTCGTCGAGCCCGGCTCCCTGGTGGGCTTCGCCTCGCAAAGCGTCCATGAGATCTTCGCCGACCAGGGCGAGGAACTGGTCATCTACTCCTTCTGGTGGTCGGCGACCGATGAGTGAGCGCACCACGGGGGCCGGTGAGGCGCCCCACTACGACCTCGCGGTCGTCGGCGCGGGGGCGGTGGGCGCCTTCGCCGCGTACTACGCCGTGCGCCGGGATCCGGGCCGCCGCGTCGCCGTGATCACGCACGCCGGACGGGGGGCGGGCGCGACCCGTCTCTCGGCCGGGTTCGACACGCCCACGGGGCACAACCCGGCCCAGCGCGCCCTGGCCGCCCGCAGCACCGCGCTCTTCGACGAGCTCTCGGCCGGACTCGGCGACGCCGGACGCGCCCCGGTGGACGTCCGCTGGCTGGTGGCGCGCGAGCACGCGGCCGCCCTCGACGCGACCATGGCCGACGGCGGCCGCACCCGCCCTGTCACCCAAGAGCAGCGGGCCCTTCTCGACCGGATGTTCCCCGGGCTCTCTCACGGCGACGACCAAGTCCTGCTGGCCACCGCTCCCATGACGGCGGGCCGGCCCCAATGGCTCGCCGACCGGCTTCTCGACGAGGTCCTCGGCCGCCCGGACAACGTCCTCCTGGAGGGCTTCCGGGTCACCGAAGTACGCCGTACGGGCGGGCGCGTGGAACTGGTCGCCGCCGACGGCAGCCGGATCACCGCCGCCCAGGCCGTCCTCGCGCCGGGCCCCTGGGTCCTCGACGGCCCCGTGGCGGCGGCGGCCCGCGAGCGCGGGGCCCGGGTCAAGAAGGTGGTGGCGTTCCACATCATGACGCCGCCCCCTGCGGGCGCCCCGGCACTCGTCCTGGAGGACGCCGACGCCTTCCTGCTGCCCCACCGCCCCGGCGGCCACTGGATCTTCAGCATCACCTCGCCCGACTGGGACCGCGGCCCCGACGAACCGCTCGCCATCGACACCCGCGACCGGGAACTCGCCCGGGACCTGCTCGCCCGGCATGTACCGGGATTCCTGCCGCACCTGCTCGGCGGCCGGGTCTTCAGCGACTGCTTCACCCCCGGCCATCTGCCGGTCGTGGACACGGTCGGCGACGGCGTGGTCATGGCCTTCGGCGGCTCCGGCTCCGGCTACCGACTCGCCCCGGCCATGGCCGAGGACGCACTGAACCTGCTCGACGGGAGAGCGCGCACATGAGCCTGCTGACCGGGGGCACCCACACCCCTCGGCACTACCTCCTGGTGCCGCCCGAGGCCACTCCCAACGGCCCCCTGCACCTCGGCCACATCGGCGGCCCCTTCCTGTGGTCGGACATGATCGCGCGGCATCTGCGGGTCCGGGGCGACCTGCCGTTGGTGATCACCGGCAGCGATGTGTACGAGTCGTACGTGTCGCTCAGGGCGCACGCCGAGGACTCCACGCCCGGCGAGGTCGCCGCCCGCTACGGGCAGCGCATCCAGGACGACCTGGCCGCGATGCGCATCGGCGTGGACGCGTTCATCGTCCCCGATCAGGAGCCCTGGCGGGAGCAGTTCGAGCAGGAGGTCGCCGCCTCGATAGAGCGGCTGACGGCCCGGGGCGCGGTGCTGACGCGTACCGAGCGCGTGCCCCACTGCCCGGCGTCGGACCGCTGGGTGGTGGGCGGCTGGCTCCAGGGCCGCTGCCCCGAGTGCGGTGCGGGCATCGCCAGTTACTTCTGCGAGGAGTGCAGTGCGCACTTCCTGCCCGAGTCGGTCGTCGAGCCGCGCCCCCTGCTCGACGAGGGGCCGCTGACCTGGCGGGAGATCTCCAGTCTCTTCCTGCGGCTGCCCGACCGCGCCCTGCTGGACTCCACGCTGGTGGACCTGGGGGTAGCCGACCGTTACCGCGAGACCGTGGCGCGCTTCCTGGAGCGCGACGGCCTGACCGTACGGCTGAGCGCCCCGCAGACGTGGGGGGTTCCGCTGCCCGGAGCCGAGCCGGACGTGCCGCGCGCCCTTTTCCCGTACGCCGGGATCTTCATGTTCGCCCGCCTCGCCGGCGCCGTCCACGGCCGGCTCTCCGGTACCGGCGTGAACGCCTTCGACCCGGACTCCGGAGTCACCACCCTCACCACCCTGGGGATCGACAACGTCATCCCCACCCTGGTCTCCATCGTGGGCACCAGCCTGCTGCACGGCGACATGAAGCCGTACGACCGGTGCCTGATCAACAACTTCTACCGGCTGGCCGGGCGCAAGTTCTCCACCAGCGCCCGGCACGCCGTCTGGGCGGCGGACATCGCCGCGTCGCCCGCCATCGGCGTGGACACCGTCCGGTACCACCTCGCCGGGGCCGATCTGGAGTCCGAGGCGTCGAGCTTCGAGACGGCGGACTTCCTGCGGACCGCGAACGCCACGCTCGCCGACGGCCTCGGCAAGCGGATCGACGCCGCCTGGAGCCGGCTGCCCGAAGGGCCGCCGCAGGCGCCCGCCCCGGCCGTCGCCGAGCTCCTGGAGTCCCTGCTCGCCGAGCAGTCCGCGGCGCTCGACGGCGCGCGTGTCTCGACCCGGCGCGCGGTCGCGGCGCTCGACCGGTGGTGCGCCGACGACGCGGTCGCCCACGCCGCCGAGGACGGCGCCCACTGGTGGCTCAAGGGCCTGTCCCTGCTGGCCTTCCCGGTGATGCCGGACCTCGCCGAGCGCGTCTGGCAGGGCCTCGGCGGCGCCGGAGAGCCTCGCGCGGCAACCTTCCTCGCCAGGACCCCGGCCCACCGGGACCGGCCCGCGCCCGGCTTCGGCCGGGTGAGCGCCGCCGATCTGGACGCCTGCCTGCCCGACACCCTGCGACCGGGAGCGGACGCGTGACCGACCGGACCACACCCCTGTACCTCGTCCTCAACCGCTCCGGCGACGAATTCGGCGAATACCACCGTTTCCTCGACGGCCACCCCTGCCGGATGGTGTACGTCACCACGCCCGGCGGGCTGCCCGCGCTCGACCAGGACGGGGCGACCGAGGTCCATGTGCGCGACAGCCTCGCCCACGACGACCTGCTGCCCCTCGTCCGGGAGATCGCCGACCGGCACGGCACGCCCGAGGCCGTCTTCGGCCAGTCCGAGTACGACATCCTGACGGCCGCCCGGCTCTCGGCCGCACTCGGTGTCCGCGGCGGCTACGGTCTCGACCTGGTCGAGCGGTTCAAGGACAAACCCGCCATGAAGAGCGCGGTGGGAGCGGCCGGACTGCGGGTGCCCCGGTTCCGGCGCCTCGGCGACGCCCCCTCGGCGGAAACGGTCGTCGACGCCCTCGGCGGTCCGCCCCTGGTCCTCAAACCGCGCGCCGCGGCGGGCTCCCAGGGGGTCACGGTCGTCCACAGCACCGACGAACTGCGCGATGCTCTCAAGGGAGTCGACCCCGAGGCGTACGAGTGCGAGGAGTACGTCGAAGGCGACATCTTCCACGTCGACGGTGTCCGCCGCTCCGGTCGCCTCCACTTCGTCACCGCTTCCCAGTACGTCCACACCTGCCTGGACTACGCACACGGCCGCCCGCTCGGCTCGGTCCTGCTCGACCCGGGCCCCGAGCGCGACGAGCTCACCACGTTCGCCGACCGCTGTCTGCGGGCGCTCGGGCTGCGCGACGGCGCCTTCCACCTGGAGGCGATCCGGCGTCCGGGGGGCGAGCTGGTGTTCCTGGAGGTCGGGCTGCGGCCGGGCGGCGCGCAGGTGCCGTTCCTGCACGTCGATCTCTACGGCATCGACCTGTTCGCCGAGGCGTTCCGGGCGGCCCTGGGCCTGCCCCCGCTGTGGCAGCCCTCCGAACCGGTCGGACACCGGGCCGGCGGCTGGCTCATCTATCCCGCTCCGCGCGAGCTGCCCGGACGGGTCGTGGCGCGTACCTCGCCCGGGTCGGCCGTCCCCGAGGTCTACCACCAGGAACTGCCCGCGATCGGCCAGGTCATGACCGGGCCCGGCAGTTATGACGATGGCTGCGGGATCTTCCGGTTCCGGGGGCGGAGCGCCGCCGGGGTGCGCGCCGCCGTGCACACGGCGATGGAGGTGTACGGGCTGCGGACCGAGCGGGCCGAGGGAGCCGAGACGCATGGCTGAGGACCGCCGGTACGGCGCCGTGCTGCGCGCGTGGTTCCGGGAGACCCTCCCGGCCGTCGGGAACGCGCGCAGACTCGGCGTCCTCACGCTCATCCAGTCCCTGGGGCTCGGGGTGTTCCTCACCGCCAGCGCCGTGTTCTTCACGCGGACCATCGGCATCCCCGCCCAGCGCGTGGGCCTCGCCCTGTCGGTCGCCGGGCTCTGCGGTCTGCTCTGCACCGTGCCCATCGGCCGACTCGCGGACCGGCTCGGCGCGGGACGGGTGCTCACCGTCAACTTCCTGCTCGCGGCCGTCGGCTTCACCGCGTACTGCCTGGTGGACGGCTTCGTCGCGTTCCTCGCGGTCGCCTGTGCCATCGCGGTCCTGGAGACCTCGGCGGGTGCGCTCCAGGCGTCGCTCACCGACGCGCTGGTGGGCGAGGCGGAGCGGGTCAGGGTGAGCGCGCAGATGCGCAGCCTGTTCAACCTGGGCTTCCTCGGCGGCGCCGCACTGGCCGGAGCGGCCATCGCGGCCGGCACCTCGACCGCCCTGTACGCCACGGTCCTCGCCAACGCCGCCCTCCAGTTGGTCTCCGTCGCCGTGCTGCTCGGGATGCGGCTGCCCGCGGGCGCCCCACCCCGCGCCACCGCCGCCGAGGCGCCGGGCGGGGTACTGCGCAGCGCGGCGCTGCGGGACGTGCGCTATGTGGCGGTCGCGCTGGTGTGCGGCGCTCTTGAGCTGTACCACCCGCTGCTGACGGTCGGTCTGCCGCTGTGGATCGTCACCGCCACCGACGCGCCCGCGCTGCTGGTGTCGGGACTGCTGATCCTGGACACCGTCCTGGTGCTGCTGTTCCAGGTCACGGTCAGCAGGGGCGCCCGCACCCCGGCGGGAGCGGCACGTATGCTGCGCTGGGCGGGGTGGGCGCTGGGAGCGTCCTGCCTGGTCTTCGCGGTGAGCGGGGGGCACGGCGCGCTCCTGGACAGCGCGGCCCTGCTGGGCGGCGCGCTGGTGCTCGTCCTCGGCGAGCTGTACCAGGCGTCGGCGAGCTGGGGCCTGTCCTTCGGGCTCGCCCCGGCGGGCCGGCAGGGGGAGTACCAGGCGGTGTTCTCCCTGGGGCGCGGGTTCCAGCAGTTCGCCGGGCCGTGGCTGATGACCTCCCTGATCGTCGGCGCGGCGGGAACCGGCTGGCTGGTCCTCGCGGCCCTGTTCGTCCTGCTCGGGCTCGCCGCGCCGCCGTTGGTGCGCGGCCTGGAGAAGGCCCGCGCACGGACGGAGCCCGCACCGGCCTGAGCAGACCTGCCGGCGCCCGTCCGGACCACCTGTGTCACACCGTCCCACCGAAACAAGTAGGCGAGCACCATGACCGTACAGCGACGACACGACCCGGACGAGCGCGGCTTCGCCAGCGACAACTACGCGGGTGCGCACCCCGAGGTTCTTGCGGCGATCGCTCTGGCCAACGGCGGCCACCAGGTCAGCTACGGCGCCGATGTCTACACCGAGCGCCTCCAGGAAGTGGTGCGCGGCCACTTCGGCCCCACCGCGCACACGTACCCGGTCTTCAACGGCACCGGCGCCAACGTGTTCGCGCTGCAGAGCATGCTCGACCGCTGGGACGCCGTGGTCTGCGCCGAGTCGGCCCACATCAACGTCGACGAGGGCGGGGCCCCCGAGAAGGTCGCCGGGATCAAACTCCTGACGGTGCCGGCCTGGGACGGCAAGCTCACGCCCGAGCTGATCGACCGACAGGCATGGGGCTTCGAGGACGAGCACCGGGCCCGGCCCAGGGTCGTCTCGATCGCCCAGTCCACCGAACTCGGCACCTGCTACTCGCCGGACGAGATCCGTGCGATCTGTGACCACGCGCACGACCTCGGCATGCTCGTCTACCTGGACGGCGCCCGGCTCGCCAACGCCGCCGCCACCCTCGGCGTGTCCCTGCGCGAGATGACCACCGACGCCGGTGTGGACGTCCTCTCGCTCGGCGGCACCAAGAACGGGCTGCTCTTCGGCGAGGCGGTGATCGTGCTCAACGAGGACGCGGTGCGCGGCATGGCCCACCTGCGCAAGTCGAGCATGCAGCTGGGCTCCAAGATGCGTTTCATGTCAGTGCAGTTCGAGGCGTTGCTGGGCGGCGACCTCTGGCTGCGCTCGGCGGCCCGCTCCAACGCGATGACCCAGCGGCTGTACGAGGCGGTGCGCGAACTGCCGGGCCTGGAGATCAACCGGCCGGTGCAGGCCAACCAGATCTTCGCCGTCCTGCCGCCGGCCGTCATCGAGCGTCTCCAGAAGCGTTTCCGCTTCTACACCTGGGACGAGCAGGCCGGCGAGGTCCGCTGGATGACCTCCTTCGACACCACTCAGGACGACGTGGACGCGTTCGCGGCGGCGATCGCGGAGGAGCTGGCGGCGGAGCGGGACCAGGGCCCGGCGGGCGCGCTGACCACGGCCGAGCGCGAGGAACTGGTGCGGCTGCGCCGTCAGGTCCGCGACATGGAGGAGACGCTCGAAGCGCTGAGGGAAGAGGCTGCCTCCTCCGCGCACCGCAAGACCGAGTAGCTCGGCGGCACAAGCCTGGGAGGTCGGGTGAGCGCCCACAGGGTCACGGCCGTTGGGCGCTCGCCGAGCGTGAGCAGGCCGGTCACTCGTACCGGTACTTCAGCGAGTCCGCCTCCGCCTGTTCGATGTCGGCGATCGTCAGCTCCGGCATCCGCAGCTGGGCCAGCGTCACCTCGGCCGAGGTCGGCTGGGCATCTGCCGGCAGCCACTGTTCCGGCTTCCAGGCGCCGCTGCGCAGGAGCGACTTGGGGCAGTGCGGGTAGACCTCTTCGATCCCCAGCACCAGCGCACTGGCAGGCGGCTTGCCCACGGCGGTCAGCTGCGACAGCAGCTCCGGGCGGGTGGAGACGCACGCCCGGCCGTTCACCCGGAGCGTCGTGGTGCGTCCGGGGATGATGAACAGCAGTCCGGCCCGGCCGGTGGCGATGACGTTCTGCAGGGTGTCCAGACGCTTGTTGCCGGTCGCGTCCGGTATCGCCACCGTCCGTGCGTCCAGGACGGCGACGAACCCCGCGGGGCCGCCGCGCGGGGAGACGTCGCAGTTGCCGTCGGCGTCCGTGCTGGCGACCAGGACCAGCGACGAGCACGCGATCACCTGCCGCGTCTGTTCGGTGAGTTCGGTCGTCTGCTTGCGCAGGGCCGTGTCCTTGGGCAGTTCGTAGACCCGGCGCAGCGCGTCCTGGTCGGACACGGCGTCGAGGAGGAGCGAGTCGAAGGCACTGCCGGCAAGGGGTGTCGTCATGCCACCGACCCTAACGGGCACGGCTGTTGGGGCTTGGCCCGGAGTGTGGTCGATGACGACACCCACGGCCTCACACAGCCGGCGCGGCGCGGACGTCGGTGGCCCTCATCATCACGTGGAGGTCCCGACCGGCGTCCGGCGGCGGGGCCGGCGTCAGCCGACCGGCACCCCGGCCTCCAGGTAGAGCGCCGCTCCGCGTTCGCGTGCGCGCAGCGCCCAGCGCAGCCGCTCGTAGCGCACGGGGGGCAGCAGATCGGCGGCCTCCGCCTCCGTGACGAACCGCCAGGCACGCAGCTCCGGGCCGGGCAGCAGCAGCCGTCCGGCCTCCGCGGAGTGCAGTACTCCGCCGTCGAAGAGGAGGCGCAGCCCGCCGAACGCGGGGGGTGCGGGGCGCTCCCAGTCGACGACGAGCAGGCCGGGCACCCGGTCCAGGTGGATGCCGGTCTCCTCGGCGACCTCCCGCACCCCGGCTCGCGCGGGTGCCTCACCGGGTTCGACGACGCCACCGGGGAACTCCCAGCCGGCCTTGTACGTGGGGTCGACGAGCAGCACGCGGTCCTGCTCGTCGAAGAGGAGCACCCCGGCGGCGACGGTCTCGGCGGTGGGCTCGGGCGTCTGCACGATGTCGCAGACGGGCGCGGACCCGTCGGCGACGGCCCCGGCGATCCGCACGGCCGTCTCGTACGGGGTGAGATCGCTGGTGTCGATCGGGTGGGCGTCGGCGGTGAGCCAGGAGGCGAGGGCGGCCCGGTACGGCTCGATGTGGTCGAAGGACCACTGGCGTATTCGCGCGTCGCCGTCTGGGAGGTCCCGGGGAACCTCACGACCCGCCATACGCTCCCGCAGTATCGTTTCGGCCGGGGCGAGCAGAATGTGACTGACCGGAATCCTGCGGGCGGCGAGGCCGCCGAAGATCTCGTCGCGGTACTCCTGGCGCAACAGGGTCATGGGGACGACGAGGGTCCCGCCGACCTCGGCGAGCAACGCGGCCGCCGTGTCGATCACGAGCCGTCGCCAGATCGGCAGGTCCTGGAAGTCGCCGGCCTCGGCGAGGCGTTTCGGTGGCAGCAGGTGGGCGAGCGCGCCGCCGATGACCTCCGGGTCGAAGAGCGTGCTGTTCGGGATCAGTTCGATCAGCTCCCGTGCGGTGGTGGTCTTCCCCGCACCGAACGCGCCGTTGATCCAGACGACGGTCACAGGTCCCCCTCTTCTGTTGGCCCCCTGAGGCTTGCCCGCTCCACCCTGCCACGGAAACCAGCCGCAGTTGAGGGCGCATGAGTACGGCGCCGGCACCCCCTCTCGCGGGAGCACCGACGCCGTGGCCGCGGGGCTGTGGCTCGTCAGCCCTTCTTCTTGGCCTGGGCGCCGTCCTCCCGGTCCAGGGACAGACCGTCCTCGGCCACGGTCTCGTCGAGGGTCTTGAGGGTGTCGTCCACGCTCAGGGCGCCGAGGCCCTCCCCGAGGGCGTGGGACGGGGTGACCGCCGCGACGACGAAGCCGGTGGCGAGGGAGGCGATGGCGAGCATGCTGCGCTTCTTCATGCCCGACTCAACTGCCCGACCCGCTCCGGGGTCACGCGATCGTGTACGACCGGGCGAAGCGGCACGTGGACGCGGCTGCAGCGGGACTCCTGCGCGGTCGCGAACGACCGGGCGAAGCGGGCCGGCTAGGCGGAGTCGCCGCCCCGGTCGGCCGCCCACGCTCCGGGGCCGCCGCCGCGCCACTCGATGAGCCCCGTGGCCGCCACGTACGCCTCGTCCGCGTCCTCGATCCCGGCGCGCCGCAGAAACTCGGCGATGTCGAGCGGCCCGTAGGCGATTCCGAGGAACTGGCCGTCCACACGGACCCGCCGGCCGCCGTCGGCGGCGGGCGGGTAGACCACGACGGGCTTCTCCGACGCCATGGGACCAGGGTCCGCGGGGACGGTGCCGGCCGCGCGCCGGACTGGGCCGTTCAGCCCGCCTTGCGCGTCGGACGGAATTCGTGCACCTCGGCCGTGAGGGTGCCGTCCTGCTGCTCGTAGTGGGACAGGGCGAGACCGAGACCGAAGAAGGTGGGCGCCCATTCGCCGACGAAGATGCCCCAGCGGTCGGCGCGGGCGATACCGGTGCCCGGTTCCATCTTCCGGGAACCCATCCATGCGACGACGCTGAGGCCGATGGAGGCCATGCCGGCCAGGTAGGCGTGCTCGCTGCGGACGCCCATCTCATGCATCTTCTTGATGATCATCAGCGGCTCCGTTCCGTGAGGGATGCAGGAGACGTTCAGGAGACGGAGTGCCCGCACCGGGTGTCGATATTCGCCGCATTTGTCATCAATGTCCGACATGGCGACCGTGAGGCGAGCCCCGATGTGCCCGCCCCACGGTCACGGTCTTCCGTCAGGCGCCCACGTAGGCCGCCAGGTGCTCGCCGGTCAGCGTGGAGCGGGCCTCGACGAGGTCGGCCGGGGTGCCCTCGAAGACGATCCGGCCGCCGTCGTGGCCCGCGCCGGGGCCGAGGTCGATGATCCAGTCGGCGTGCGCCATGACCGCCTGGTGGTGCTCGATCACGATGACCGACTTGCCGGAGTCGACGAGCCGGTCGAGCAGACCGAGCAGCTGCTCCACATCCGCGAGGTGGAGCCCGGTGGTCGGCTCGTCGAGGACGTACACGCCGCCCTTCTCGCCCATGTGCGTGGCCAGCTTCAGCCGCTGCCGCTCACCGCCGGACAGCGTGGTGAGCGGCTGGCCCAGGGTGAGGTAGCCGAGCCCGACGTCCGCGAGCCGCTGGAGGATCCTGTGGGCGGCGGGCGTGCGGGCCTCGCCACTGCCGAAGAACTCCTCGGCCTCGGCCACGGGCATCGCCAGCACCTCGCTGATGTCCCTGCCGCCGAGCCGGTACTCCAGCACCGACGCGTCGAACCGCTTGCCCTCGCACTCCTCGCAGGGCGTGGCGACGCTCTGCATGATCGCGAGGTCGGTGTAGATGACACCGGCGCCGTTGCAGGTGGGGCAGGCGCCCTCGGAGTTGGCGCTGAACAGGGCCGGCTTCACCCCGTTGGCCTTGGCGAAGGCCTTGCGGATCGGGTCGGCCAGACCGGTGTACGTCGCCGGGTTGCTGCGCCGGGAGCCGCGGATCGGGGCCTGGTCGATCGCCACCACGCCCTCTCCCCCCGCCTGCCGGGGCAGCGCGCCGTGCAGGAGCGAGCTCTTGCCGGAGCCCGCGACGCCGGTGACGACGGTGAGCACGCCGAGCGGGATGTCGACGTCGACGTCCTGAAGGTTGTTCGCCGAGGCGCCCCGGATCTCCAGCGCCCCGGTGGGCTTGCGTACGGTCGCTTTGATCTTGGCCCGGTCGTCGAGGTGCCGGCCGGTGACGGTGCCACTGCCCCGCAGCCCCTCCAGGCTGCCCTCGAAGCAGACGGTGCCGCCCTCCGTGCCGGCGCCGGGGCCGAGGTCCACGACATGGTCGGCGATGGCGATCGTCTCCGGCTTGTGCTCGACGACCAGCACGGTGTTGCCCTTGTCGCGCAGGCGCAGCAGCAGGTTGTTCATCCGCTGGATGTCGTGGGGGTGCAGGCCGATGGACGGCTCGTCGAAGACATAGGTGACGTCCGTGAGGGAGGACCCGAGGTGGCGGATCATCTTGGTGCGCTGGGCCTCGCCGCCGGAGAGCGTGCCCGAGGCCCGGTCGAGCGAGAGGTAGCCGAGGCCGATCTCCACGAACGAGTCCAGCGTATGCCGGAGCTTGGCCAGCAGCGGTGCCACCGACGGCTCGTCGAGTCCCCGCACCCACTCGGCCAGGTCGCGGATCTCCATCGCACAGGCGTCCGCGATGTTCACCTCGCCGATCTTCGAGGAGCGCGCGAGTTCGCTGAGCCGGGTGCCGTCGCACTCGGGGCAGCGGCTGAAGGTGACCGCCCGGTCCACGAAGGCCCGGATGTGCGGCTGCATCGACTCGCGGTCCTTGGACAGGAAGCTCTTCTGCAGCTTCGGGATCAAGCCTTCGTAGGTGAGGTTGACCCCGTTGATCTTCACCTTGGTCGGCTCGCGGTAGAGGAAGTCGTGCCGCTCCTTCTTGGTGTAGTCGCGGATCGGCTTGTCCTTGTCGAAGAAGCCCGACTCGGCGATGACCCGCACCACCCAGCCGCCCCCGGTGTAGGTGGGGATGGTGAAGGGGTCCTCGGAGAGCGACTTGGAGTCGTCGTAGAGCTGGGTGAGGTCGATGTCCGATACCGTGCCCCGGCCCTCGCAGTGCGTGCACATGCCGCCGGTGCGGCTGAAGGTGACCTTCTCGGTCTTGGTCTTGTCGGCCCCTCGGTCCACCGTGAAGCCACCGCTCGCCGAGACCGAGGCGGTGTTGAACGAGAACGCTCCGGGCGGGCCGATGTGCGGTGCGCCGAGGCGGCTGAACAGGATCCGCAGCATCGCGTTGGCGTCGGTGGCGGTGCCGACGGTGGAGCGGGGGTCGGACCCCATGCGCTGCTGGTCGACGGCGATCGCGGTGGTCAGCCCGTCGAGGACGTCGACCTCCGGACGGGCCAGGTTCGGCATGAAGCCCTGGAGGAAGGCGCTGTAGGTCTCGTTGATCAGCCGCTGCGACTCCGCGGCGATGGTGTCGAACACCAGCGAGCTCTTGCCCGAACCGGAGACACCGGTGAACACGGTGAGCCGGCGCTTCGGGATCTCGATGCTGACGTCCTTGAGGTTGTTCTCGCGTGCGCCGTGCACACGGATCACGTCATGGCTGTCGGCAACGTGCGGCCCGGGCGACTGTTCGTCCGTCGTCGTGGCCTTGCTCATGGTGTCTCCATCTGTCGGGCGGCGCTGCCGCGCTCGGGCGATCTCGTTGCCCCGCGCCGGTCCCGGGGAGCGGCGCGGGGCGTGCGGTGCGGGGAGCTGCTACGGCGTCTTCAGCTGCTGGATGCGGACCATGTTGCCCGCGGGGTCACGGAAGGCGCAGTCGCGGATGCCGTAGGGCTGGTCGACCGGCTCCTGGACCACCTCGGCGTCGCCCGCCTGCACCCGCTCGAAGGTGGCGTCGACGTCGGTGGTGGCGAGGACGATGCTGGCGTAGGTGCCCTTGGCCATCATCTCGGCGATGGTGCGGCGCTCGTCGTCGGTGACGCCGGGGTCGGCGGCCGGCGGGTGCAGCACGATGTTCGTGCCGGGCTGGCCGACGGGGCCGACCGTGATCCAGCGCATCCCCTCGTACCCGACGTCGTTCCTGACTTCAAAGCCGAGGGTGTCGCGGTAGAACGCCAGGGCGGCGTCCGGGTCGTCGTGCGGAAGGAAACTGGCGTGAATGCGAAGGTCCATGGCCCTCACGCTAGTTTCGGCCCGGGATCGGCGCTTCTCGATTCCTGATCGGTCTGGTCACCTGCTTGGCCACGCACGAGGGGATCCCCGCCGTCGCGCGCGCCGCCTCGCGCCGGTAGGCGCTGGGCGGCATGCCCACCAGCTCGGTGAAACGCGTGCTGAAGGTGCCCAGCGAGGCGCAGCCGACCTCGAAGCACACCTCCGTGACGCTGAGGTCCCCCCGGCGCAGCAGCGCCATCGCGCGCTCGATGCGCCGCGTCATGAGATAGCTGTACGGCGACTCCCCGTAGGCCTGCCGGAACTCACGGCTGAGGTGCCCGGCCGACATGTGGACGCCCCGGGCGAGCGCCTCGACGTCCAGGGGCTTCGCGTACTCCCGGTCGATGCGGTCCTTGACGCGGCGCAGGCGGGCGAGGTCGCGCAGATGCTGCGCCGAGGCGGGTCTGCTGCTCACATGCGTGATCGTGCCACATCGCACGCACGTGCGGCCGGTTTCGGCTATACGGACCGGACCGGTCCGTATCGCCCCGGGGTGGCCGTCACCTCGGTCCCCGCGCCTCCCGCCTCACGCGCCGCAGACTGAACGTTCCTGCCCCATCGGCGCGACCTGGCCCTCACACCCCGGCCGCCGCCGTGTCCGGCCGCTTCGCCAGGGCTGCCGCCGCCGCGCCCACCAGCCCCGCGTCGGTGCCCATCCGCGCCGGCGCCACGGTCAGGTGCCGGACGAAGGACAGCGTCGCGTAGGAACGCAGGGCCTTGCGCAGCGGGTCGAACAGCACGTCGCCCGCCTTGCCCACTCCCCCGCCGATGACGGCGATGTCGATCTCCACGAGGGTCGCGGTGGCGGCGATCCCGGCGGCCAGTGCCTGGGCGGCACGCTCGAAGGAGGCGACGGCGACCGGGTCGCCGGACCGGGCGGCGGCGGCCACCGCGGCGGCGGAGGTGTCCCCGTCCGGGCCGGGCCGCCAGCCGTTCTCCAGGGCACGGCGGGCGATGTGGGGGCCGCTCGCGATGCGCTCCACGCAGCCGCGCGAGCCGCACGGGCACACATCGCCGTCGAGGTCCACGCTGATGTGGCCGATGTGCCCGGCGTTGCCGGTGGGCCCGGGGTGCAGGCGCCCGCCCAGCACCAGACCGCCTCCGACACCCGTGGAGACGACCATGCACAGCGCGTTGGCGTGTCCCCGGGCGGCACCCTGCCAGTGTTCGGCCGCCGTGATCGCCACGCCGTCGCCGATCAGTTCGACGGGGAGATTCCCGGCGGCGGCCCGGACGCGGGAGACGAGCGGGTAGTCGCGCCAGCCGGGCACGTTCACCGGGCTCACCGTGCCCGCCGAGGCGTCCACGGGCCCGGCGCTGCCGATCCCGACGGCCGAAGCGCGCTCCCACAGCGGCGACGCGCCGAGCTCGCCGAGCACCTCCTCGACGGCCCGCATCACGGTGTCACCGTCCTCCCTGGCGGGCGTCGGCCGCTGCGCGCGGACCTGGATCCGGCCGCGGCCGTCCACCAGAGCGCCGGCGATCTTGGTGCCGCCGATGTCGAGCGCGGCCACGAGGTCGGTGTGCATCAGAGTCGGATCTCCCCGTCGGGCATGAGAAAAACGCCGATAAAGGCCATCAAGCAGGGCATGCAGCAGGCCGGTTCCGCGACCGTGCGCGGGCCGGAGAGTGCGATGGACAGTCTCCCCCGAGTCTGACAACGTTGTCCAGGCTCTATGCTCGACGCCACATCCTCATACAAGCCCAGGATCGACGCACCCCCGTGGACGACAGGACAGGACACCGCACCGTGCCCCAGCCCCCCCTCCGATCCGCAGCGCGCTACGGCACCCGGCCGACCATGAAGGACGTAGCCGCACGCGCCGGAGTCGGCCTCAAGACGGTCTCCCGCGTGGTGAACGGGGAGCCGGGGGTCACCCCGGAGACGGAGCGGCGGGTCCAGGAGGCGATCGACGCGCTCGGCTTCCGCCGCAACGACAGCGCGCGGGTGCTGCGCAAGGGCCGCACGGCGAGCATCGGCCTGGTCCTTGAGGACCTCGCCGACCCGTTCTACGGGCCGCTGAGCCGGTCGGTCGAGGAGGTGGCCCGCGCGCACGGCGCCCTGCTGATCAACGGCTCCAGCGCGGAGGACCCCGAGCGCGAGCAGGAACTGGTGCTGGCCTTGTGCGCGCGGCGGGTGGACGGGCTGGTGGTGATCCCGGCCGGGGACGACCACCGGTATCTGGAGCCGGAGCTCAAAGCGGGCGTCGCCACGGTGTTCGTGGACCGGCCGGCCGGGCACATCGACGCCGACGTGGTGCTGTCGGACAACTTCGGCGGCGCCCGTGACGGCGTCGCCCACCTCATCGCACACGGGCACCGCCGGATCGGCTTCATCGGTGACATGCCGCGCATCCACACCGCCGCCGAGCGGTTGCGCGGCTACCGGGCCGCCATGGAGGACGCGGGCATACCGGTGGCGGACTCCTGGATGTCCCTCGGCGTCACCGGCCCCGAGCGGGTGCGCAGGGCGGCCGAGGAGATGCTGAGCGGCACCGACCCGGTCACGGCGATCTTCGCGGGCAACAACCGGGTGACCGTCACCGTGATCCGGGTGCTCGCCGAGCAGACCCGCCCTGTGGCCCTGGTCGGCTTCGACGACATCGAGCTCGCCGACCTGCTCCAGCCGGGCGTCACCGTCGTCGCCCAGGACGCGGCGGACATCGGACGCACCGCGGCGGAACGTCTCTTCAGGCAGCTCGACGGCACTTTGGTGACGCCCGAGCGCATCGAGCTGCCGACCCGGCTGATCACCCGTGGCTCGGGCGAGATCCCCCCGGCGGACTGAGCGGCCGATGGACGGCGCCACCGATCGCACACTGCGGGCACTGGGCCTGGCCGAGGCGCCGCGCGAGCACCCCCTGCTGTATCCGGGAGCGTGGCCGGCCGATTCCGGGCTCCTCGACGGGGACCGTTACCTGCCGCTGGAGCGGCTGGTGTACGAGGACCGCACTCCGGTCCTCGCCATCGGCTCCAACGGCTGCCCGGGACAGTTGCGGCACAAGATGGCGGAGTTCGGCGTCCGGGCGCCGCTGCCCATGGTGAAGGCGCGGGTGACCGGAATCGAGGCGGGCGTCTCCGCGCACGTGAGCCGCATGGGGTACGTGTCCGCCTCGCCGGTCGGCGCCCCCGGGACCGTGCGGGAGTTGTTCGTCCTGTGGCTCGACGCCGAGCAGCTCGCGGTGATCGACGCGAGCGAGGGCGCGCCGGTGCCGGGCGGCAACTTCGACCGGGCCTGGCTGCCGTCGCCCCACATCCGGGTCAGCCTCGCGGACGGCACCCGGCTGCCCGGGGCGTACGCCTACGTCAACCGGCACGGCGTCCTCCACGACGGCACGGGCACGCCGCGCGTCCACCCGGGTGAGCGGGAGCTGCTGACCGAGCTCCTGGTCGGACTGCCCCGATTCCGGGAGCTGTTCGGTGTGGTGCCCGAGGAGTTCTGCGCGCGGGCCCGGGGCGACCGGCGGCTGTGCGAGCGGGGCACGCGGCTGTTCATCGAGGAGAAGCTGGTGACGGCCTCCGGGCTCGAACGGTACGTGGCGGCCTCGGCGCGGGGTCAGCACAACGGGAGTCCGGGCACCGGCCCGTCGTTGTCACCGCCCTTGATGTAGACGTCGCTGACCCAGACGTCCGTGTTGCCGCTGTCGTCGTCGGTCTTCGCCCACCAGACGTTCGTCCACTGCCCGGACGTCTCGCGGCGGCCCAGATTCCGCTGGCAGTAGAAGTAGTTGGTGCCAGCGTTGAGGGTGCCGGCCCTGGCGCCGGAGGCGGTGTAGGAGTCGGCGGTCTTCCAGACGTGGCAGTTGTACTTGCCGCCGCCGATGGCGTGGCACACCGGGGCCGGAGTGGTGGAGCCGCCGCCGGTCGCGGAACCGCTGCCGGGGGTGGCGCCGTCCGGCTTTCCTCCGCTGGTACCGCCGCCGGTCGGCTTCCCCGGAGCCGGGGTGGTCGCCCGGCCGGTGGGCCCGGCGTCCTTCTCGTCGGCCGGCTTCCCGGACGCAGCCGAGCCCTTGTCGTCGCCCTGGTGCGTGGACCTCGGGGCGTTCGAGCCGTCGTCCGGGCCGGAGCGCGCGGAGGCACCGGCCGTCCCACGGCCGTCGGCCCGCGCACCGGCGTCCTTGCCTCCGGAGTCGCCGAGGAGGGCGACCGTGGTCCCGGCGGCGGCGAGGACGAGGGCGACGGCCGCGGCGGCCGGCAGGACGCGGGCCGTGCGACGGGAGGCGATGCGGTCGGGGTGCATCGGGGTGGTCGGGGCGGCGGCACCGGGGACGGTGCTGCCGGTGTCGAACGGCCCGAAGCCCTGAGGTCCGGTGCCCGGGTCAGGCCCGTCGGCACCCGTGCCCGCCTGAGGGCCGGTGCCCGGGTCAGGCACATCCGCGCGCCTCCCCGCCTGAGGGCCGGTGTCCGGGTTCTGCCCGTCGGCACCCGTGCCCGCCTGGGGGCCGGTGCCCGGGTCAGGCACATCCGCGCGCCTCCCCGCCTGAGGGCCGGTGTCGGGGTTCTGCACGCTGGCCTCCGTGCCCGCCAGCGGCTCCGCTGCACCCGGCTGCAGGGGACCGAACCCCGGCGGTACCGACGGGACGCTGCGTTCCGTCGGCGCGCGCGGGGGCGTGGCCGCCGGGCCCCGCAGGGTGGACGTCGGCGTGTCGGTGCCGCCCGTGCCCGCGATCGCCTGGAGCAGCGCGCGGGCCTGGTCGGCCTCCGGGCGGGACTCGGGACGCTTGTCCAGCAACCGCTGGAGGACGGGCGTGAGGGGGCCGGCGCGGCGAGGCTGTGGCAGTGGCTCGGAGACGATCGCGGTGAGCGTGGAGAACGTCGACGTGCGGCGGAAGGGCGAGGAGCCCTCGACGGCCGCGTACAGCGTGGCGCCCAGGGCCCAGATGTCGGAGGCGGGACCCGGGTCGGCTCCCTGGGCGCGCTCGGGTGCCAGATAGTCGAGGGATCCGACGAGTTCGCCGCTGCGCGTGAGGTGGGTGGCGGAGCCGTCGCCCGGATCGTCCATCGTGGCAATGCCGAAGTCGGTGAGGACGACCCGGCCCGAGCGGTCGAGGAGGATGTTGCCCGGTTTGACGTCCCGGTGCAGGACGCCCGCGCGGTGGGCGGCGGCCAGCGCGTCCATGACCTTCGCGCCGATCCCGGCCGCCTCGGCCGGGTCCAGCGTGCCGCGCTCGCGCAGGACGTCGTCCAGGGACGGCCCGTCGACCAGTTCCATGACGATCAGCGGGCGGCCGTCGACCTGGGCGATGTCGTGCACGGCGATGACGCCGGGGTGGCGGACCCGGGCCGCCGCGCGCGCCTCGCGCTGCATCCGCAGGCGCAGTGCGTCCAGCTCGGGTCCGGCCGTGTCGGTGTAGGTGCGCAGTTCCTTGACGGCGACCTCACGGCCGAGGACCTCGTCCACGGCCTTCCAGACGACGCCCATGCCGCCGCGTCCCAGCGCCGCCGTGACGCGATAGCGGCCTGCCAGCAGCCGTCCGGCCCCGTCCGCCCGCCCGTGCTCCCCCGTCGACACCGTTGCCCCGTTCCTGTGACCCCACCGGATGCCCCGACGACCGACCGTCGCCGCGTGGCGTACAGACTACGGCGCGGCGGTGACGGGAACAGCCGTCGGCGACGGCTGTGACAGGGCCGGTACGTGCCCGCGGCGCCGGCGGGCGCGAACCGTCAGGCGGAGGCCGTCAGATCGCCACGGCGGGGCACCGCGAAGGTCTCCAGATCCGCCCGTGTCAGGCCGGCCAGGCGGGCGACCTCGCCGTTGTCCAGGGCGCCGCAGTCCAGGCCGCGCAGCAGGTAGCCGCTGAGGGCCTTGGCAGTGGCGGGCTCGTCCATGACGTCGCCGCCGGTGCGGTTGGCGTAGCGGGACAGGCGGGCGGCGGCCTGCTCGAAGCCCTCGCGGTAGAAGGCGAAGACGGCCGCGTAGCGCGTGGGGAGGTGGCCGGGGTGCATGTCCCAGCCCTGGTAGTAGGCGCGGGCCAGGGCGCGGCGGGTGAGGCCGTAGTGCAGGCGCCAGGCGTCGTGGACCTTCGCCGTCGGGCCGACGGGCAGGACGTTCGTCGAGCCGTCCGAGACGCGCACGCCCGTGCCGGCCGCCGCGACCTGCATGACGGCCTTGGCGTGGTCGGCCGCGGGGTGGTCGCTCGCCTGGTGGGCGGCGGAGACGCCGAGGCAGGCGCTGTAGTCGAAGGTGCCGTAGTGCAGGCCGGTGGCACGGCCCTCGGCAGCCTGGATCATGCGGGCCACGGTGGCGGTGCCGTCGGCGGCGAGGATGGACTGACTGGTCTCGATCTGGATCTCGAAACCGATCCGGCCCGGCTCCAGGCCGTGTGCCTTCTCGAAGGCGTCCAGCAGCCGCGCCATGGCAGTGACCTGCTCGGCGTAGGTCACCTTCGGCAGGGTGAGGACCAGGCCGTCGGGCAGGCCGCCGGACTCCATCAGGCCGGTGAGGAAGATGTCGAGGGTGCGGATGCCCCGGGCGCGCACGGGCGCTTCCATGCACTTGATGCGGATGCCCATGTAGGGGGCGGCGGTGCCGTCCTCGTAGGCCTCGGCGATGATGCGGGCGGCGCGGGCGGCGGCCTCGTCCTCCTCGGCGTCGGGGCGGTTGCCGTAGCCGTCCTCGAAGTCGACGCGCAGGTCCTCGACCGGCTCGCGCTCCAGCTTGGCGCGTACTCGGGCGTGGACGGGCCCGGCGAGTTCCTCGGTGAGGCCGAGGACGGCGGCGAAGGAGGCGGCGTCCGGGGCGTGCGCGTCGAGTGCCGCGAGGGCCCGGTCGCCCCAGGAGCGGACGGTGTCGGCGGCGAAGGCGTCGCCGGGTACGTAGACGGTGTGGACGGGCTGGCGGGTGCCGGGGTCGCCGGGGTAGCGGCGCTCCAGCTCGGCGTCGACCGGCGCGAGGGAGGCGCTGATCTCCTCGCTGACGGTGCCCGCGAGGCTCGTCGCCACCTTCTCCTGCTGGCCCTGACCCATTCCGAGACCCTCCTCTTTTCCGCTGTACGGAATCAACAATCCGTAGAGCGAAGTTATCGGCCGACCTTCGGCCTGGTCAACACCGTCGTACGGTGGCGTTTCCCATCCTTCACCCTCGATCGCTGCAGACCCACCCTCTTCTTCCGTATTCACAGGGCAAGCGTCATCCTGACGCGCAAGGGGAGGGAGACCACGTGCCGAACGAGGCCGGCGTGACACGCCGCCACGGGCTCAAGGCGGCGGCCGCCGCCGTCGTCGCAGGACCGCTGCTCACCACCGCGGGCCCCACATCGTCCGCTTCCGCCGGCGAGCACGAGGGCGCCCTGAAGGTGATGACGTTCAACGTCCGCTTCGGGACCGTCGTCGACAGGACACCGCGCTGGGAGGTGCGCCGACCGGTCATGCGGGAACTGCTGCGCCGCGAGCGACCGCACGTCATCGGCACCCAGGAAGGGCTCTACCGGCAGGTGCGCGCGATCGAGAAGGACCTCGGCGAGCACTACGACTGGATCGGCACCGGACGCGGGGGCGGCAGCAAGGACGAGTTCATGGCGGTCTTCTACGACACGCGCAGACTCGAGCCCCTCGAGTTCGATCACTTCTGGCTGTCCGGCACGCCCTACACGATCGCCTCGAACACCTGGGGCGCGGACTGGCTGCGGATGGTGACCTGGGTCCGTTTCGCCGATCTCGCCGACGGGGGACGGGAGTTCTACGTCCTCAACACCCATCTGGACAGCGTCAGCCAGTACGCCCGGGAACGCTCGGTGGGACTCATCGGCGAGACGATCGCCGGGTGGGACCGGTCGCGACCGGTCATCGTCACCGGCGACTTCAACGCCGGCGCCCACGACAACCGGGTGTACGACCTCATGCTGGACATCGGCCTGGTGGACGCCTGGGACGCGGCGGTCTCACGGGGCACGGCGTACGGGACGTACCACGGCTACCGGGTGCCCGAGCCCGGGGGGCGGCGCATCGACTGGATCCTCACCACGCCCGGGGTGACCACGCACTGGGCCGGGATGAACACCTTCAGCCGGGACGGCATGTATCCGAGCGACCATCTGCCGGTGCAGGCCTCGATGACCCTGGGATGAGAAGAGCCCCCGCGACCGTTCGCGCGGTCGCGGGGGCCTTCTCCGGTCAGGGCCGATCAGCCCTTGCGGGCCTTGATCTCCTCGGTCAGCGCCGGGACGACGTCGAAGAGGTCGCCGACGACGCCGTAGTCGACGAGGTCGAAGATCGGGGCCTCGGCGTCCTTGTTGACGGCCACGATCGTCTTCGAGGTCTGCATACCGGCGCGGTGCTGGATCGCACCCGAGATGCCGTTGGCGATGTACAGCTGCGGCGAGACCGACTTGCCGGTCTGGCCCACCTGGTTGGTGTGCGGGTACCAGCCGGCGTCGACCGCGGCACGCGAGGCGCCGACGGCCGCGCCGAGGGAGTCGGCGAGCGCCTCGATGATCGCGAAGTTCTCCGCGCCGTTGACGCCACGGCCACCGGAGACCACGATCGCGGCCTCGGTCAGCTCCGGACGGCCCGTCGACTCACGCGGCGTACGGCCGGTGACCTTGGTGCCGGTGGCCTGCGCGGAGAAGGAGACGTTCAGGGCCTCGACCGCACCGGCGGCCGGGGCGGCCTCGACGGCGGCGCTGTTGGGCTTGACCGTGATGACCGGGGTGCCCTTGGAGACACGGGACTTGGTGGTGAAGGACGCGGCGAACACGGACTGCGTGGCCACCGGGCCCTCGTCGCCGGCCTCCAGGTCGACGGCGTCGGTGATGATGCCGGAGCCGATGCGCAGCGCCAGGCGGGCGGCGATCTCCTTGCCCTCGGCGGAGGACGGGACCAGCACGGCGGCCGGGGACACGGCCTCGTGGGCGGCCTGGAGGGCGTCGACCTTCGGTACGACCAGGTAGTCGGCGTACTCGGCGGCGTCGTGCGTGAGGACCTTGACCGCGCCGTGCTCGGCGAGCGTGGCGGCGGTGTCGGCGGCGCCGTTGCCCAGCGCGACGGCGACGGGCTCGCCGATGCGGCGGGCCAGGGTCAGCAGCTCCAGGGTGGGCTTGCGGACGGCACCGTCCACGTGGTCGACGTAGACGAGAACTTCAGCCATGGGACTTCTTCTCTCCTGCTTGCGAAAGATGAGGGGCGGTCAGCGAAGGGGCTCAGATGAACTTCTGGCCCGCGAGGAACTCAGCGAGCTGCTTGCCGCCCTCGCCCTCGTCCTTGACGATCGTGCCCGCGGTACGGGCCGGACGCTCGGCCGCGCCGTCGACCTTGGTCCAGGCGCCCTCCAGGCCGACCTCCTCGGCCTCGAGGTCCAGGTCGGACAGGTCCCAGGACTCCACCGGCTTCTTCTTGGCGGCCATGATGCCCTTGAAGGAGGGGTAGCGCGCCTCGCCCGACTGGTCGGTCACGGACACGACCGCGGGGAGGGAGGCCTCCAGGTTCTCGGAGGCGGCGTCGCCGTCGCGGCGGCCCTTGACCGTGCCGTCCTCGACCGAGACCTCGGAGAGCAGGGTGACCTGCGGGACGCCCAGCCGCTCGGCGAGCAGCGCGGGGACGACGCCCATGGTGCCGTCGGTGGAGGCCATGCCGGAGATGACCAGGTCGTAGCCGGCCTTCTCGATCGCCTTGGCCAGGATGAGGGAGGTGCCGATGGCGTCGGTGCCGTGGATGTCGTCGTCCTCGACGTGGATCGCCTTGTCGGCGCCCATGGACAGCGCCTTGCGCAGGGCGTCCTTGGCGTCCTCGGGGCCCACCGTCAGGACGGTGATCTCCACGTCGTCGTCGGAGTTCTCGGAGATCTGCAGCGCCTGCTCGACCGCGTACTCGTCGAGCTCGGAGAGCAGACCGTCCACGTCGTCCCGGTCGACGGTCAGGTCATCGGCGAAGTGCCGGTCGCCAGTGGCGTCGGGCACGTACTTCACAGTGACAACGATCCTCAAGCTCACGCCGGCTCTCCTACTGCATCGTCATTTCCATGCTGCCTACTTGCAGGCAGCATAGGCGCCTCAAGCGTCCGATCCCGGTCGGGGCGCCCACGCCCCGAGCGAAATATTACTCGTCAGTACACCTAGTTCATTCCCGCTAAGCAAGCGCTTTGAACTGTGACCTTCGCAACGCAGCGTAACCGGAACTCGACGGTCACGCAGCCCGGGGAGCCACCCGGTTCAGTCGCCCAGACGCCGGAAACGCCCCTGGTGGTAGAGGAGCGGACGGCCGGTTCCCGAGGGGTCGCCGTCCACGACCTCGGCGATCACGAGCCGGTGGTCACCGGCGGGCACCCGCGCCACGACCCGGCCCACCAGCCAGGCGAGCACGCCGTCGAGGACCGGGACTCCTCCGGGCCCCTCCCGCCAGGCGGTGGGCGCCGCGAAGCGGTCGGCGCCGCTGCGGGCGAAGGTGGCGGCCAGCTCCTGCTGGTGCTCACCGAGGATGTGCACTCCGACGTGGTCCGCCGCGGCGATCGCGGGCCAGCTGGAGGCGCCGGTGCCGACACCGAAGGACAGCAGGGGCGGCTCGGCGGAGACGGACGTCAGGGAGGTGGCGGTGAAGCCCACCGGGCCCGTCTCGCCACGAGCGGTGATGACGGCGACTCCCGCCGCGTGCCGCCGGAAGACCGAGCGAAGGAGGTCGGGCGTGGCGAGGAGGTCCGCAGGCATGCGGTCAGGCTGACGATAAATGGCACGCACAGTCAAGTTCGTTCCGTGATGTGGGAGATGACTCACTGACGACGTCACGGCCGTCACACCGCCTCACCCAGTGCGGCGATCACGTCGGCCTTGCGCGGCTGGCCGGTGGCCCGCCGCACCACCCGGCCGTCGGCGTCCAGGACGAGCACGGTGGGGGTCTTGAGGATGTCCAGCCGCCGCACGAGGTCGAGGTGCGCCTCGGCGTCGATCTCGACGTGCGTCACACCCGGCACGAGGCCGGCGACCTCGCCGAGGACCCTCCGGGTCGCCCGGCAGGGCGCGCAGAACGCGCTGGAGAACTGCACGAGCGTCGCCCGCTCGCCGAGTTCCGCACCGAGCTCCGCCGCCTCGACCCGCTTGCCGTCGTCGCGCCCGCGCACCCGCACTCTCCCGCCCCGCCGCCGTTGCAGCACTCCGAAGGCGCTCGCCGCCGCGAGCACCGCCACACACACCACCAGTCCGGTCATCACCCGCTGCAAGCGTTCACGAGACCGCAAAGATTCCCGCCCCCGCCAGGAGGCTCCGCTGCGGAATGCTTGGTTCCCATGGACATCGATGCGAGAGGGCCGCGTTTCGGCGCGGCCGTCACGACCGCCGTCCTGGCGGTCGTGCTGGTCACGGGAAGCGCCTGGCTGCTGGCCTGGCAGACGCTGGCGTTCCTGTGCGGCGCGGCGGGCGGCGTCGGCCGTTCCCCGTACGGTCTGCTGTTCGCCCGGGCCGTGCGGCCGCGCCTCGGGCCGCCGACGGAGCTCGAAGCGCCCGAACCGCCGCGTTTCGCCCAGGCGGTCGGGCTGCTTTTCGCCGGGCTCGGACTGGTCGGCTACACCCTGGGACCCGGCTGGATGGGCCTCGCGGCGACCGGCGCGGCGCTCGCCGCCGCCTTCCTCAATGCTGCGTTCGGGTACTGCCTGGGCTGCGAGTTGTACCTGCTCGTGCGGCGGGTGGCGGTGCGCGCGGGGTAATGGGGACGCAAAAGCACGAGGTGGAGACCTGGGGACGACGTGACGAGAATCTCGCCGTCGACGGGCACGAGGACTGGCTACCCGGCCGTTCTTCGGGCACGATCTGCGACAAGCCGTAAACCTACGGCTGCGTAACTTTTCCACTGGGAATCCCTTCCCAGGCAGAGCAGGAAGGGTCCGACCCGCCCATGGCAGAGCTCGTCTACCGCCCCGTCGTCGGTTTCGCGCGCACGCTGTTCAAAGCGTGGGACCTCAAGATCGACTGCCAGGGGTCGGAGAACATCCCGCGCTCGGGCGGCGCCGTGCTGGTGAGCAATCACATCAGCTACCTGGACTTCGTCTTCAACGGCCTGGCGGCCCTGCCGCAGAAGCGCCTCGTGCGTTTCATGGCGAAGGAGTCCGTCTTCCGGCACAGGATCTCCGGCCCGCTGATGCGCGGGATGAAGCACATCCCCGTGGACCGCAAGCAGGGCGAGGCGGCCTACGCGCACGCCCTGGACTCGCTGCGCTCGGGCGAGATCGTCGGCGTCTTCCCCGAGGCGACGATCTCCCAGTCGTTCACGCTGAAGAGCTTCAAGTCGGGCGCCGCGCGCCTGGCGCAGGAGGCGGGTGTCCCGCTGATCCCGATGGCGGTGTGGGGCACGCAGCGGCTGTGGACCAAGGGGCACCCGCGCAACTTCAAGCGCAGCCACATCCCCATCACGATCCGGGTGGGCGAGGCGATCGAGGCGTCCCGCGACAAGTACGCGGGCGCCATCACGCGCCAGCTGCGCGAGCGGGTCCAGGAGCTGCTCGAGGCCGCCCAGCGGGCCTACCCCGTGCGCCCCAAGGGCCCGGACGACACCTGGTGGATGCCGGCCCACCTCGGCGGCACCGCCCCGACGCCGGAGCAGGTGCGGGCGGCCGAGGCGCACTGACGCCCCCCGGCCCGCTCTCAGGCGGAGGTCTCCGGAGCCCGTACGGTGATGTCCGCGCCCGGGCTGAACCTCGCCAGCAGCTCGGCGAGTTCCGCCGCTGCGGCCGTCACCTCGGCGACCGGCATCGGCGCGAGGCTCTCCAGCAGGAAGATGCCCGACGTCGTCTCCTCGGTGAGCCGGGTGCGCGGGCCCTGACGCCAGTTCCAGCGGCGGCAGGTCACGCCCGCGTCGTCGCACCACACCACTTCGCCCGCGTCGGGGTGCTCGACGGTCTCCTCGCCGCCCGCGACGGTCACGAACCGCTCCTCCCCCGTGGCCAGGATCAGCCGCATGCCGCCCTCGATGCGGTCGAGGTCCTCGCCGCCGACGGGGATGAGATGGGCGACGGAGACGGCGTTGTAGAGGTCGACGAGCAGGTTGACGCGGGGCAGTCCGGCGTCCGAGAGGGCGCGCTTGGCGAGCGCCTCCGCGGAGTTGCGGGTGCGGGACGGCTTCGAGCCGAAGGCCGTGTAGGCGGCGCGCCAGGCTGCCATGTGCGGGTCCTCGTGCGGGGCGCGGCCGTTCAGTCGCAGGGCGAGCCGGCGCGCGGCCTCGTCGAGGAGTTCCGAACTCGCTTCGCTGCTCGGCCCGTTGACCAGGCTGTGCGCTTCGATCGCGACGTGCGTGAAGCCGGGCGCGAGGGTGCGTACGTCGTCGGACACGGTCAGCGTGAGCGTCATGGTCGCCTTGCCTCAGAGTGCGGTGGGGAGCGTCTGCCACAGGTGCGGCCGGTCGCGCGCCGCGGTGAGTGCGCCGAGCACGGCCGGGTGCGGTGCAGCATACAGGACTGGGTAGTCCATTTCATTGGACTCCGAATCGGGCACGAAGGCGAGCCGTTCACCGTCGAGGGAGAACTGCGCGTCGACGCCGGGCTTGTTGCCCCGGGGATCCTGCCGGTGCCAGGCACCGTTGAACCGCACGGCGACCAGCCCGTGCACCTCGTCGAACTTCTGGTAGCACAGGGCGGTGGGAATGTCCTCGGCCCGCAGCAGCGCGGCCAGCGCATGGGCCTTGGCGTAGCAGATGCCGGTGCGCTGCCCCAGGACGTCCGAGGCGCGCCAGGTGACACGGAGATCACCGGAGTCCTGCGAGTGCGGAATGGTGTCGCGCACGAACTCGAAAGCGGCCCGCGCATACTCATACGAGTCGGCCACCCCTTGCGCGAGCCTCGCCGCGGTCTCGCGCACGAGCGGGTGATGGTGGTCGATGGCCTCGTCGGCGCCCACGTAGGCGGAGAGGTCGGGCGTCTGCTGGATCAGCTGCATGCGGGCAGAGCGTAGAGAGAGACCCGCTCCCTGGTCAATCTTTTTACGCTCTGCCGCATACTTATGCAGCAATACCTCGGGGTGAATGCCCTAGCGGGCCATCTCCTCCTTCAGCGCCGCCAGGAACGCGTCCACGTCGTCCTCGGTCGTGTCGAACGCGCACATCCAGCGGACGTCACCCGCGGCCTCGTCCCAGAAGTAGAAGCGGAACCGCTTGCGGAGGCGTTCGCTCACGTCGTGGGGAAGGCGGGCGAAGACCGCGTTGGCCTGCACCGGGTAGAGGATCTCCACACCGTGCACGGCGCGCACGCCCTCGGCGAGGCGCTGGGCCATCTCGTTGGCGTGTGCGGCGTTGCGCAGCCACAGGTCCCGGGCGAGCAGGGCCTCCAGCTGCACCGACACGAAGCGCATCTTGGAGGGGAGCTGCATGGACAGCTTGCGCAGGTGCTTCATGTGGCTGACGGCGTCCTGGTTGAGGACCACCACGGCCTCGCCGAACAGGGCGCCGTTCTTGGTGCCGCCCAGGGAGAGGATGTCGACGCCGGCGGCGTTGGTGAGCGTCCGCATCGGGACGTTCAGGGTGGCGGCGGCGTTGGCCAGCCGGGAGCCGTCCAGGTGCACCTTCATACCGTGCGCATGGGCGTGCTCGCAGATGGCCCGTATCTCGTCCGGCGTGTAGACCGTGCCGAGCTCGGTGGCCTGGGCAAGGGAGACGACCTGCGGCATCGCTCGGTGCTCGTCGTCCCAGCCGTACGCCTCCCGGTCGATCAGCTCGGGCGTGAGCTTGCCGTCGGGCGTGGCAACGGTGAGCAGCTTCAGGCCGCCGACCCGCTCGGGGGCCCCGCACTCGTCGACGTTGATGTGCGCGCTCTCCGCGCAGATCACCGCGCCCCAGCGGTCGGTGACCGCCTGGAGCGCGACGACGTTGGCGCCGGTGCCGTTGAAGACCGGGAACGCCTCGGCCGTGGGCCCGAAGTGGCTGCGGGCCACCTGCTGGAGGTTCTCGGTGTAGACGTCCTCGCCGTACGCGACCTGGTGCCCGCCGTTGGCCAGGGCCAGGGCGGCGAGCACCTCCGGGTGCACACCGGCGTAGTTGTCGCTGGCGAAACCGCGGACCTCGGGGTCGTGATGACGACGCGCGTCGGTCTTCGGCGGGTTCACGGCTTCTCGGTGAGCCACAGACGTTTTCCGTTCACTTCGGCGGCGGGCTTGTCCCAGACCTGGGTGATGGCCTCGGCCAGGTCCTTGACGTCGGTGAAGCCCGCGAACTTCGCGTTGGGCCGGTCGGCGCGCATCGCATCGTGGACCAGCGCCTTGACCACCAGGATCGTGGCAGCCGACGTCGGCCCCTCGGCGCCCCCGGCCTTGCGGAAGTAGTCCGCCATGGCCAGCGTCCAGGCCTCGGCCGCCGCCTTGCCGGCCGCGTAGGCCGCGTTGCCCGCGGTGGGCTTGCTGGCCCCCGCGGCGCTGATCAGCACGTAGCGGCCGCGGTCGCTGCGCTGCAGTCCCTCATGGAAGGCGAGGGAGGTGTGCTGGACCGTGCGGACCAGCAGCATCTCCAGGAAGTCCCAGTCGTCGAGGCTGGTCCTGGTGAAGGTCTCGCTGCCGCGCCAGCCGCCGACGAGGTGGACCAGGCCGTCGACCCGGCCGAAGTCCTTCTCGATGCGGGTGGCCCAGTCGCGGGTGGCCCCGAGGTCGAGCAGGTCCACCGTGTCACCGGTGACGGTGGCGCCGCCGGTCGCGTAGCTCGCCGCGTCGACCGCCTCCGCCAGCCGCTCCGGATCGTTGTCCGACCCGATGACGGTCGCACCCGCCTCGGCCAGCCTGAGCAGCGCGGCCCGGCCGGCGGGCCCGCCCGCTCCGGCCACCGCGATCACCGCACCGCTGAGCGCCCCGTTCCCCATGATCTTCGCCTCCTGAGCAGTGTTCCCGGTACGCCGATCGCTCACGCGGCGATCCGCTCGGCGCTGTCCGCCGTGATGCCCTTGGTGGAGGCGATCACATGCTTCAGCTTCTTGGACAGTGCCTCATAGAACATGCTCAGCGGAAACTCGTCCGGAAGCACGTCATCGACGAGTTTGCGCGGCGGCTGCGTCGTGTCGAGGGCGTCGGGGCCCTTCGCCCACTTCGAACCCGGGTGGGGGGCGAGGTAGGTCGACACCAGCTCGTACCCGGCGAACCAGTGCACGAGCTTCGGGCGGTCGATGCCGTCGCGGTACAGGTCCTCGATCTCGGCGCACAGCTGGTTGGTGACCTGCGGAGCGCGCTCCCAGTCGATGGTGAGCCTGTTGTCGGTCCAGCGGACGACGTCGTGCTTGTGGAGGTAGGCGAAGAGGAGCTGACCGCCGAGGCCGTCGTAGTTGCGCACCCGCTCGCCGGTGACCGGGAAGCGGAACATGCGGTCGAAGAGGACCGCGACCTGCACGTCACGCGCCTGCGGGATGCCGTCGGCCTCCAGCTTCACGGCCTCCTTGAAGGCGGTGAGGTCGCAGCGCAGCTCCTCCAGGCCGTACATCCAGAACGGCTGGCGCTGCTTGATCATGAAGGGGTCGAACGGGAGGTCGCCGTGGCTGTGGGTGCGGTCGTGGACCATGTCCCACAGCACGAACGCCTCTTCGCAGCGCTTCTGGTCGTGGACCATCGCGGCGACGTCCTCGGGCAGCTCCAGGCCCAGGATGTCGACGGCGGCGTCGGTCACCCGGCGGAAGCGGGCGGCCTCGCGGTCGCAGAAGATCCCGCCCCAGGTGAACCGCTCGGGGGCCTCGCGCACGGCGATGGTCTCGGGGAACAGGACGGCGGAGTTGGTGTCGTAACCGGCCGTGAAGTCCTCGAACTTGATGCCGCAGAAGAGCGGGTTGTCGTAGCGGGTGCGCTCCAGCTCGGCCAGCCAGTCCGGCCAGACCATGCGCAGCACGACCGCCTCGAGGTTGCGGTCCGGGTTGCCGTTCTGCGTGTACATCGGGAAGACGACGAGGTGCTGGAGGCCGTCCGCGCGGTTCGCGGCGGGCTGGAAGGCCAGCAGCGAGTCGAGGAAGTCGGGCACCTGGAAGCCGCTGTCGGCCCACCGGGTCAGGTCCTTGACCAGGGCCTCGTGGTAGGCGGTGTCGTGCGGGAGCAGCGGGGAGAGCTCCCGGACGGCGTCGGCGACCTGGCGGACCGCGAACTCGGCGTCGGCCGGGTCGGGCGCGCCCTCGGCGTCGAATTCGATCGACCCGTCCTTGGACTGCCATGGCCGGATCCGCTCCACGGCATCCTTGAGCACGGGCCATGCCGGGTGGTCCACCACCCTGGCCACGGGAGGAAGAGCTTCCTCCGAACCCACCTGCACAAGAATTTCCGTCATGTCCCACCTTCCACGGGAGAATCTCACGTATGCAGACCGTATACACACGAGGTTCCTCCCAGCAAGGGTGAACCCGGGAAATTATCCTGCCCGACCCTGTGCTTCACCGCACTTTTTCCTGTCGGCCACGCTTCTGCCCGGATGTGCCGCAACCATGCCCTCACTCTCTGCACAGGGCGGGTCCAGGCGATACGGTCAGGGGGGCCGTCAGGCCCCCAGTGCCGCCTGTCGACGGAAGAGAGTCGCGTCTTGAACTTCCTCACCATCGGTCACCGCGGAGTCATGGGTGTGGAGCCCGAGAACACCCTCCGGTCCTTCGTCGCCGCCCAGGAGGCGGGGCTCGACGCCATCGAACTCGATCTGCACCTGAGCAAGGACGGCGCGCTCGTCGTCATGCACGACACGGAGGTGGACCGCACGACCGACGGCAGCGGCCCGATCGCCGAGAAGACCCTCGCCGAGCTGCGGGCCCTGGACGCGGGCCGGGGCGAGCGGGTGCCGGTCTTCGAGGAGGTGCTGGACGCCGTCCACACGCCCCTCCAGGCGGAGATCAAGGACAAGCAGGCGGCCCGGGCCCTGGCCGAGGTGATGAACCGGCGCGATCTCGCCGACCGGGTGGAGGTGTCCTCGTTCCACGACGAGGCGATCGCCGAGATCAAGCCACTGGTGCCGGGCGTGCGCACCGCGCTGGTCGCCAGCCGCTACGGCACGGACATCGTGGACCGCGCGGTCGAGGCCGGTGCCGAGACCGTCTGTCTGAACATCCGCCGGCTCACCCTGGAGATCGTGGAGCGGGCCCGCAAGGCCGACCTGAAGATCATCGGCTGGGTGGTGAACACGCAGGACCAGCTGCGACTGGTCCGGGCGTTCGGCCTGGACGGCGCGACCACCGACCACCCGGACATCAAACGCACGGGCCGCTTCACGGCCTAGCTGTATGGACCCGCAGGGTTGTGCACGCGAGTGAGGGATGGCCGACCTGCGAGGGCGGTGTGGCAGCGACGGTGGTCGCAGGCGTGGGGGAAGTCGGCCAGGGCTGCGCTGCGTTCGTCGTTGCTGGTGCAGGACGGTGGGACGCACGAAGACCTCCGTGCGGTGCGGTCCCAGACAGCTCCACCGCACCGGAGGTCTTCGCCATGATCAAGCCCGGCGGCTGTCGACAACGCTCGTGATCAATACCCCCAGCCGCTAGGCGAGCTCCTTGACCAGCAGTTCGAACTGCAGGTCGTCGCGCTGCGGGACGCCGAAGCGCTCGTCGCCGTACGGGAACGGGGTCATGCGTCCCGTTCGGCGGTAGCCGCGCCGCTCGTACCAGGCGATGAGGTCGTCGCGCACGGAGATCACTGTCATCTGCATCTCCCGCACGCCCCAGTCCTCACGGGCCTGGCGTTCCGCCTCCGCGATGATCAACTTGCCGAGGCCCGCGCCCTGGAGCAGGGGGCTGACGGCGAACATCCCGAAGTAGGCGCTCTCACCCCGGTGCTCCAGCTGGCAGCAGGCGACCATCCTGCCGTCCCGCTCCACCGTCATGAGGCGGCTGTCGGGCGACTTGATCACCGCCCGCACCCCCTCCGGGTCGGTCCGCTGCCCTTCGAGGATGTCGGCCTCGGTGGTCCACCCGGCCCGGCTGTCGTCGCCCCGGTACGCCGACTCGATCAGGGTGACCAGCTCGTCCACGTCGGCGTCGGTGGCGTCGCGGAACGTCAGTGCGGTGGCGGCGGTTTCCATGGGTGTACGTCTCCGTCCTCCGGGCGCGGCTCGGGCAGGGATGAGCGTAACGCCACCACTAAGCTCCGCTGCATGGTGCATGTACTCAGCAGTCGGATCCTGCTCCGCCCGACCGACCCCGAGCGCTCCCGGGTCTTCTACGGCGAGCAGTTGGGCCTCGCCGTGTACCGGGAGTTCGGCACGGGTGCGGAGCGCGGCACGGTCTTCTTCACGGGCGGCGGCTTCCTGGAGGTCTCGGGCCGGTCCGAGACGCCGCAGGCGCCCTCCGTACGGCTGTGGCTGCAGGTCGACGACGTGACCGCGGCGCAGGAGGAGCTGCGCGCCAAGGGCGTGGAGATCGTGCGGCCGCCGGTGAAGGAACCCTGGGGGCTGGTCGAGATGTGGATCGCGGACCCGGACGGCACGCCGATCGTGCTGGTGGAGGTACCGGCGGACCACCCGATGCGCTACCGCCCGGGCATCTGAGCCCTGTCGGGGCGGTACTCCCAGCCCCGGTCGGTGCGGGTGAGCTCGCCGAACCCCGCGGCGGTCAGCAGGGCCGGCGTCGCGCTGTCCCCGGCGGCCTCGCAGGTGACGAGCCGGTCGACGCCGCACAGCCGGAGCCAGTCGGCGGCCCGGCCGAGCAGCCAGTGCTCCAGGCCGGTGCCGTGGCGCGCGGGGTCGATGTGCAGGTTGCCGATCTCGGCGAGACCCGCGGCACGGGCGTGGCGTTCCGGACGGGCCAGGGCCGTGTCGATCTCGATGAAACCGAGGCTCTCCCCCTCGGCCCGGGCGGTGAAGCGGGTGTCGCACGCCCCCGGGGTGCGCTCCACCGTGACGTCCGGCCGGGGTTCGGGGAGCGGCAGGTCGGCGACCCGGGCGATCAGGATGACCTCGGTGTCACCGGTGTGCCGGAATCCCGCGCGTTCGTAGAGGGCCCGGATGTGCGGCCAGTTGCGCGGCAGACCGTAGACGAGCGGGGCGGGCAGGGAGCCGTCCCCGTACCCGACCCGGGCGTTCCAGCGGGTGAACTGTGCGAGGCACGCCCGCATCAGCAGGTCGGCGGCACGGTCGGCGTCCGGCCACAGGGGCGCCGACTGGCGATGCACGAACCAGTTGATCTCGGCGGCGTCCCGGTAGTCGTCGCCGACGTCGGCGTCCGCGCGGTAGCGCAGCAGGTGGGCCGCGGCGACGACGTGCGCGCGCTGCTCGGCGACGAGCGTAGTCCGCTCGGCCACCCATGGGTCGGTGATGAACTCCCCCGGCCGGCGCTCCAGGTCGCCGAGCACGGTGTTCACAGAGACGGAGACGCCGGGGACGACGGCCGCGACGTGCAGGTTGACCAGGTCGGTCAGCTGGTCGCGGTCGGTACGGCGGAAGGGGCGCACCTCGGGCGCGGGCATGGGTACCTCCGGGCAGGGTGAAGGAGCCGGCGGCCGCCACGCGGTGCGGTACGGGGTGAGGGTACGCCCGGGCCGTGACGGCACACCAGTGGGTTTCCCCGGATGGCAGGGAGCCCGCGAAGCGCCTTAGCGTGCTGGAGAAGCCCCCCGGGGGGCCTGTCCCCGCCGCTCGCGGAAGGAACGCCATGAAGCTCGACGCACCGGTGACCGGCGGTCCCTGCTGGACCGAGCTGGGGACCAGCGACCTGGAGGCGGCCCGGCGGTTCTACACGCGGCTGTTCGGCTGGCGGCACGAGACGGACGCGCGTCAGGAGGCCGGCGGGTACACCGTCGCGCATCTCGGCGACGCGGCGGTGGCCGCGCTCGCCCCGCTGTACCAGCCGTCGCAGCCGGTCGCCTGGAACGTGTCGTTCGCGGTGAGCGACGCGGACGCCGCCCTCCGGGCGGTGACCGAGGCGGGCGGGTCGGTGCTGTTCGGCCCGATGGACGTGTTCGACGTGGGCCGTTTCGCGGTGGCCGCCGACCCGGGCGGTGCCGTGTTCCAGCTGTGGCAGGCGGGGACCTTCCCGGGTGCGGGGCTGTTCAACGCGCCCGGCTCGCTGGGCTGGGTGGAACTGATGACGCGGGATCCCGAGGGGGCCGTGTCCTTCTACACGCGGGTGTTCGGCTGGACCGTCGCCCCGTCGGACCGCTACACCCAGTGGGGCGTGGGCGGCGCCGACTTCGGCGGCATGGTGACGATGGACGACAAGTTCCCGCCCGAGGTGCCGGCGCACTGGCTGCCGTACTTCGCCGTGGCCGACGTGGACGACACGGCCGCCGTCGTGCAGCGGCACGGCACGGTCCTGATGGTGCCCACCTCCGTGCCCGACGGGCCGCGCATCGCGGTGCTGCGGGATCCCCAGGGAGCGATGTTCGGCGTGTACCGGGCGGACTACGAGAGCTGAACCGGCGGTAGGGCAGGCGAGGGGCCCGGCCGGGACTTGCGCTGAAGTGTCTTCATCGACACCGCCAAACAACTACCCCGACGGCAGCTCGGAACGGATCCTCGGCGAGCTGCTCGAAGGCCGGCGCGACCGGTTCGCGCTCGCCGGGAAGCTCGAGGGCAAGTACCGCAGGGGTGAAGCGGGGCGTCTCGACGCCACGGCCTGGGGGCGGCTCAGGGCCGCAGCATCCCGGCCCGCCCTTCCAGCCGGCTCAGCAACTCCCCCAGCAGGTCCGCGAGTTCGTCCTGCTCGGGGCCGTCGAGGCCGGACAGCACCGATGTCTCGTAGGCGAGCTGGACGGGCAGGACACCGTCGACGAGGTCGCGTCCGGCGTCGGTGAGGCGCAGGTGGACGACCCGGCGGTCACGGGTGTCCCCGCGCCGCTCGACCAGACCGCGCTCGGTCAGCTGCTTCAGCCGTTTGGTGACGGCGGCGCCGGAGGAGAAGGTCTCCCGGGCCAGGTCGCCGGGCGTCAGCTCGTGCCCGGTGCGACGCAGCGCACCCAGCAGGTCGAACTCGGGCCGGCTGAGCCCCGCGCGACGCAGCGGCGCGTCCTCGGCCTGCTGGAGCAGGGCGGCACAGCGGTTGATCCGCCCGATGATCTCCATCGGCCCGGTGTCGAGCCCGGGACGCACGGCCCGCCACTGCCGGACGACGGAAGCGACCGTGTCGTCCCGGGGGCTCCCGCCCGGACTCGCCCCGGCGGAGGGACCGTCGCCGCCCACGTCCGCACCGGCAGTCAGATCGCGGGACGGACCCGCTCCGGCCGTCGTTCCTGCGTCCGAGGTTCCACGTCCGGCTGTGCCCCGGCCGGCGTCGCGACCCTCCCCGGACCGCTCGGCCCTGTCGGCCGAACCCGCTCCGGCCGTCGCTGCACCGGCCGCCCGGTCTCGCGCCTCCGGATCCGCCCCGGCCTCCTGCCGCGGGGCCCGTCCCGTGTCGCTGCCCGTGGGCGAGGGTCCTTCGGTCGGCGTCATGACCGTGCGTCCTCCGTTTCTGTGGCCTGGTCCCGGTCCGGTTCGGCAGCAGGGTCCCGGTCGGGGAGCAGTCCCTGGCGTCGGGCCGTAGCGGCGAGCGTACGGTGTCCGGACTGTTCGACGAACACGACCCGCTCCTGGGGCAGGGCCCGCTGCCACCATTCACCGGCGGCGGCGTCGGCGGCGGCGCCCAGGTCGATCAGGGCGACGGCCAGACCGCGGCGGGCGGATTCCAGGGCAGCCGTGCCCGGGTCCGGCTCGGCCAGCAGACGGACGGCGTGCTCGCGGGCCCGGTCGGCGGAGGTCAGCGCGCGTTCGACACGGTCGCCCGCGCGCCGGTTGGTGACGGCCACGGCGGCGACGAACCCGACCAGCGCACCGACCACGGTGTCCACGACCCGCTCCGTCATCAGCGTCCTGGGCTCCTGGTACCCGGCGAACTCCGTGATGAGCAGGGCCATCGGCGTCACACAGACGCTGCCGAGCCAGTAGTTCCGGCTGATCAGCACCTCGGCGCCGAAACTGAACGCGAGGCAGCACAGCACGAGCGCCGGCGGCCCGAGGTGGGCGACCGGCACGACGGCCGGGAACACGAGCACGCCGACGACGTTGCCGACGACCCGCTGCACGGCACGGCTCCAGGTCAGCGCGATGTTGGCCTGGTAGAGCGAGGCGGCGGTGACCAGGGCCCAGTAGGGGCGGCCGATGCCGAGGCCGAGGGACACGTAGCCGGCGAGCGCGCAGCCGAGTGCGGTACGCACCGCGAGCGGTGTCAGCGGACCCAGTCGTGCAAGCAGGGGCCGGGCCGCGGCCAGGCCGAGCAGTTCGCCGGCGGCCGCGTCCGGCAGCCCGGCCTCGGGCACAGGTCCGGTGCCGCGCAGCGCGTCCGCCCAGGCCCGCAGCCGGTCCGGGTCCGCCTCCCTCGGCGCCGCGAGGGCGACCTCCGCCCGGACGACGAGCCGTTCCAGGGCGCGCCGGGTCCGGGAGGGAGCGCGGGTGGACCGCAGCGACTGCCAGGCGGCCTGCACCGCGGCGTAACCGGCGGCGCGCGCACGGCCCTCCGCCGCGCCGCCGGTGTCGGCGCACCGGGCGGCGGCCCTCAACGCGGCGGCGGTGGCGCGGCGCTCCGGTCCGTGCGGCCGGACGAGCGCGGGCGCCATGCAGACCAGCCAGGCCCAGGCACCGGTCCCGGCGGCGAGGGCCAGATGGCCGGGCACCTGGCCGATGGTCTGCGGCGCGAACAGGGCGGCGGAACTGACGAAGGTGAGGACGACGTTGCCCGGCGGGCCGATCCGGGTGGCGTCGCACAGCACCTTCTGCGCGGCGGCCAGCAGCGCGCCCACCGTGACCAGGACGACGGCCCTGTCCGTGAGCGAGGCCGCGACCAGGGCTACGGCGAGCCCGCCGAGCATGCCCAGCACCACCCTGAGCAGGGCCCCGGCCCGGGCGGCGTACGGACGGTTGTGGGTGTACAGCGCGCACAGCGACCCGGCCATCGCGTACATCACCAGGTCGAACCGGCCGAAGGCCTGCAGCGTCAGGGCGGGAGGGGCGATCGCGGCGACGACACTCAGCGCGGGCTTGAACCAGATCTCCGAGGGCCTGCCGAGGCGCAGCACCCCCGCCAGCGGGAGACGCCGGGCGGGTGGGGTGACGGGGACGGGCGGCGCAGCACTCATGACGCACAAGATTAACAGGTGTTTTACTCGTAAAGCATACTCCTTCACCTGCCGTGCTCCGTCGAATGCTCCCCGTGTACATCCTTGCGCTCGCGTGCGCGCCGCGTGGCCCGGGCATCGATCGACCGACTCGCGAACGGGGAGGTACGCGTGCACGGACCGGCTTCGTCCGGCTGGCTGCTGGTGGCGCTCTGCGCCGTGACCGGCGCCTACTGCCTGGCGCGGATGCGCAGCGGCGCCGAGGGGCAGCGCAGCGCGGCGGGCGGTGAGGCGCTGATGGGGTTCGGGATGGCCGCGATGGCCGTGCCGACGGCGGTGTTCACACCGCCCGCGTGGGCGTGGCCCGTCTACGCCGCGGTGTTCGGGGCGGCGGGCGTCCACGCGCTGTGGGCGGCGCGGGCCGGCGCGCACCACCTCCACCACCTGGTGGGTGCCGCGGCGATGGTCTACATGGCGCTCGTCATGGCCGGCTCCCCCGCTCACGGGCACGGCCGGGGCGGGTCGGACGTGCCGCTGCTGACCGGGGCTCTGCTGCTCTACTTCGCCGGGTACGTGCTCGTGGCCGGCGTCCGCCTGGTACCGGTGGCCGCCGTGGCCGGGGGAGGCGGTGCCGCCGGGTGGGGAGACCGGCCGGAACTGGCTCGGGCCTGCCGGCTGTCCATGGGGATCGCGATGGTGGCGATGCTGCTGACGCTGTGAGCAGCACCGGCGGGCGGCGTCCCGGCGGACCCCCTGGGCCCGGCAACCGCGTCCGCCGTGGCGGCGCCCGGCCGGATCCCCCGGCCCGGCCGTCGCCTCCGCCGGACCGTGCCCCGACGACTCCGTTGCCTGCGTCACTTTGACGCCACAAGTCGTACCCCTGGGCGGGGCCGCGCTCATAGGCTGCCCCCATGATGCTCCCCGCCGCGCTGTTGCTGCTCGGCGCCCTGACCGCCGTGGTCGCCCCCCGGCTGCTCGCCCGGGCGGACTGGCCGGACCGTGAGCCGGTGGTGGCGCTGTGGGTGTGGCAGTGCGTGGTGGCGGCCGTGCTCGTGTGCTGCGCGCTGTCGATGACGCTCAGTGCGGCCGCGGCCTGGCACGCGGTCGGCGGGCACCTCTTCGCCACGGCCCCGCGCGCGGTCGTCGAGGCCTACGCCCTCGGCACGGCGGGCCCCTGGGCGGCGACCACCGCGGTCGCGCTGGCCGGCGGCGGACTGTGGAGCGCGGCGATGCTGGTCCGCGAGATCGGCCGGGCCCGTGCTCGGCGCCGCCGTCGGCGCGCCGATCTGCTGGTCCGGGCCCCGCTGCTGCCCGGCGAGGTGGCCGTGTCCGGCCGGCTGGTCGTCCTGGAGAGCGAGCAGCCCGATGCCTGGTGGCAGCCGGGCACTCCCCCGCAACTGGTCGTCACCACGGCGGCGTTGCGCCGGCTGAAGGGCCGGCAGCTGGACGCCGTGCTCGCCCACGAGCAGGGCCACGCCCGGGCCCGGCACGACTGGCTGCTGAACTGCTCCTCGGCCCTGGCCGGCGGTTTTCCGCAGGTGCCGGTGTTCGCCGCGTTCCGCGACGAGATGCACCGCCTGGTCGAACTCGCCGCCGACGACACGGCATCGCGCCGCTTCGGCCGTCTGACCACGGCCCTGGCCCTGGTCGAACTGAACGAGCACCGTGGCGTGTTCGGGCCCTGCCCTACCCCGCAGGCCCATGTCCCGGCCCGGGTGAACCGGTTGCTCACGCCCCCGGACCGGCTGACCGCGGCCCGGCGCCTGCGGCTGACGGCGGCGGCCGCACTGGTGCCCGTGGTGCCGGTGCTGCTGGCGTTCGTGCCGGGGTTGCGGGCACTGGGGTAGCGAAGGGGCGCGCGGGCCCCGCGGGTGCGCACGGACACGGCCGAAGGATGCCGCCGGGTGACGCAAGATCGTCCCCGTACTGGATCCGGACCCCCCGGTTCGGCGAGGATCGCTGTATGCACACCTCGTCCGTCGACTCCCCGCCCCGTCCGGAACACCGCACCACGGCCGGACTCGCCGGCGTCCTGGCCCTGTGCTCGGCGCTGCTGCTGGTCCTCGTGGCGGCCAGATGGAGCCCATTGATCGGCGTGGACGGCGACATCTCCGACACCACCCACCGCTGGGCGGTCGACGAACCGGTCCTCACGCAGGCCTGCCGGATCCTCACGGACTGGGTGTGGGATCCCTGGACGATGCGTCTGTTGTGCGCGGCCGTCGTGGTGGGGCTGGTGGTGCGGTGGGCGGCGCGCCGGACGGCGGTGTGGCTGGCGCTGGCCGTCGCGCTGGGCACGCTGCTGCAGCAGGGCATCAAGGCCGCGGTGGACCGCCCGCGCCCGGTCTGGCCCGACCCCGTCGACTCGGCCCACTACTCGGCGTTCCCGTCGGGCCACGCCATGACCGCCACGGTGGTCTGCGGCCTGCTGCTCTGGCTGCTGCACCGGCACCGCGTGGGCCGGGTCGTGTGGCGCACCGCCGTGGCCGTGGCCGCCGTGTCCGTGGTGGGGGTCGGGCTGACGCGGATCTGGCTCGGTGTCCACTGGCCGTCGGACGTGGTGGGCGGCTGGCTGCTCGGCGCGACGGTGGTGGCCGTCGCGGTGTGGGCACACCGGCGCTGGCAGCCCTGAGCAGGGGCCGCCGGGTCGACGGGAGGCGGCCGGTGGAGGAGCTGGAGTGAGGCGTGCGCCGCCCCCGACGGTCGCGCCCCCTGGGGGAAAGTAGCCCTGGGCCACCACTGGGTCGGACTGTCCGCCCGCCTCGGACGATCCCCCGCGTCGCCCGAGGCAGACGGCATCACCGGCCGGGACCTGGCAGGTCATGGCCGGGCCCTCTGAGTATAGTTGGCTGGCAGCCAGTCAACACAGGAGTTGCCGCATGTCTCCGCGTAGCCCCTCGGTGAACGAAGAGCTGCGGCGGCGTTCCCGGGAGCGGCTTCTTCAGGCGGCGGTCGAGTTGGTGAGCGAGCGCGGGTACGACGCGACGACGCTCGGCGACATCGCCGACCGGGCGGGTTCGGCCCGCGGCCTGGTGTCGTACTACTTTCCCGGCAAGCGCCAGCTGGTGCAGTCCGCCGTGCACCGGCTGATGCACCGGACGCTGGAGGAGGCGCTGGAACGCGAGCCGCGCAGCGAGGACGGCCGGGAGCGGATGGCCCGGGCCATCGACGCGATCCTGGGCCTGGCCCGGGACCGGCCCGTGCTGATGCGCCAGCACATGGCGGGGATCCTCCAGGGCGAGGGATTCATGCAGTGCCCGGAGCAGCGGCGGCTGGCCGAGCTGCTGCGGGACACCATGGCCCGGCACGGTTCGGCGGACGTCGACAGCGACTACCCGATGATGCGCGCCCTGCTGATGGGTGCGGTGTACGCGGCCCTGGTGCCGGGGGCGCCGATGCCGGTGCCGCTGCTGCGTGCCGAGTTGTTCAAGCGCTACCGGCTCGACCGGAAGCTGGGCCTCCCGCCGGAGACCGGAGCCTGCGGCGGGAGGGGCGACGAGGATCTGTCGCGCTTCTTCGCGACCGGGGCCGCACCGGAGTGCGACCCGCGGGGTCAGTCGAAGTAGTCCGGCTGCGTCTGGACGTTGAGCTCTCGCACATGGACCCGGCGGCCCGGGTCGGTGCGCCGGTCGTCGACCTTCAGGACGTCGAAGCCCCGGGCGATCTCGTTCGAGTAGATGTAACCGTTGTAGTAGTACGCCGACCATGAACCGCCCGACTTGATCACGTCGGTGGTCAGCGGACCGCGGTCGAAGTAGGCGATCTCCTGCGGCTGGTCCGAGTCGGTGAACTCCCAGACGGACACGCCGCCCTGGTACCAGGCCTGGACCATGAGGTCCCTGCCCTTGACCGGGATGAGCGAACCGTTGTGGGCGACGCAGTTCTCGGTGTCGGCCTGGTGGCGCGGGATCTTGAAGTAGCTGCGGAAGACGAGCTTGCGCTGGTCGCCCTTGCCGGTGATGTCGTAGATGCCGTCCGCACCACGGTCCGGGCCGACCTCCGCGTTGCAGGTGGCCGCGCCTCCACCGCCCAGCTCATCGGTGAAGACGACCTTGTTCGCCTTCTGGTTGAAGGTCGCCGAGTGCCAGAACGCGAAGTTCACGTTGTCCTGCACGCGGTCGATCACCTTCGGGCGTTCCGGGTCCCTGATGGAGAACAGGATGCCGTCGCCCATGCAGGCGCCCGCGGCCAGGTCCTTCGAGGGCAGCACGGTGATGTCGTGGCAGCCGGTGGTCTTGCTCACGCCCGGGTTGGTGGGCCCGCCCGGGTTGCCGCCGCCGTCCGGCCCCTCACCGGGGAACAGCACGGGGAAGCCGACGACCTTCGCCTTCTCGGGGGCGTCGCGCGGCACCTTGATGACCGAGATGCCGTCGTGCGGCGGCTGGCAGTCGGGGTAGGCGGCGTTCGGCGAGTACGAGGAGACGTACACGTAGACGTTGCGGCGCTCGGGCACCAGCGTGTGGGTGTGCGAGCCGCAGGCGGTCTCGACGGCGGCGACGTACCTCGGGTTGCGCTTGTCGCTGATGTCGAAGACCTTCATGCCCTCCCACGAGGACTTCTCGGTCGCCGGCTGGGTGGTGCTGGAGCAACTGCTGTCGCTGCGCGAGGAGTCGGTGGACAGGAACAGCAGGTCACCGGAGACGGAGATGTCGTTCTGCGAGCCGGGGCACAGGACCTGGGTGACGGTCCTGGGCGCCTTGGGGTTGCTGATGTCGAAGATGCTGAAGCCGTCGTAGTTGCCCGCGAAGGCGTACCTGCCCTGGAAGGCGAGGTCGGAGTTCGTGCCCTGCAGTGCGTCCTTGGGGACGTGGGCCAGGTGCTTGATGTTGTCGGAGTGGACGATCTCGTCCTGGCCGGGTATGTCGCCGTTCTCGATGGCCTCCCGGACCTCGGCCTGGGCGCTCTTGGACACCTTCTTCGGCGCGGGCGGCGCGTCTCCGGGGTCGGGGGTGGCCCCTGCGGGCGCCGCTGTGAGGAGCGCGGCCAGCAGTCCACCGGCGGCGGCGACAACTCCCAGTCGTCTGCGGCGTGTTCTGCGGTCGTTCAACAGGATCACTGTTTTCCTCCCTGGTTCCGTTCGCTGCGGAACGGTTCACGCACCACGCAGTATCGTCTTCGTCATGCTCATACCAACAGGGGGCAACAGAATCGCAATGAAGTTTTCCGATCAATGACCCGAGGAAGCGTGCCAGTACGTCGTCCGCAACACGTGGTGCTTCTCAACCCGCCTGTCACTGGAGGTCGTTGTGCTGTTCCGCCGTGCGTCCCGGGTCTCCGCCCTCATGACGGGGCTGGTCGCGCTGGCCGTGCTCGGGGCCGGGGGCTGTGACTCCGGTCCGGACCGGAAGGCGGCGGCGCACGGGCCCGCCGTGATCGCTCCGGGCGAGCCCGGCGAGGCGAACCGCACCCTGTCCGCCGAGGAGGCCACCGACCGCCGCTCGGAGAACGACTCCCCGAACTCGGCCGACGTCTCCTACGTCCGCATGATGATCGAGCACCACACCCAGGCCCTGGTGATGACCGAACTCGTCCCGAAGCGGGCGGAGTCGAAGGACGTGCAGCGGATCGCCGAGCGCATCGCCGCCGGACAGAAGCCGGAGATCGAGGCGATGAAGGGCTGGCTGAAGTCGTACGGCAAGCCGCTGAAGTCCGAGCGGCACGAGCACACCACGATGCCCGGCATGGCGACGGAGTCCCAGCTGAAGAAGCTCCGCACGGCCGACGGCCAGTCGTTCGACCGCCTCTTCCTGACCCTGATGACGACCCATCACCAGGGCGCGATCACCATGGCCACGGACGTGAAGGGGCAGGGCAACAACATCCGCGTGGAGGAAATGGCCGACGAGGTGATCGCCCAGCAGACGAGCGAGATCACCCGGATGCGAAAGATGCTCTGAGCCTGGTCGTCAAGTGGAGCCGGACGGGGGTCATGTGGCCCGCCCGCAAGCCGGTGGCACAGTGAGGCGGGTGATCGGACGCCTGTACACCGTTGTCATCGACTGCCCCGCCCCGGGGCGGCTGGCCGACTTCTACGAGAAGTTGTTGTCGCTCTCACGGCAGGAAGACACCGGTGACTTCGTCGTGCTGCAGAACGCCGAGGGCACCCCGGTCGTCGCCTTTCAGCGAGTGGACGACTTCCGCGCACCTCGCTGGACGGAGCCCGCGCACCCCCAGCAGATGCACATCGACGTCATGGTCGCGGACCTCGACGTGGCCGAGGAGCAGGTGCTCGCCCTCGGTGCGACCCTGCTCGACGGTTCGGACAAGCCGGTCGGTTACCGGGTGTACGAGGACCCCGTCGGCCACCCCTTCTGCCTGATCACTCCCGAAGGAGCCTGACCTCGGCGCTGCACGGCGAACAGGCGGTGGTGTCGGTTCAGCGTCTGGCGCGGCGGGGTGTCAGCAGGCCCGCGTCGCGGGCCTGGCCGATCAGTCTGAGGGTGGTGCGCCGGCTGTGCCCGGTCGCGCCTATCACCGCGAGGACCGGGTCGGCGCCGTCCCGCTGGGCCGCCCGGTACTCCCGTGCGACCAGCCGCCGCCCCTCCGCCCCGCGCGGCCAGGCCGGCCTGGCACGGCGTCCCGGTCCCGCACCGTCCTCGGGCCCGGCGCCGCACGCCCCGGCCACCGCTTCCTCGATCCAGTCGGCGAGCATGCCCAGGTCGTCGAGGGACAGCGCGGGCTGTGCGCGCACCTCCTCGACGCGGACGCATCCGCCGCCGACGACCACCAGCGCGTCGACCCGGGCGCCGTCCGGAAAGACCAGCCGGAACTCGAACCACCGCGTGGTGCCCTCGCTCTCCCGCACTTCCCACGCGGGGCGAACGGACACCGCACCGTCCGCCGGAGAGCGATCAGAAAGATTCAGAAAGAATGCGTCCAGCACCCACTGAACGTAACCGCATGATCACATTCCCTATAGATCGGACACGCGTCGCGGGCGGAGCACAGCACCCTGTCAGCGGAGCCCGCCCGGTGCGATGCTGGAGGCGTCAGTGCTCTCCCGTGATCCTCCGGATCCCCCGGGTTAGGAGTTCCGCCGTGCTGCGAGTCGCCGTCGTAGGGTCCGGGCCGAGCGGGTGCTACACCGCCCAGAGCCTCGTGCAGCTCGACCCGGACGTGCGCGTCGACGTCCTGGACCGCCTGCCCTGCCCGTACGGACTCGTCCGCTACGGCGTGGCACCCGACCACGAGAAGATCAAGTCGCTGCAGAACAACCTGCGCGCGATCCTGGAGCACGACCGGGTCCGCTTCCTCGGCGGCGTGCAGATCGGCCCCGGCGGTGTCGCGGTGACGCGGTTGCGGGAGCTCTACCACGCGGTGGTGTACTGCCTGGGCGCCGCCACCGACCGGCACCTCGGCATCCCCGGCGAGGACCTGCCGGGCAGCTGGTCGGCGACGCGGTTCGTGTCCTGGTACAGCGCCCACCCGGACGCCGTGGACGCGGGATTCCTGCGGGACGCCCGGTCGGCCGTCGTCATCGGCGTGGGCAACGTGGCCGTGGACGTCACCCGGATGCTGGCCCGCGGCCTGGCCGAGCTCACCCCGACCGACATGCCGCACGCGGCCCTGACCACCCTGGCGGACAGCAAGGTGACCGAGATCCACATGGTGGGCCGGCGCGGCCCGTCGCAGGCCCGCTTCACCACCAAGGAGCTGCGCGAACTGGGCACCCTGCCGGAGACCGACGTCGTCGTGGACCCGGCGGAGCTGGCCCTGGACCCGGGGTACACCGACCCGTCCGCACTGCCCGCGCCACAGCGCCGCAACGTGGAAGTGCTGCGCGGCTGGGCCGAGACACCCTCGACGGGCGCCCCGCGCCGCATCCACCTGCGCTTCTTCCTCCGCCCGGCGGAACTGCTCCCCGACCGGGGCCACGTGGCCGCCGCGCGATTCGAACGCACGGCCCCGGACGGCCGGGGCGGTGTGAGCGGCACGGGCCGCCATGAGGTCATCGAGGGACAGCTGGTCCTGCGCTCGGTGGGCTACCGCGGGGTCCCCCTGGAGGGCCTGCCGTTCGACCCGGCCACCGGCACCGTCCCGAACCGGTCCGGCCGCGTCCTGCGCGAGGGCGTCGTCGCCCCCGGTGAATATGTGGCGGGCTGGATCAAGCGCGGCCCCACCGGTGTCATCGGCACGAACCGCCCGTGCGCGAAGGAGACTGCGACGTGCCTCCTCGCGGATGCGCCGGTCCTCACCCGGCGGGCCGTGGCCGACGACCCCCTCCCGGCTCTGCGCGCGGCGGGAACCGACCCGGTCGCGTGGCGGGGCTGGCAGTCGATCGAGCGGGCGGAGGCGGAACTGGGCGCCTCGCTGGGCCGCGGAGTGGTCAAACTCCCGGACTGGGATTCCCTGTTGACGGCCGCGCGCACCGAGGCCCGCTAGCGGGGCGCGGCGAAGCCGACGCGGTCCTACCTGGCCGCGAGCTGCCGCGCAACCCCTCGTCGGCGCGGCACGCGGCGCGCGAACTCGTCGCGAGGTGCGGGTGCCGGACCAGCATGTCAGGTCCGCACGGACAGTCCCCCCACGGTGAAGGTGCGGCCGTGCGGAGTGTCCCGGCGGGTGCTGCGCACGGCCGCCCGCGTCATGTGCCGTGCACGCGCGCGCGTACTGCTCCGATCAGCTCCCGCTGGTAGTCGGTGTAGCCGGCGCGCAGTGCGGTGCCGGGCCAGTCGGCAGGCAGGAGCTCGGGGGGCAGCACGGGGTCGGCGCGCAGGTGCCGTACGACGGCGGCGAAGGCGGCCAGGCGGTCGGCCGGGCGGGGCGAGCCGGCGATGTGCGCGAGCAGGGTCCGGGCGGTGGCGGACCAGGCGTCCAGGGGCCAGAGGTGTGCGGCCAGTTCGCCCGGGGGCCGTTCGGGGCGGGCCGTGTAGCGCTGGACGACCCGGTCCAGGTCACCGGGGAGAGCCCGGGTGAGGTTGGCGGGCCGGAGCCAGACGCCCTCGCGGAGTTCGGCGAGCCGGAGGGCGGTCAGCCGCGTACGCAGGTCGGCCCGTTCGGCGGGGCCGCGTCCGGTCGCGGTGATCACGACCATCTCCCAGTCGCCGTCCCACGCGCGCGTGCGCGGACGCACGGCGTCGTCCTGGCGGCGCTGACGTTCCAGCAGCCGGTCGCTGAGGCGGTAGCCCCCGTCCGTGCGCCGCAGGTCCCCCGCGGCAACCATCCGGCTGAGCGCCGCCCGCAGCGTGGAGCCACCCACGCCGAAGCCCTCGACGAGCCGCAGCAGTTCCCTGACCGGCAGTTCGGGCGGGTGCGTCCCGAGGAGCAGGCTCAGTACGACCGACCGTGCGGACAGCGGGCGCAGGTCGAGCGTGCCCGACCACGCCGGGACGTTCATCGGCATGGTCACGTACTGTACGCGGCGGATTTCCGTGTTGCATGATTGCTGCGTCCGTAGACAGAGTGCAACACTCGGCACATGGTCTCGACAGTGGACGAACAGCGGGGGTACGACGGACCCGCCACGCACGACGTCACCAATCAGGCCCCGCCCCTCGCGCCGTACGACGCCTCCGACGACACGGCCCTGCTGGAGGGGCTGCGGCGGGAGGGCGCCGGGTGGGCCGAGGAGGACCTGCGGCGGCTCGGCAGGCAGGCCGGCAGCGCCCAGGTGCAGGAGTGGGCCGACCTGGCCAACCGGCACGAACCGGAGCTGCGCACGCACGACCGGTACGGCAACCGCGTCGACGAGGTCGAGTTCCACCCCAGCTGGCACCACCTGATGCGCACGGCGATCGGGGAGGGACTGGCCGCGTCGCCCTGGGCGGACGACCGGCCCGGCGCCCATGTCGTCAGGACGGCCGGGGGGTTGGTGTGGGGCCATACCGAGGCCGGGCACGGCTGCCCCACCTCGATGACCTACGCGGCCGTCCCCGCGCTGCGCAGGCAGCCGGAGCTGGCGAAGCTGTACGAACCGCTGCTGACGAGCCGGGAGTACGACCCCGTCCTGCGGGAGCCCACCGAGAAGCGCGGGCTGCTGGCGGGCATGGGGATGACCGAGAAGCAGGGCGGCTCCGATGTCCGGACCAACACCACGGCGGCCACGCCCACGGCCGAGCCGGGGGTGTATAACCTGCGCGGGCACAAGTGGTTCACCTCGGCGCCGATGTGCGACGTGTTCCTCGTCCTGGCGCAGGCCCCGGGCGGACTGTCGTGCTTCCTGGTGCCGCGCGTACTGCCCGACGGGACGCGCAACACCTTCCGTATCCAGCGGCTGAAGGACAAGCTGGGCAACCGGTCCAACGCCTCCTGCGAGCCCGAGTTCGACGGGACGGTGGCCTGGCTGGTCGGCGCCGAGGGGCAGGGTGTGAAGACCATCATCGAGATGGTCAACTGCACACGGCTGGACTGCGTGATGATGTCGGCCGCGCTGATGCGCAAGTCCCTCGTCGAGGCCGGGCACCACGCACGCCACCGCAGCGCGTTCGGCGCACGGCTAGTGGACCAGCCGCTGATGCGCAACGTCCTCGCCGATCTGGCGCTGGAGTCCGAGGCCGCCACGACGCTCACCCTGCGGCTGGCGGGGGCGGCCGACCGGGCGATCCGCGGGGACGGCGTGGACGGGTCCGAGGCCGCGTTCCGCCGGGTCGCCACCGCCGTCGGCAAGTACTGGGTGACCAAGCGCGGCCCCGCCTTCACGGCGGAGGCGCTGGAGTGCCTCGGCGGCAACGGCTACGTCGAGGACTCGGGCATGCCCCGGCACTACCGCGAGGCCCCGCTGCTGTCGATCTGGGAGGGCTCCGGAAACGTCAACGCCCTCGACGTGCTGCGGGCGCTGAGCCGCGAACCGGGCGCCGCTGAGGCCCTGTTCGGCGAGCTCGCCCTCGCCCGGGGCGCGGACGCCCGCCTGGACTCGGCCGTGACGCGGCTCAAGGCGGGCCTGTCGGAGGCGTCGCCGGTGACGGCACGCCGTCTCGTGGAGCAGATGGCGCTGACCCTCCAGGCCTCCCTCCTCGTCCGGCACGCCCCGACGGCCGTCGCCGACGCGTTCTGCGCGACGCGACTCGGGGGCGACTGGGGGCACGCGTTCGGAACGCTGCCGCGGACGGCGGACCTGGACACGATCGTGCAGCGGGCGCTGCCCGGAGGCGGGGACTGAGACGCAGGGGGCCCGGGCCGGCCGAGCGGGCCTCCCGCCCCGGACGGGCCGGGCGCCCCTCGGACGCACCGACCGGGCCGGGGCCGGCCCGTCCGCGTGAACCGCTCCACGCGGGCGGACCGACTCGAACTCCAGCCATCATGCGTACAGTTCGCGCACAGTCATCGCCCGGCTCCGCTTCGTTGTCAGTGCCGTGGTGCAGACTCCCCGTCAGTTGGCATTTCGCCTGGGGGAGGACAACGTGTTCAGGGGGATCGACGAGGTCGACTGGGCCTCGCTGCGCCACGCGCAGGGCAGCGCGGAGGACGTGCCCGGATTACTGCGGAAACTGGCTTCCGCCGACCCCGCCGAGCGACAGACCGCGCTCGACGGGATGTACGGCGCCGTGCACCACCGGGGCGACGTCTACGACTCGACGCTCGCCTGCGTTCCGTTTCTCCTGGCGCTCGCCGGTGACGAGGGGGTGCGGGACCGGGCGGAGGTGGTGGAGCTCCTCGTCAGCATCGGCGACATCGCCGGCTCCCGCGGTGACCTCGGAGCAGCGGTGCGGGACGCCCTGTGCGCGCGTGCCGACGTCTTCGTCCGTCTCAGCGGGGACCCGGACGCCGCGGTGCGCCGGGCGGCTCCGGGCGCGCTCGTGCGGTTCGTGGAGCGGCCGGCGCGGGTGCTCGCCCTGCTGCGGGAGCGGATCACCGTGGAGCGGGACGACCGTGTCCTGCTCGCCCTCGCGGAGAGCCTCGGCGTGTTCGCCGAGCGCTGTCGCCCGGACGAGGAGGCCCACGCGGCCGCGGTGCGGCTGCTCGTCGAGCTGAGCGGTCCCCCTCACGACCCCGGGCTCCGGATCACCGCGCTGGGCCAGCTCGCGGGGTGCGCCCCGGACGCGCTCCCCGCCGATCTCGTGCCGACCGTCGTCGGGCTGCTCAGGGACAGGTCGGGGCAGCGGGCCCGGGCGCGGCGCCCGTACGACGGTCCCGGTCCGGACACGCTCGCCGGCCGACTGCGGCGGTTGCGCCCCTCGGACGAGGAGGGCTCCCGGCTGCTGCGGACCCTGCACCGCGCCCTCGACGGCCGGGTGGCCGACCGGGTCGCCCTGCTCTGCGGGCAGTTGACCAGCCCGGACCCCCTCGACCGGTGCAACGGCGTGTGGATGTCGGCCGGACTGTTCCGTGCCTGGCGCACCGGTCACACGGAGACCGTGCCCCTCATCGGCAACCAACTCGGGTCGGAGGAGGGCCGGTTGCACGACGCGGCGGTGGCGGTCCTGCTGGAGCTCTGCGAGCTGGCCGCACCCGCCGCCGACCAGCTCCACGCGCTGGTCACCTTCCGTCCCGAGCTCCGGATACGGCACGGGGAGCGGGGTGCCCCGGCCCTGGGCGGCCCTCTCAAGGCACTGGCCGGGGCCGGGGACGCGCGGGCCACGCCGGTGCTGGCCGAGGTGCTGGCGGGCCCGGTCGTGCCGCACGACCTGGGGCTGGCCGTGCCCGACCTGGGCCGCTCGGCCCTGCCGCTCGCTCCCGCGCTGCGGCGTCGGCTCGCCCGCCTGCCGCTCGACGCGCCCGACACCCCCGCACAGGCCGTTCCCCTGCTGTCGGCCCTGGCCGCGCTGGACGACATAGCGGCCCTGCCCGCTGTGGTGCGTCTGCTGCGCGGCATGCCGGACGGGCTGCCGCGGCGTGCAGCGGTGACGGACGCGGCGGTCCGTGCCCTCGGCGCGTTCGGCGGCGCCGCGCACGAGGCCGTGCCGGTTCTGCGCGCCCTGCTGGAGACGGACTGCGCGGTCGCGGCGGCGGACGCGCTGTGGTCGGTCACCGGCGACGCGGACGCGGTCCTGCCGGTGCTGACGCGGGAGTTGACGGACTCGGGCAGCGGTCGGCGGCACCGTGCGGCGGCCGTCCTGGGGCGCCTGGGTCCGGCGGCTCGCCCTGCCCTGCCCGGGCTGCGCGCGCTGGCGGACCGCGGGGACGAGCCGGCGCGGGTCACGGCCGCCTGTGCGGTGTGGCGGGCCACGGGGGAACCGGAGCGGTTCCTCCCGTCCCTCCGCTCGGCGTGGGCGGAGCACCCGTGCACGCGAGCGACCATCGCGGAGTGCGTGTCGGCCCTGGGACCGGCGGGAGCGCCCCTGCACGACGTGCTCCGAGCGGAACTCGCCTCTGCGCGGCGGCATCGCCCGGGAGCCGGCGGCTCCGGCATACGCGAGGACCTGGCACTGCTGCGGGTGTGCCGGGAGGCGGTCGCCGGGCCGGGGCACCGGTAGGAATCACCCCGCCGTTCGGCCCCACATCGGGCCGAAGCGGGACCACTCCACGGCCCACTGGTCGATGCGGTGCCGCTCCAGGCGGCCGCGGAGGGCCCGCCCGGCCACCAGGGGTACGGCTGCCGCGCACAGGCCCGCCACGGCACCGGTCAGTGAGGCTCGTACGCGGGCCTGGGACTCGGTGACGGGCCGGGTGACCTGGCGGCCCTCGGGATCCGTCCACACGGTGACCGGGGCGCCGGCGGCGCTGCCCGCCGGTACCCGCAGCCGGCCGGAGTGCTCGGAGCCGTCCGCGGCGGTCCACCGTGCCGTCGCCCACACCTGCTCGGCGCGGGCACGGTCGTTCTCGGGGGCCGTCCCGGGGGCACGCTCGGCGAGCCGTGCCACGAGGGGGCGCCACTCGACGCGTTCCCGGGCCAGCCCGTCCTCGACGGACCGAGTCACGGTCGTGCCGGCGAGCAGCCCGAGGAACACGGTGAACGTCCACACGCCCAGCACGACCCAGGTCTCCACCCGGTCGGCGCGGCGCTTGAGCGGATTGCGCCGCCAGCGCCACAGCCACACCCTCGGACCACGTAACGCCATCGAAGGTCTCCTCATCACGAGCCGACGATCATTCCGCCGCTCTCCCCATACGGACGACGGCGCCCGGATGCTCACCACCCCTGCCCGATGTGACGGTCACCGCGGCCGCCGGTCCCTGCGAGCACCCTGCCGGGGCCGCCCGCGACACCCGGCGTGCGCCGCGCCGACACCCCGCTGACCTGGGCCGCAGCCGTTCCGGAGGTGACTGTCAGTGGTCGGGTGCAGACTGGCCGGTGTTCGGGACGAGGGCGTCAAGGACGACGCCGCGGAGGTGATCGGCATGACCGAGGTACTGCTCGCCGTGGGGACACGCAAAGGCCTGTTCATCGGGCGGCGGCGAGGTGGTGGAACCTGGGAGTTCGACGAGAGCCCCTACTTCAACGCGCAGGCCGTGTACTCGGTCGCCATCGACACCCGGGCCGGGGCCCCGCGGCTGCTGGTCGGCGGCGACAGCGCGCACTGGGGCCCGTCCGTGTTCCACTCCGACGACCTCGGCCGGACCTGGACCGAACCGGCCCGCCCGGCGGTCAAGTTCCCCAAGGACACGGGGGCGTCCCTGGAGCGGGTGTGGCAGCTGCACCCGGCCGCCGCCGAGCCGGACGTGGTGTACGCGGGCACCGAACCGGCCGCCCTGTACCGCTCGGAGGACCGCGGGGAGACGTTCGAGCTGGTCCGGCCCCTGTGGGAGCACCCCACGCGGTCGAAGTGGGTGCCGGGCGGTGGCGGCGAGGGCCTGCACACCGTGCTCACCGACGCGCGCGACCCGCGGGCGGTCACGGTCGCCGTCTCGACCGCCGGCGTGTTCCGCACGCTGGACGGCGGAGCGAGCTGGGCGCCCTCCAACTCGGGTGTCTCCGCGGTGTTCCTGCCCGACCCGAACCCGGAGTTCGGCCAGTGCGTGCACAAGGTCACGCGGGACGCGGCCACCCCGGACCGGCTGTACTTGCAGAACCACTGGGGGGTGTACCGCAGCGACGACGCGGGCGCGCACTGGACCGACATCGGCGAGGGCCTGCCGTCCACGTTCGGCTTCGCCGCGGCGGCGCATCCGCACCGGGGCGACACGGCATACGTGTTCCCCATCAACGCCGACGCCGACCGGGTCCCGGCCGACCGCCGGTGCCGGGTCTACCGGACGGCGGACGCGGGCAAGAGCTGGGAGCCGCTCTCGGCGGGGCTCCCCCAGGAGGACCACTACGGCACGGTGCTGCGGGACGCGATGTGCACGGACGACGCCGACCCCGCGGGCATCTACTTCGGCAACCGCAACGGCGAGGTGTTCGCGTCGGCCGACGACGGCGACAGCTGGCACCAGCTCGCCTCGCATCTGCCGGACGTGCTGTGCGTCCGGGCCGCGCTCGTCGGCTGAGGCGAGGGCGAGGCACGAGTGGGGCCGGAGGGGGTGAGGCGGGGGCGAGGCCGCCCACAGGCATTGGCCACCGGTTGATCGCCGCTGTCCGTACGGCAGTAGGGTGACGCCCGTGGCACCACGACCCTTGCATGAAATCGTCGAAGCGGGCTGGGCGAAGGCCCTGGAACCGGTGGCCGAACGCGTCGCCGCGATGGGGGACTTCCTCCGCGCGGAGATCGCCGCGGGACGCACCTACCTCCCGGCCGGGCCGAACGTTCTACGGGCCTTCCAGCAGCCCTTCGACGACGTGCGCGTCCTGATCGTCGGTCAGGACCCCTATCCCACCCCGGGGCACGCGGTGGGGCTGTCCTTCTCGGTGGCGCCGGAGGTGCGGCCGCTGCCCGGCAGCCTCATCAACATCTACCGCGAGCTGCACGCCGACCTGGGTCTGCCGCAGCCGTCCAACGGCGACCTCACCCCGTGGACGCGGCAGGGTGTGCTGCTGCTCAACAGAGCGCTGACCACCGCCCCGCGCAAGCCCGCCGCCCACCGGGGCAAGGGCTGGGAGGAGGTCACGGAGCAGGCCATCCGCGCCCTGGCGGGGCGCGGCAAGCCGCTGGTGTCCATCCTGTGGGGCCGTGACGCCCGCAATCTGCGCCCGCTCCTGGGCGACCTGCCCTCCGTCGAATCCGCCCACCCCTCCCCCATGTCGGCCGACCGGGGCTTCTTTGGCTCCCGTCCGTTCAGCCGGGCCAACGACCTGCTGATCCGCCAGGGCGGCCAACCGGTGGACTGGCGCCTGCCGTGACCGGCGCGACGGAGCACTCCGGGTTTCTCGCCGTGGACTCCGGCGGCTCCGGGCTGCGGGCCGTGGTCGGGACCGCCGGGCGCGGTCCGCTGGCCCGGCGGATGTCCGGTGAGCCGGTGCGCACGGGCGAGCGGGGCATCGACCCCGAGCACTTCATGGCGCGACTCGTGCCGCTGGTGCGTGCGTTGACCGCCGAGACGGGAGCGCTGTCGCTGACCACCGTCGTCATCGGCGCGGCCGGGCTGGCCTCCCTGGGCGCGGGGCTGCGCGCCGAACTGCCGGGGGCCCTGGCCCGGGAGTGGGGCGTGCGCAGGGTCGCCCTGGCCGCCGATGCCGTGACCGCGTACGTGGGGGCGCTCGGACCGCTTCCGGGTGCCGTGGTCGCGGGCGGTACCGGGCTGATCGCGGTGGGCACCGACCTGACCGGCTGGCGGCGTGCGGACGGCTGGGGCCATCTGCTCGGCGACTGCGGGAGCGGCGCCTGGATCGGCCGGGCCGGTCTCGAGGCCGCGCTGCGCGCCCACGACCGGCGCGAGGACGGCTCGGCCCGGCTGCTGGCGTGCGCGGAAGAGGAGTTCGGGCCCGTCGCGGGGCTGCCCGGCGCGCTGTATCCCCGCCCCGACCGGCCCGCCGTCCTGGCCTCCTTCGCACCCCGGGTGGCCGCCTGCGCGGACGGGGATCCCGTCGCCGCGGGCATCCTGCGCGCCGCCGCCCGGCACATGGCCGATTCCGCGGCGGCCGTGTGCCCCTCCGGCGGTGAGCCGCGTGTCGCCGTCACCGGCGGGCTGTTCAAGCTGGGCGACCCGCTGCTCGGGCCCCTGGACGAGGAGTTGACCCGGCGGCTCCCGCAGGCGCGGCGGGTACCGGCCGAGGGCGATCCGCTGCACGGCTCGGTGCGGATCGCGACCGACCTGAGTGCCGGTTCCCTCACCCTGCCGGTGGACGACAGGATGCTGTCCGTGACCACCCGTTCGGGTGATTGATCCGATCGCGTCCCTTGCGTACGTAACTCATCAGACAAAACAGGACGGATACCGCTCACCTGCACCCTCCCCGAACAGGGGAACCCCGGAAGCCAGTAACATGCGGCGCCATGAGTTCCCCCACTGGGCCCGCGGATGGCCTGCCTGTACGAATGCCGCGCCCCCGCCAGCCCGGACGGCACCGCCGTCCCGAGCCGCTGGTCGCTCCCGAGGGCGCGCCCGCGCTCGTCCTCGCCGTGCCGGGGACGCCCAGCAGCACCACGCGCAGCCTCGCCGAGGAGGTTGTGAGCATCGCCCGTTCCGAGCTGCCCGGCCTCGACGCCCGCATCGGATACCTCGACGGGGACAACGCGGAGTTCCCCTCGCTGCAGGCCGTGCTCGTGCACGCCGCCGAGGAACGCACGGCCCGTTACGAGCAGGCCCGCGCCGCCGGCATGGACGTGAAGACGCCCGACGGGCCCGTCGCCGTCGTCGTGCCGCTGCTCGCCGGCCCGGACGGCTCGCTGCTGCGCCAGGTGCGCCAGGCCCTCATGGAGAGCCGCGTCGCCGCCGAGCTGACCGACGTCCTCGGCCCGCACCCGCTGCTCGCCGAGGCGCTGCACGTGCGGCTGTCCGAGGCGGGTCTGGCCCGCGCGGACCGTGCCCGGCTGTTCACCGTGGCGACCGCCGCGGACGGCATCATCCTCGCTTCGGTGGGCGGTGACGAGGCCGTGCAGGCGGCGGGCATCACCGGCATGCTGCTCGCCGCGCGTCTCGCCGTCCCGGTGATGGCGGCGGCCCTGGACCAGGAGGGCTCCATCGCCTCCGTCGCCGAGCAACTGCGCTCCTCGGGTTCGCAGCAGCTGGCGCTCGCGCCGTACCTGATCGGACCGGAGATCGAGCCCGGCCTGGTCGAGGAGGCCGCGAAGGAGGCCGGCTGCTCCGCCGCCGAGTCGCTCGGCCCGTACCCGGCGATCGGCAAGCTCGCCCTGGCCAAGTACACGACGGCGCTGGGCATCGCGCCGCAGCAGGCGCAGAGCACGCCCGCGCGCTGACGCGAGGCACTGTCGCAGGACGCCGTGAAGGCCCGCTCCGATCGGAGCGGGCCTTCGTTCGTCCGGGGCCTCGGGACGCGCTGCCGGGCCGGGCCGGGTCGTGCGGGTGGTCGTCAGCGGAGGGTCACGTACGAGGCGGCGGTCACCCTGATCGAGCCGCCCCGTCGCGGGACACCCGTGAGCGGATCGACCGCGAACCAGGTCACGTCACCGGAGCGCTCGTTGGCGACGTACAGGAAGCCGTCCAGGAAGCCGTCGCCCGCGGTGAGGGCGCGCGGCCAGTGGCCACCGCAGTGCACGGTGGTGACCAGCCGCAGCTCCTCGTCCTCGACGGCTAGCACGGACAGGACGTCCTCGCCGCGGGTGGCGGTCCACACGAAGCGGCCGTCGGGAGAAGCGGCGATGCCCGACGGGTAGGCGTCGCCCGCCGGTGCGCCGGGCAGGACCGGGGTCTCGGACAGCGGGGTCAGGGTGCCTTCCGCCGCGTCCCAGCGGCAGACGGTGACGGAGGGGCTCAGCTCGTTGACGACGTACGCGTACGAGCCGTGAGGGTGGAAGGCCAGGTGGCGCGGCCCCGAGCCGGGGCGCAGGGCGGTCTCCCGGTGCAGGGCGAGGGCCCCGTCCGTCAGGGTGCACACGCGCACCGAGTCCGTGCCGAGGTCGACGCTGACGGCCCAGCGGCCGCTCGGGTCGGGCTGCACCTGGTGGGCATGCGGTCCCTGCTGGCGGGGCGTGTGCGGGCCGGTGCCGCTGTGCCGGAGCACGCGGGCTGCGGAGCGCGCGAGGGTGCCGTCGGGGCGGAGGGGGATCGCGGTGACGCTGCCGGAGCCGTAGTTGGCGGTCAGGACGTGCCCCGCGAAGAGGCTGAGGTGGGTCGGGCTGCCGCCGTCGACCGGTACGGGCCGCCCGGCCGGCTCGGGCTTGTCGCCGTCCACCCGGTACGCGGCCACCGCGCCCTCGGCGGTCTCACTGACCGCGTACAGCGTCTCCCCGTCGGGCGAGAGCGTCAGGCAGGAGGGGTCCGGGACGGCGTTCACGCTGCTCAGCGGGGTCAGCGCGCCGGTGCGGGGGTCGACCTCGGCCGTCACGATCCCGGGGCCGCCGGCCGCCGTGAACGACCCGATGAACGCCCGCCGCCTGCCGTCCGCCACCGTTGTCCCCTTTCGGCTGCGCAGCCCGGGAGGACCGCGCAGCCGATCATGCGCGGTCTAGACCAAGCGGTCAAGGGTGCATCGCCCGGTCGGACCCGGGGCCGCGCGGCGTGCACCCTCCCAGCAGCACGGAGCTGTGCGGTGTGTCCGTCGAGGGAGCCGGGGCCCGGCGGCGTGCCCTGTCGCATCGTGCCCGGCCGGGTTCGGCGGCGTGCCCCGTCGCATCGTGCCCGGCCGGGGGCCCGGCGCAGCGCCTGCCGTTGAACGCCGGGCCCGAAGCCTCCCGCCCCTCGGGGCGGACCGGTCAGGCACCCACCAGCGGTGAGCCCGACGGCGTGCGCAACGGGCGGGCCAGATCGGCCAGGGCCCGTTCCAGGCCGTGCAGGTGGGCCAGGGCGGGTTCCGCGTGGGGCAGACCGTCCTCGTGGACCGCGATGTCCCGGCCCTCGGTGAGGGCCTCCACGGCGGCCTCGACCCGTCGGCAGGCGGTGGCGAGACGGGCGTCGTGGGAGGCCTCCGGGTCGGCCGCGACGGCGACCAGGCCGCGGATCTCGCGGGCGCAGTCGTCGAGGAGGGCGAGGACGTGCCGGGCCCGCCGCTTGCGGCCGAGCATCGGGTTCAACGGGTGCACGAGCGGGGCGACCGAGAGCCGCACCCGGCCGAGGAGCTGCTCCAGCTCCGCCACCCGCGGGGCCGGGTCGGCGTCCGCCGCCCCCGCCAGGCGCCGGGCGGTCTCGACGGCGCAGGCGTGCACACAGCGCAGGGCCCGCCGGATCCAGGCGTCGGTGATGCTGTGGGTGGTGACGGGCAGGACGAGGATCACGGCCAGGGCGGCGCCCAGCGCCCCGACGCCGGTCTCGGCGAGCCGCAGGGCGAGCAGGTCCGGGCCGAGCACGCCGAGGAGGCCGTACAGCAGGCCCGCGAGGAGCGTGACCCAGAGCATCATCCAGGTGTAGGACACTGCGGCCGTGTAGAAGATGCCGAAGACGCAGACGGCGGCGAGCGCGGCCGTGGGGACCGGGTCGCCGTGCACGGGCACGGCCACGAGCAGGCCCAGGCCGATGCCGATGACCGTGCCGAGGACCCGCCGGAATCCGCGGACCAGGGTCTCGCCGCGTGAGGTGGTGTTGACGAAGATCCACCACGTGGCACCGACGGCCCAGTACCAGCGCTGTCCGGACATCAGCTGGCCCACGACGAGGGCGAAGCCGGCCCCGGCGGTGGCCTGGACGGCCTGGCGGGTGGTCACCCGGGCCAGGCCGGTACCGCCCGGCGGCACGGGCACGACGGGCGGGGGCAGGCGGCGCTCGTAACACCACAGGCCGAAGCGCACCGCGGCGGCGGCGAGGACGGACAGCAGGACCGAGGCGTACAGCTGGGGCAGCTGGCCGGTGGTGGCGTGCAGGAACTGCGCCACGAAGAAGGTCATGAACGCGAAGACGCCGAGGCTGTGCCCGCGCGGCCCCCACCGCCGCGCGTAGACCCCGGCTCCGACGACGGCGAGGAAAGTCAGGTCCCGGGCCACCGGGTGGTCGTGCAGTTCGGCCGCGGCGGTGAGCACGGGCAGGCCCACGGCGGGCAGCAGCGCGGTCGTGACGGCCTGGCCGCGGACCGTGGCGTCGGTGACGGTGAACAGGGCGAGCAGGGCGGCGAGCCCTCCGGTGACGGCGCCCGCGAGGGAATGCCCGGCGAGGCCGCAGACGGCGACCGCGAGCACGATGCCGAGCACGGCACGCGTGGCGAACCGCAGTCGCGTCCGCCCGGGATCCGGAGCCATGAACACCCTCTTCAGCACCGCTTACCGCCCCCTTCGAGACACCGGCCACCAGCACGCATGAAAAAGGCGCCGCGGGGTCCGCAGCGCCATCGACGTACCCATATCAGCACCCCGGAGGCCACTGGCTCAACTCGTGTGTCGCCACCTGTGCCATTGGTACAGTTACAGCGTTCGGCGAACGGCCGCGACAGGGCCAACGGACGAGGAGAACGCGCCATGGCCGTGGACGAGCTCGACACCCGCATCCTGCGGCTGCTGCTGGAGCAGCCGCGCACGAGCGTGCGTGAGTACGCCCGGATCCTGGGCGTCGCCCGTGGCACGCTCCAGGCCCGGCTCGACCGGCTGGAACGCGACGGCGTGATCACCGGCACGGCACCGGCCCTCTCCCCCGCCGCGCTCGGCCATCCCGTGCTGGCGTTCGTGCACATCGAGGTCACCCAGGGCCATCTCGACGAGGTGGGTGACGCGCTGGCCGCGGTGCCGGAGATCGTGGAGGCGTTCTCGATCACTGGAGGCGGGGATCTGCTGGCCCGGGTGGTGGCGCGGGACAACGCGCATCTGGAGGACGTCGTCCAGAAACTGATCAGCATGCCCGGCGTGGTGCGCACCCGTACCGAGGTCGCCCTGCGCGAGCGCGTCTCCCACCGGCTGCTGCCCCTGGTGGAGTCGATCGGGCGGTCGGCCCGCGGGTGATCCTTGAGAGCATGGCGGCATGAGCAGGCTCCGCGGCATGTCAGTCATCTTCGATCTCGACGGAACACTCGTGGACAGCGAGCCGAACTACTACGAGGCAGGCCGCCGGACGCTCGCCGAGTACGGCATCGCGGATTTCACCTGGGCCGACCACGAGCGGTACGTCGGTATCAGCACACAGGAGACGGTCGCGGACTGGAAGGACCGCTACGGTCTGCGCGCCCCGGTCGGGGAACTCCTCGCCGTGAAGAACCGCCACTACCTGGGGCTGGCCCGCAGCGCCACCCGCGCCTACCCGGAGATGCGCGCGTTCGTCGAGCTGCTGGCGGCCGAGGGCGTGCCCATGGCCGTGGCCTCGGGCTCCTCACCGGAGGCCATCGCGGCGGTGCTGAACGGCACCGGCCTGGACGCCCACCTGCACACCGTGGTCTCGGCCGACGAGGTCCCACACGGCAAGCCGGCTCCGGACGTCTTCCTGGAGGCGGCCCGCAGGCTCGGCGCGACCCCGTCCGACTGCGTCGTGCTGGAGGACGCGGCTCCGGGCGCCGCCGCCGCGCACGCGGCCGGCATGCGCTGCATCGCGATCCCGTACGTCCCGGGCCAGGCGGACGCGCCGGAGTTCGCCACCGCGGGGCTGCTTCTGCCGGGCGGTCAGGCGCAGTTCAGGGCACGGTCCGCGTACGACTGGCTGGTGAACTCGGCCGATCCGTCCTGATCTCGTCCCCTCTTTCCCCTCCGTGGATTCCTTCGAACGGGTCGTGCGAACTTTTTTACGGCAGGAGTGATTGTTTCGCCTCCGGCGTCCGTACCTCTGGGTGTTGGGCCGTTCATATCCCAGGAGGCACGATGCGCATCTCGCGCAGCACGGCAGGAACCGCGTTCGTGGGCGGTGCGTTGATCCTTACGCTCACCGCGCTCGCCTACCCCAGCATGCTGGGTGTGCAGAACGCGGCTTCCGGCCAGGACCGCATCATCGCCAACACGCAGTGGGGTCCGCTGACCGAGGCGGACCGCGACTTCGTGGTGCGCGTGCGCGCGGCCGGACTGTGGGAGTACCCGCTGGGTCAGCTGATCAAGGAGCGGAGCACGTCGCCGGAGATGAAGGAAGTCTCCAAGCATCTGCTCGTGGGTCACGGCCGGCTCGACGCGGGCTGCCGCAAGATCTCCGCGGACCTGGGCATCACCCTGCCGAACGAGCCGTCTCCGCAGCAGCAGCAGTTCGTGGCGACGGCCGAGGGCAGCACCGGCAAGGAGTTCGAGTCGACGGCCGTCACCATCATGCGCGTCGCGCACGGGGGCATCTTCCCGACGATCGCCAAGATCCGGGCGACCACCCGGAACAGCCTCGTGCGGGAGCTCGCCGACACGACCAACGACACCGTGCTCGACCACATCACCGTCCTGGAGAAGACCGGCCTGATCAACCAGGAACAGGTCAGCTTCCAGATCACCGCCCCGCCCAAGCTGCCCCAGGACCAGACGACCCCGCCGCCTCCGCAGGCGGGCGCGCCGGTCAGGGTCCTGCCGATCCCCGAGGATCTCAAGGACTTCCAGACGGTCGCCCCCAACCCGTCCTACGGGGCGCCGGCACCGTCTCCGTCGGCCGGCGGCTGAGCGGGTACGAGTCCGCATCGACCCCGGGCAGGGGTCTGCGGTCCGCCGGCCGCCCCCTCCCCGTCACGTCATACCGGCCTCCCCTCGCCGGCCGCCACGAACACGACGGCCGGCGAGGGCATCACGCACCACAGCCGGTACGGGCACGACGCACTGCGATCGGCCCCCGGCGCGACGAACAGCAGCGAGATCCGGGCCCTACGAACGGCGGCCGGGCCTGCCGCGCCTGTCGCCCTTGGGGCCGCCCCGGCCGCTCTTCCCGGTGCGCTTCACCCCGGCCGACTTTCCAGCCGCGGACTTCCCGGCCGCCGGCTTCCCGGGTACCTGCTTGTGCCGGGTGCCGCCCCGGCCGGCGTCCGTGGACGTGCCCTGCGCCGGGGCCTGCTGACGGCCCCGGGTGCTGTTGACCGTACGGCCGCGGACGATGCCGATGAAGTCCTCCACCTGGTCCGTCTTCGCGTCCTCGGGCCAGGCGAGGGCCACGCTCGACTCGGGGGCGTCCGTGAGGGGCCGGTGGGTGAGGTCCTTGCGGTGGTGCAGACGGGCGAGTGACAGCGGGACGACGAGGACGCCGATGCCGGCCGCGACGAGTTCGACGGCGTCGGCGGTGGTGGCCGGCCGTTCGAAGGCGGGGCGCCCGGGGAGATTCTCCCAGTCGAGGACGTCGTCGAGGGGGTGCAGCACGATGTCGTCGGCCAGGTCCTCCGGCGTCACCTCGTCAACGGCCGTGACCAGGTGGTCCTTGGGCACCACGACGACCGTCTGCTCGGTGTAGAGGGGGATCGCGCTGAAGACCTCGCGGTTCACGGGTGTGCGGACGAGGCCCGCGTCGGCCTCCCCGCCGAGCAGCCGCTCGGCCGCCGCTCCGGCGGGCACCTGCGTGAGGATCAGCGGGACGTCGGGCTGCCGCTCGTTCCAGATGCGCACCCACTTGTCGGGCATCACCCCGGGGACGTAGGCGAGCCGGAACGAGGGGGTTTCATCCGAGCCTGTCACCTCGCCAGGTTACCGGGCGTGGTCAGGGGTCGTGCACACGCTCGATACCCTGGGAGCCATGACGTCGCACCAGAGCACCCAGACGATGAAGCCCGCGACCGCGGCGAAGAAACTGGGTGTGTACCTCGAGGCCACACCCGCCGAGTTCCGGGAGGGTGTCGTCTCGCGTGCCGAGCTGAACGAGCTCCAGGCGAACCCGCCGCAGTGGCTGCGGGAGCTGCGGCAGAACGGCCCGCACCCCCGCCCGGTGGTCGCTGCGAAGCTCGGCGTCTCCATCGCCGGTCTCGCCCGGGCGGGCGTCACCGAGCCCCTCACGACCGAGCAGATCGAGGCGCTGAAGCAGGAAGGCCCCGAGTGGCTGGAGCGGGAGCGCGCCACTCAGGCGGAGGTCCGCAAGGAAGCGGCCCGGATCAAGAAGAAGAACACCGAACGTCAGGCCTGACCTCCGCACCCCCTCGTTGTCGGACGGCCCCCACCGGATGACCCGGTGGGGGCCGTCGCTGTTTCCTCGGTGTCCCCGGGCGCCGTGTGGCACCGGGAAATTTTTTCGGCCATGTCTGGACATGGCGAGGCTGGTGACAGGCGTGCGGGACGCGCACGAAGTCGATCGCGGTTTGTCCGGGAGGTGCCGCCGGTTGCCTTCTTTCGACCGGGACCGGCGCGCCCCAAACGCCACACCGCGCCACCCCTTCCGGCCGTTAGAAATATCTACCAGCATGGCTACGGCCGGGCGGCACGCGGAACCCCGCGGGCCACCGGCCCGTGTCCAGCGCGCGCCCGACCGCGGCGCCACCGACTGTGCCTGGGGTGGCCATGCAGAGCGTCATGTGGAAACAAGCCGTCGAGTGGCTCGCCGCGGCCGCCACGGACCCCCAGGAGTGCAAGCGGGAGTGGGACTACGGCGCGGGGACGATGCTCGTGGAGGCCGGGCGCTACTGGGACGTGCTGAGCGTCCCCGATCGGCTCGGCCTGCTCGCGCTGGACATACTGTGGCGCGATCCGCTGAAGGTGCCGGGCCCCACCCTGGTGGACTGTGCCGCGCGCAGAGTGGGGTTCTTCCTGCCGCCCGATCCGGTCAGCGAGTGGGTCGGCTTCGGGGTACGGCACGTGGGCAGGGGCTCCTGGATCGCCGTGCCGCCGCCGTACCGGCCCGCCGGACGGCTGGAGTGGCTCGTCCCGCCGGACGGTACCGGCGCCCTGCACACCCCCGGCACGCTCGAGTCGGCCCTGCGGGAGGCCAGCGGAACCCTCGCGGTGCTGGCGCCGGTCAGCGCGGAGCCGGTGGTGACGGACGGCTGGTGAGACGGGCGCCGCCGGCCGACGGCGGAATGAGGGCCGGTGGCCCGATGCGAGGCGGCGGCCGGATGCGGGGCGGCGGGGTTCGCCTGGCCCATGAGGCGGCCTGCGGTCCACGCGGTGACGGCGGTCCAGGTCTCGCTCTCGGCCGGCGCGGCGAAGGACACCCACTGGCCGTCGCGGTGTTCCGGCACCGTGTGGCCGCGCGCCTCCCACTCGGCGACCAGAGCCGCGTAGATCGGCGGGTGTCCCGCGTACCCACTGGTGAGTTCGGCGTACGAGCGGGGAGCGGCGTCGTTCCCCGCACGGCGCCGCGCCGTCTCCGTGCTGTCCATGCCAGGGGAACGCCGAGCCGCGCGGCGTCGGTACGCGGGCCGGGCCCCGTCCGTCGGGTCGAGTGAACCCGTCACCCGGACGGCGGCACCCGGGCACCGGACAAACATCCAGTGGAGAGTCGCCCGTTCAGAACGTCTCACCCGGGTCCGACGGAGTTCTCGACCGGGACCGGCACCTCCGGTCACACTGACCTGACGCCGAGAATCCGGTACGACGGCAGGGAGAGGCCATGTCACAGCGCCCTGACCTCACGCGGCGCAGGGCCGTGCTGGAGCACGAGTGGTCCCGCTGGGTGCCGCGGCTGAGCGTCCCGGGCACGCGGCCCGGCGGCACCGTGACCTTGCGCCACGAGGTGACCGAGTCCTGGGCCCGTTCGCTGGGCAGCGTGGACCCGGGCCGGGACAGCGCCCCCGTCACCGACGGCGGCCGGGTGCACCAGCGCTGGACGTCCTCACCGCTGTACGGGCCGGTCTCCGCGCTCGCCGGGGAACTGCACAGCATCGCCGAGGACGCCGGGTTCGTCACGGCGGTCACCGACGAGTCGGGCACCATCCTGTGGACCTGCGGCGGTGCGACCATGCGCCGCAGGGCAGAGCGGGTCAACTTCGCGCCCGGAGGCCGCTGGGACGAACAGGCCATGGGCACCAACGCCCTGTCCCTCGCGCTGCGCACGGGCCGCCCCAGCTCCGTCTTCTCGGCCGAGCACCTGGTGTCGGCCCTGCACGGCTGGGTCTGCTACTGCGCACCCGTGCGCGGTGGGGACGGGCGCGTCCTGGGCGTGCTGGACCTGTCGACGACCTGGGACCGCTCGCACCCCCTTGCCATGTCCACCGTCCGCAGCCTGGTGTCGACGATCGAGGCCCGGCTGACCACGGAGGTGTCCCGTCCGGCCCGGCTGCTGCTCACGTGCCTGGGCTCCGAGCAGGTCCTGCACGAGACACGGCCGCTCCCCCTGCGCCCCCGGCAGGTGGAGATCCTCACCCTCCTCGCCCTCGAACCCGAGGGTTACTCCCCGCAACGGCTGCGCGCGGCACTCTACGGTGACCGGCCGGTGACGTCGTCGACCTTCAAGGCGGAGATCTCGCACCTGCGCCGGGCGCTGGGCGGTGCGATATCCGCCCGCCACTACGCCCTCACCGCACCGGTGTCCTGCGACGCCGTCGACGTCCTGCGCGCGCTGGAGCAGGGCGACACCGACACCGCCCTGGGCCTGTACGGCGGCCCGCTCCTGCCGCGCTCCGAGGCGCCCGGCATCGAGGAGTGGCGCACGCGCCTGGAAGTGGCCGTACGTGAGGCCGTACTGGCGAGCACCCGCCCGGAACACGCCCTGCGCTACGGCGAACGGGCCCCGTACGACGCGGAGATCCACGAGCACGCGCTGCGCCTGCTCGGCCCCGACGACACGCGCCGTGCGATCGCGACGGGCCGGCTGACGACGGCTCTGCGCGACTGACGGACGCAGGGTCCTGCTCACGACGGCTCTGCGCGACCGACGGACGCCCGGTCCATCACGGCGCCAACCTTGCGCCAACCTCCCGGGAGCACGGTGAGGGACGTCACGACCGTCCCACACCGCCCTTCACCGAGGAGAGCCGCCATGGTGTACGCGCAGCCAGGAACCGAGGGAAGCATCGTCTCCTTCGCCCGTCGCTACGACAACTTCATCGACGGCGACTGGACGGCGCCGGTCGAGGGGCGCTACTTCGAGAACCCGACGCCGGTGACCGGCAAGGCCTTCTGCGAGGTGGCCCGTTCGACCGCGGCCGACATCGATCTCGCCCTGGACGCCGCGCACCGGGCGGCCGACCGCTGGGGCCGCACGTCCACGGCGGAACGCGCGAACGTCCTCAACAGGATCGCGGACCGCATCGAGGAGAACCTGGAGAAGATCGCGGTCGCCGAGACGTGGGAGAACGGCAAACCGGTCCGCGAGACCCTGGCCGCCGACATCCCGCTGGCCGTGGACCACTTCCGGTACTTCGCCGGAGTCGTCCGCGCGCAGGAGGGCAGCATCGCGGAGATCGACGCCGACACCGTCGCCTACCACTTCCACGAGCCGTTGGGCGTGGTCGGGCAGATCATCCCGTGGAACTTCCCGGTGCTGATGGCCACATGGAAGCTCGCACCCGCGCTGGCCGCGGGCAACTGTGTCGTCATCAAGCCGGCCGAGCAGACTCCGGTCAGCCTGCTCTACGTCATCGACCTGATCGCCGACCTGCTCCCACCGGGCGTGATCAACGTCGTCAACGGCTTCGGGGTGGAGGCGGGCAAGCCGCTGGCGTCCAGCCCGCGGGTGGCGAAGGTGGCGTTCACCGGGGAGACGACCACCGGCCGGCTGATCATGCAGTACGCGAGCGAGAACATCATCCCGGTCACCCTGGAACTGGGCGGCAAGAGCCCGAACATCTTCCTGCCCGACGTCATGGCCGCCGACGACGACTTCCTGGACAAGGCGGTCGAGGGTTTCGTGATGTTCGCCCTGAACCAGGGCGAGGTCTGCACCTGCCCCTCGCGTGCCCTGATCCCCTCCTCCATCTACGACGAGTTCATGGCCCGCTGTGTCGAACGCACCCGCGCGATCGTCGGCGGCGACCCGCTGGACCCGGCGACCATGATCGGCGCGCAGGCGAGCAACGACCAGTACGAGAAGATCCTCTCCTACCTCGACATCGGCAGGAAGGAGGGCGCCGAGGTCGTCACGGGCGGCAGCCCTCGCGCGGTGCCGGGCCTGGAGGGCGGCTACTACATCGAGCCGACCATCTTCCGCGGCACCAATGACATGCGGATCTTCCAGGAGGAGATCTTCGGTCCGGTCGTGTCGGTCACGACGTACGACTCGGTCGACGAGGCCCTGAAGATCGCCAACGACACGCTGTACGGCCTCGGGGCGGGCGTCTGGACCCGCGACGGCAACGCGGCCTACCGTCTGGGCCGGGCGATCAAGGCGGGCCGCGTCTGGACCAACTGCTACCACGCGTACCCGGCTCACGCGGCGTTCGGCGGCTACAAGAAGTCGGGGATAGGGCGCGAGACACACAAGATGATGCTCGACCACTATCAGCAGACGAAGAACCTGCTGGTGTCGTACTCGGCGAAGAAGCTGGGCTTCTTCTAGACAGACGAGGAAGGGCGCCTGACAGGGCAGGCAGCCCCGGGCGCCCTTCGCGGTGCACAGCTGACGTCCTGGGCGGGGAACTCGGCGTGGTCGCGGCGTGCGTCGCTGCGGCCGTCACGGGGTTTCGAAGAACACGGCCTGGTTCTTGCCCGCGGTCTTGGCCCGGTACAGAGCGATGTCGGCGTCCCGCAGCACTTCTGCCGGCGTGGTCGGCCTGGTGACGCTCCGTGCTCCGATGCTCGTCGTCACGCGGACCGCATGGCCACGGTCGAGGATGAAGGAGTCCATGAAGGAGTCGAGGATCCGCCTGATGTAGTCGAAGAGTGTGCTGGCGTCCACGCCTTCCGCGAGGAGTGCGAACTCGTCCCCGCCGAGCCTGGCCACCATGTCCTGCTCGCGGACCCTGGACGTCAGCCGCCGGGCGACGTCGACGAGCAGTTCGTCGCCGGACGGGTGGCCCAGGGTGTCGTTGACTTCCTTGAAGCCGTCGAGATCGAGCATCAGCAGCGCGGCGGGGAATGAGGCGGAGCACCGGCTGAGAGCGGACTCCAGGCACTGGTCCAACAGCGCTCTGTTGGCCAGCCCCGTCAACGGGTCGTGGGTCGCCTGATGACTCAGCTGCTTCTGGAGCTCTTCTTGCTCTCGCAGTGATACCGCGAGGTGGTGCGCCTGTGTCCGCGCTTCGATAGCCCTGCTCTGGGCGTACTGGGCGAGGAACGCGATGCGCAGCACCAGCAGCAGCGAAAGAGTCGCCAGCATGCCGACCATCACCGTGATGTTCACGGGCTGGCCCCGGATGCCCCCGACATCGGCCAGCACGATCAACGGCCCCACCAGGATGAGCGCGATCAGGATCGACAGTCGTTTCCGGGGCATCCTCTCCTTGTCGTCCGACAGTCGTGCCGGCCAGCCGACGGACGGGTGCAGCGCCGCGGCCCCCAGCAGGAGGGACGAGACCATCCACCCCACTTCGGACACATCCTCCGCGATGGCGGTCCCGGTCGTGGCCATCGTTCCGTAGTAGAGGCCGTCGGCGGCGAGAAGGACCAGCAGCCATCCGCTGCACAGAAGAATCGAGGGGGTGCGCTTGCCGGTGGTGAGCAGCAACCGGGCAGTTACGGACAACAGCACCAGGTCGGCTACGGGATAGGCGATGGACACCGCGAGCGGCCACGCGGACAGCTCGCTGCGCAGGTAGGGGGCGATGATGAACGCCCACGACAGGATGCCGAACCCCAGCGTGACGATTCCCGCGTCCAGCCACCCCGCCCAGTGCAGGCGGCCTGAATGTTGCCGGGCCAGCGTCACCAGCCCCGCGGCGAACAGCAAGTAGCTGCCCAGGTAGAGGATGTCGGCCGTGCCCGGGAACGGCACCTCTGCGTCGTGGACCTGGTAAAGGCCCCAGATCGCGTCCGCCACCGCGTACGGTGCCATTGCCGCCGCGAAGAGGAGCCACGGAAGGAACGAGGGCGGCCTGTTCCTGATCACTCCGCCCGCGATCGCGAAGACGACCGAGGCGGCTATCAGTACGGGCAGCATGTAACGCGCCGCGGAGGCGGTGACCAGATAGACGACGATCGTCACAGCCCCAGCTGCCGCATACACCCAGGCCGTCGCATCACGGCGGGCGGGCAGCAGGACTTGCATCTTGCCCACAGGCTCTCCTTCCCTCCGGCCGGTACGCGCGCCCAGGAGGCGATGTCCGGGCGGCTCGTCAGCCGGGTTCGCGGCCTGGAGGGTGGGAGCGGACCGTCTCAAGGGTGCGACAGGTCCGGTCGAGTTCGTCCTGGAGGCGGGGAGCGGTCTCGGCCAGTGACGCCGGCTCTCCGGACCGCGCGTGCTCTTCCAGTTCCTGGCAACAGGCGGCGAGGCTCACGGCACCTATGTTCCCGGCGGCGCCTCTGAGGCTGTGAGCCTGGTCTGCGATCTCCTGCGAGTCGTGGCGGCCGAGCGCGTGGAAGAGCGCGCTGGTCATCTCGGGGGCCCGGACGAGGAAATGGTCCACCAGCCTGTCGACCAGTTCGTGCTCGGCAGGGCTGCCGGCGCCGCGCAGTTCGTCCAGCCGCTGCTCGATGGAGACTCGGAGGCCGTCGTTGCCCGTCTGCGGTGGGGTGGTGGGGTGGACCCAGCGCGCGAGGGCTTGTTCCAGCTCGTCGGCGCTGACGGGTTTGGAGACGTAGTCGTCCATGCCCGCGGCGATGCACCGTTCCCGGTCCTCGGCGAGGGCACCGGCGGTCATGGCGATCACCGGCACGTGCCCCTGGTCCCCTTCCCTGCGGCGCAGTTCCCGGGTGGCGGTGTAGCCGTCCATCCGGGGCATCTGACAGTCCATGAGCACGGCCTGATAATCGTGCTCTTCGGTCATGAGCAGGGCTTGGGCACCGTCGGCGGCGATGTCCGTGCTGTAACCGAGCCGGGTGAGCAGGCCCTGGGCGACCATCTGGTTGATCTCGTTGTCCTCGACCAGCAGGAGATGGCCCCGATGGGCCTGCTGGGGCGCGGTGGGGGTCCGCACTGCCGGGGCCGTCGCGGCCACCGGCGATGTCCGGGTGGCGAGTTCGACCAGGGCGTCCAGGAGTTGGGACTGGTGGACGGGCTTGGACAAGCTGCGGGCGATGCCGGCGGCATGCAGCTCGGCGGCGGGCGGCTGGGTGCCGGAGGTGAGGAGCAGCAGCTGTACGCGGGCCAGGTTCTGGTCGGTGGTGATCCGGCGGGCGAGTTCCAGGCCGTCCATGTCGGGCATATACATGTCGACGATGGCAAGGGTGAAGGGACGGCCCGCGGCCTGTGCCTCGTGCAGGGCCACGAGGGCCTGAGGGCCGCCGGCGACCATGGTGGGCCCGATGTGCCATCTGCGCAGCTGCGCGTCGAGGATCAGCCGGTTGGTGTCGTTGTCGTCGACGACCAGGACCCGCATCCCGCGCAGGATGTCGGGGTGCGGCGGGGCCGGGGGT
>NZ_JAKEIO010000020.1 GCF_021474405.1 [Streptosporangium] indianense
GCTTGGGCCACGGCCAGGGTGACCAGTTCAGCGTCGGTCAGCCGAGGCGGTCGGCCCCGTCGGGGCGAGGTCTTCAAACGGTCGTCTATGTGCACGTACAGTGCGGCCGAGAGGGTGTCTAACTCGGTCGTCACAACCCGATGTTGGACACCCTCCCTGCGTCCGTGAACCCCGCAATCGGAACTAATCGTCTAGGCGTCGTGAGGGCCGACCAGGCCGGTGAGTGCGGCGAGCGCGTACGCGAGGAAGAAGTCACCCCAGATCAACTCGTGCTGGGTCGCCGTCCCGGAGGCGAGGTCGTAGCAGCCGTTCAGGAGACGGCCGTCCGCCGTGACCTGGGAGCCGACCAGTTCGTCGAGCAGTGCGAGGGCCTGCTCGCGGTGGCCGAGCTTGAGCAGGGCCACCGCGGTGACGGCGGCGGCGGAGGTGTCGACAGGGCCTTCGGGGTGTGCCGCATCGGCCGGCGGCACGGCCTGCTCCCGGGGCGAGTGGCTCATGCCCTCAGCGAGATCGCCGGTGCCGAGACGATGGACGGCATCGGCGACGGCCAGCCACAGCCAGGCGCGACCGCGGCTCCAACCGGGCGGTGGATCGTCGCAAGGGACCCAGCCGACAGCCGCCTCGTACCGCCAGGACCAGCAGAAGCGGCCCTCGCCCGCGCAGAGTTCAAGGTGACGGCGCAGATGGGACCGGGCTGCCTGAGGGTCGGCCGAAGCCAGCAGCGGGACCATGCCGGGCACGCCGTCCACGCGGGCCAGGAGTCGGGGACCGCCGAATGCCGAGCCCCAGGGAACCAGGCCGAGTCCGGGGTCGTAGGCGTTCCGGCAGGCGTGGGCCGCTCGCGCGCGCAGAGCGGCGGCCTCCGGTGTGTCGGCGAGCGCGGTGCCGTACCAGAGGATCAGGCCGCGCGTGGCGGTGTCGGCGTCCACCCAGTCAGTGAGCCGGCCTGTGAACCGTACGGCGGCCTCCCGGTCGGTCTGCTTCCCCGTGTGCCGGGCGCGGAGCCACAGCAGTCCTGCCCAGAAGCCACCGGTCCACGAGCCCCGGCCGGTCGTCGTCCACCGGCCGGTGCCGGGGTCCGCGAACAGCGGGAAGCGGTCTGCGACTTCCGTTCGGGTGACAGCGACCCGGCGCAGAACGCTCTCCAGCGCCGGGGCGACCCAGCCGGGGACGGTGGCAGTCGTGTCCGTGGAGCCCACGGGGCCCTCGGCCGCGCCCGCCGTACTCATCGCCCTATGGCCGATCGCCGCTCCCGCACGGCCCAGACCATCGCCACCGCGCCCGCGCCCACGAACTCACCGGCGACCAGCAGCCACCCCGCCCCGTAGTGACCGGCGGCGGCCAGCAGACCGAACAGCGGCGGACCGATGGCGAACCCGGCGAAGAATCCGGCCGAGACCAGCGCCGAGTCCTGCCCGGCCCGGCCCGGCGCCGCGCGCTGCATCACCAGCACCATGGACACCGCGTTCGCGGACACGGCGAAGACGCCCACGGCCACCGCCGCGACCCAGGCCAGCGGTGGCGCGTACGCCGAGGCCGCGAGCAGCAGCGCCGCCCCCACCGCTCCGGCCGCCAGTCCACCTGGCAGGCACAGCGCACGCCCAGGCTGCCCGGCCGCCTTGGACCAGCCCACCCGCCCGGCGATCCCCGCGACGCCCAGGACCGCCACCAGGGCGGCAGCGGCTGTGGGGCCGAGGCCGAGCCGACGCACGCCGTACAGGGCGAGGTAGGTGTTCACGGAGGCGATGCCGCAGCCCAGCAGCAGAGAGAAACCGGCCAGCCAGGCGATGGTGCCTCGCGGGATCCAGGAGGCGGGCGCGTACTTCGGGGGCGGATCGCAGGGCAGCGTACGTGCCGCCCAGAGCGCGGCCACCACGGCCGTCGCGGCGGCCGCCCACACCGCGCCCCGCCAGCCGACGACCCCGGCCAGCGCGGCCAGCGGCAACCCGGCGGCGAACGCGCCCAGCTGCACGCCCGACTGCTTCATCCCGGTCACCGAGCCGCGGTGTTCGGCGGGAACGGCCGCCAGGATCGTCTTGTTCGTTGCCGGGTTGGCCAGCGCCTGGGGCAGTCCGCCGAGCGCGACCGCCGCGAGCAGGAACCCCGCCCCCGGCGCCGCCCCGATCAGAGCCAGGGCCACCGCCGACACCAGCAGCAGCGCGACCAGGCAGCGGCGCGGGCCGACCCGGTCCACCACACGCCCGCCGACCGGCGAGAGGACGGCGGCAGCGCCGAAGCCGACGGTCGTGGTCAAACCGAGTACGGTCGGCGACACGTCCAGGTCGTCCACGAGCCGCGGTCCGAGGGCGCCGAGCAGGAACAGCTGCATCATCGAGAAGGCCATGGCGCACGTCAGCAACGCGCTCATCGCTGTGGTCCCCCGCGCGGGGCCGCTGTCGACCGGAGTCCGGATCTCGCTCTGCTCCGCCGCCACCGGCGCCCTCCTCAACTCCGTTCCACCCCGGAGACATTTCCGGGCCCACGGCAGCAGTCGGCGGAACCGGGCCCCAAGTTCCCTCCTATCGCTGTGGCGTGGATCACTACGGCTGGATTGAGTCGGACACCGGGGCCAGTTCCGTACCCTCCCGTGACGCGTGAGGCCCGGACTGCGAGGATGAGGCGCTATGACCGCTGGGGGGTGTACTCGCACGCTCAGGGCCGCTGTGTTCGCGGCCGTCTGCGTGCTGCTCGCTTCCCTGGGGCACGTCATGATGTCGGGAACCGCGGTTCCCTGGTGGGCCATGGCAGCGGGAGCGGCGGCGACCGGCGGCACGGCCTGGCTGCTGGCCGGCCGGGAGCGCGGACCGGTTGCGGTCGGCTCCGTCGCGGTCGCCGCCCAAACCGTGCTTCACACGTCGTTCTCGCTCGCTCAGGCAGTCGTACAGCCGAAACCGTCCGGCGGCAGGTCGCTGGTCCAGCAGTGGCTGGGCCATCTGCTGTGCGGTTCGCCCTCGGGCACGGAGCACGGCGCCATGCCGATGTCCATGGACTCCATGGATCACGGGATGGGGGCCACGCACTCCATGGGGTCGATGGGCCACATGGGGGCTGCGCATGCCGTGGACCACGGTATGGGTGGCATGTCCTCGACCGGCATGCTCGCAGCCCACCTGCTGGCCGCGCTGCTGTGCGGGCTGTGGCTCGCCCACGGCGAGCGGGCCGCGTTCCGCATCCTGCGCGCTCTCGCCGGATGGCTCGTCGCTCCGCTGCGCCTGATCCTCCGGCTGCCCGTGCCGCCGCACCGGCCGCACATCCGCGCCCGCCGAGGCGGTTCGGAGCGCAAGCCGCGGCACTTCCTTCTCACCTACGCGATCACTTCTCGGGGTCCACCCATGGGGACCGCTGTCGCCTGACGACAGCCGGCTTTCCGAGGCCGTGGACGGAGCCGACGAGCCGTCGGCTTCCGCGCCTCGGGCATCGGCCGCGCACACCCGTGCAGGGCCGCACACCCCATCACCCACTCACCGGTTCCGCCGTGCCGCGCGCACTGCTGTGCGCGCGGCGGCCCACACCGGTGCCTGGATTCCCGAATGAGAGACACCAGGTGCTCACTCCTGCCCTGACCCTGTCTGCACCGCGCGATGAATCGACACAAGGGTCGAGAGACGATTCGGTCACCGCCTGGGCACTGGCCGCCCGCAGTGGCGACCCCGAAGCCGTCGACCTCTTCGTCCGAGCCCTGCACCGAGACGTCCGCCGCTACGTGACGTTCCTCGGAGCCGACCCCCAGAGCGCCGAGGACCTGACCCAGGACACGTTCCTGCGCGCCCTGGGCAGCCTGCACCGGTTCGAAGGCCGCTCCTCGGCCCGCACCTGGCTGCTGTCCATCGCCCGCCGCGCGGTGATCGACAGCATCCGCTACACCTCCTCCCGGCCCCGCCTGTCGGACACCGACGACTGGCAGGCGGCCGCCGAACGCGCTCAGCCGCGCCATCTGCCCGGCTTCGACGACGGCATCGCCCTCGCCGAACTGCTGGACACCCTTCCGGACGACCGCCGCGAGGCATTCGTCCTCACCCAGCTGGTGGGCCTGCCCTATGCCGAGGCGGCCGACGTCAGCGACTGCCCGGTGGGCACGGTGCGCTCACGGGTCGCCCGCGCCCGCACCTCGCTGATCGAGTGGCTGGACGACGCCGAACGCTGCGCACCGGTGCCCGCCGCTGCCTGACCACCCGCACGCTACTGCCGCCCGGTCCTTCGTGGTCCGGGCGGCAGCGACCCGGTTCGCCCCCGCGCTGCGGACGGACCAGACCTCCACAACCGCTGTAAGAACACAGAACAGGAGCACCCCATGGCTGAGAAGACCTACGCCGTGTCCGGCATGAGCTGCGGCCACTGCGCGGCGAGCATCACCGAAGAGGTGGTGGAAGCAGACGGCGTGATCAAGGCCGATGTCGACGTCCCGTCCGGCCTGGTGACCGTGCGCGGGGGGTCGCTCGACGACGCCGCCGTACGGGCCGCGATCGTCGAAGCGGGCTACGAGGTGACGGACGCCGTGCGCCGTGCCGTGGCCTGAGCCGTACGACCGGACGATCAAAAGCCCTGGGCCGGGCCTGCTCCAGGCAGGCCCGGGACCGGTTCAGTGTCTCGGCCCGGCCGCAGGGCCTGCCCAGCGTTTGAACGCAGCCCCCACACCATCGAAACAAGGGAGTTCCCCGTGCACTGCCCGACCCTGCTACGCAGCCTGCGCCTCACCGGCGCCCTCTCGGCAGCCGCGTTCGCGGTCGCTGTCGCCACCGCGGTCCCGGCCGCGGCCCACGCCGAGGTCGAAGCGGAGGGCGCCCGGGCCCTCGACCAGAACGTCGAGCTGACCTTCTCCGCCGAGTCGGAGTCCGCCTCGGCCGGGATCAGCAAGCTGGAGGTGATCCTGCCCAAGGGCATCACCCCGCAGGACGTCACCTATGAGGAAGGCCCCGAGGGCTGGAAGTTCGCCCCTACCGGCCGTGGCTACACGGTGTCGGGACCGAAGCTCGCCGTGGGTGAGGACGCCGAGCACGCCGTGACGGTACGGCAGTTGCCCGACGCGAAGGAGCTGGTGTTCAAGACCCTGCAGACCTACAGCGACGGCAAGGTCGACCGCTGGATCGGGCTGGAGGAGGAGGCCGAGGGGGACGGGCACGGGCACGGCCATCCCGCGCCCCGCCTGGAGCTGAAGGCCGCAGCACCCGGCGCCGAGTTGGTGAGTGCCAGCCCTCCGGACGAACCGACGACCTCCGCTCCCACGCCGGGCACCGCTTCGAACGAGCCTGCCGCCGAGAAGTCGCCCACGGAGGCGGTAGCGGACAACTCGAAGAACGACGACGGCATGCCCATGGCCGTACCGCTGGCCATCGGCGCGGTCGTCCTCGTGCTCGTCGCTGGCGCGTGGTGGTTCAGGAACCGCCGGAGCGGATCTGTCTGAGGCCCTCGGTCCGGTCGAGGCACCCCCCTCGGAGGAGCTCGACGAGAGAAGTGATGTGTGTGTGGGGGCGCGCTTGAAGCAAGGGTAAGCGCCGGTTTCGTCGGCCTGATCGTCGTGCGGCTCCGGCTGGAAGGCCAGCGGTGCGAGGTCGCCGCGGCCACCTGCTTGGCTGGACCACGACAACGGAACAGGGCCAGCCGCGGCGGATGAAGGCTCTTGGGGACTGCCGGGCCGGGGTGCGGGCGCCGTCCGTGCTGCCGCGCTGCGTCCTGCGGGATGACGTGACCGGCATGCGGGACGGCGTCCTGTCGGTGCTGTGGCGCAAGCGCATGGCCCGGCACGGTTCGAGCCTGCATGGTCTGCGTGGGCCGACTGAGCAGACGGGTGCTGGCCGAGGGCCTGTTATTCGGGCTGGGCGTGGAGCAGGTGACGGCATGCCCGCCCGCCGCGTTCGCATGGGTGGCTGACGCGGTGTCGCCAGTGGTCTTCGTACTCGCGGGTCGGCCTCGGCACCAGCGTCCGTGGCGGACGGCGGTGCGGGGACGCGTACTGGTACACGGGAGCGGACCTTGTGCGCCCCGGGGGCGTCGTCGGGTAGACGACGGTGCTGCCTTCGTACGCGGGACCGGACGCGACGTCCACGGAAGTGCCGTCCACGGAATTGAGGCGGGCCGCTGGTGCGGCGGGCGGAACGCTGCCGGCGTGGCGGCGGCGCTGCTGGCCACCGGCGGCACGGTCACGGGGTTCTCCCTGTTACCGGAGGGCGAGGCCGACAGCGGCCGGTCGGCGTCCTCCGGCGCCCCCGGAATGCAGCCCTCCGGATCCCGTGCCGACTGAGGGATTGTCAGTGCAATGTCACATTACTATGTTGCACGTCACACAGTAGTGGCATGCACCCGTCAGTGTCTGCCGCTCGCCGTCCGCACCGCTGCAAGGACCCATCCCCCACCTCCGACCCAGGAGCCGCAGGTGTCCCAGCGATCCAACGGCAGTCGTCATTTTCTCCATAGAGCCCTCCTCGCCGCAGTCGCCACGGTGACGCTGCTCGGGGCCGTCCTCAGCGACGCGTCAACCGCTGAGGCGTACACACCACCCCTGTCCCGCACCTTCACCGACGCGGCTGTCCCTGCCGCCGACCAGCCACACGACGAGGTGGAGCGTCTCGCCTCCGCACCACGGCCCATGCGGCGGCCCGCACCCGCACCCGGCACGGGTGCCGGCATCAGCGTTCCCGGCCCGCAGACGCCGACCACCCCCAAGACGGCCAGGGACGCGAGGGCTACGCCCTCCACGGCCCTCGCGTGCACCCTCGACGACGTCAACCGCCTCGGACCGGAGCAGTTCGCCGACTTCCTCGCCGACCCGGCCGTCACCGCCGACGGCTGCCTGCGCGACCTCCTCTGGACCTGGGACGCGCGTCTGACGCCGGTCATGTCCGATGTGCACGTCCAAGCCGTCTCCCGCCGCATCTCCGCCCTGGCCGCCGCCCACGACGGCAGGAACGGCAGTCATCTGCTGGAGATGCTCACTTACCTGCACGCCGTGGCCTACCACGACTTCTCCCGCAGTGAAATCGACCTCACCGACCCGCCCACCACCGAGGCGATGCGCCGCGCCCTCCATGCCTTCGGCACCGCCCGCCGGTCCTTCGACGTGACGCGCACCAACGCCGAGTCGCTGCGCGAGACGCTCTACGCGGGCAGCGCCACCGGACTGCGCCATTCACAACTCGGCCTGATACGCAAGGTGCTGGCCACCATGAACCAGTACCACACCACCACCTACAAGGACCCGTCCTGGGGAGGAGCGGCCCTCGCCGCGCTCTCCGTGAACTACCTCGGCGTCTACCCGGGCAACAACGACACCGCCTTCCACACGCTCGTCGCACGCAACGCCCCCTACCGCGACGCCTTCCGCGCGTTCTCCACCTACACCCACCTCAAGGGCACGCCCAACGAGTGGGTCGCGCGCGACGCCCTCGCCGAGTACGGCCGCTTCGGGCAGATCGCACCCCTGACACCCGCGATCGTGCCGGACCTCGGTGCGCTCCTCACCCCGGTCGTCCGTAACTTCGGTCGCGGCAGCGCGCCCTGGGCGCGGCTCGCATCCTGGCTGGACTTCTACGGAGCGTGCAGGCCCTACGCCGTCTGCAAGGACGACATCGAACGGGAGATCTTCCCCCGGACATACCGCTACGACAACGAAGCCATCAAGGTGCGCACCGGCCTCGACCGCGCCGCCGTCGACCAGCTCTACTATGCGAGCAAGCAGGTCAAGGCGCAGTTCCACCGGGTGCTGGGCACCGAGGAGCCGCTCGTCGGCGACACCAACACCAGCCTCGTCATCATCCTGTATGCCTCCCGCGCGGACTACGAGAACTACCATCCGCTGCTGACCGGCATGGGCACCGACAACGGCGGCATCTACATCGAGCGCAACGCCACCTTCTACACGTACCAGCGCCGCGTCCCGCAGGACTCCTCGCTCACCCTGGAGGAACTGTTCCGGCACGAGTACGTGCACTATCTCAACGGCCGATTTGCCGTGCCCGGTTACTTCGGCGAGGGCCCCTGGTACGAGCGGGACCGCACCACCGCCATGGACGAGGGGACGGCTGAGTTCTTCGGCGGGGCCACTCGCGACGACGGTGTCGCCGCACGCAGGTCACTGGTCAGGAGCATCATCGCCGACACCGCGAACGGCCGCCCGCGGATGAATGTCGACCGGCTGCTGCACGCCACCTACGAGGGCGACGGCTTCCGCTTCTACGCTTACGCGGGCACGTTCTTCACCTACTTGTGGAGCGAACGGCCTGCCAGGCTGCGGGAGATGTACCAACACTTGAGAGCCGACGACCCGACCGCCTTCGACGCCTGGCGCGACAAGCTGGGCCGGGACGCCGCGGTCCAGCGGGGCTACGACGCCTTCCTGGACGCCCGCATCGCCGAGGTCGACGATCTGTTCGTGCCGAACACCCGGTACCAGCCCAACGACCGGCTGAGGGACGCCACCGCCGCAGCGGTAGCCTCCTCCTTCGCTGCGGCGACCGGGGTGACGCCGCTCTGCACCGACAACGGGGACCCGGGCATACGGCGATTCGTCTGCACCGGCCGGGTCACCGCCCGCCTCCAGGATGCCGACAGCCCGGATACGGTCTTTCGGGACATGTCCGAGACGGTCGATCACTTCCTGCTCGACCGCACCTCCACGGCCTCGACCAACCTCGCTGACATGAACTGCTCGTTCGGCGAGGTGGAGATCTGGTCCGACCGGAAGGCAGGCACCTCGGACTACCGATGCGAAGGGCCACTGCGAAGCTGAGCATTGCCAGTCAGCGGTATGTCAGGGACCGGCCATGAGCCGTCCTGCTCCGACATGTCGGAGCAGGACGGCAGAGCTCACCAGGCGCAACCGCGGACCAGGATGTAGATGAGGGCCGCGAACCGCACCTCATCAGGGTCCTGCCTTCCGCCGCCCTGAGGCCGCACCCGCGAGCGCGGCCTCAGGGGTTTCGCGATCTCCCACAGCAGCCTTGGCTCACCCCCACGCGGCGACCGTGTCCTCTCCCGCGAAACCAGACGTCGCTGGTGGTTGCAGTACGAGCGCCCCTTGGCGCAGCCCACGGCCAAGGAAACAACTGCGTACGGCGCGCCGCAGTCCGCCGCTAGTCCCTCCGCCCATGCGCGTCGACCACTGATCGGCGGCCCTCCTGCACCAACACGGCGCCGCCACACGGTCGTACCTGCCGTGTCGAAGCCCAAGAGGCTATTGCGCCCACCCCGGGGCGGCCGCCCCATGCTCAAGATCGCATGGGTCTGACTCGCAGCGAGACTGGCCGCGACTGACGTCGGGCTGCTTATGGCCGCGCGCCCGGGACGTGCGACACGTGTAACTGCCCAATCCCGGCCACATGCAGCCTCTCCTGTCACGTACATGACGCAGTGTGGTTATGGTGTGACGGCTCGTGCGATGAAGGTGGGGTTCACGGGGCCTGGGGTGTCCTGTGCAGTGCCTTGGGGAGGGCGCATGCGGTCGCGGGTTGGGCACTTAGGTGTGATCAGACGTGGTCGGCATCGGCTGGTGACGGTCGGTGTGCTGGTCCTTGCGCTGGCCGCGGGGACGGTGTCGGCCGAGGCCCTTCCGCCGGAGCCTCCGCCAGCCAAGACCACGCCGTCGCCGGGCAGGATGTCTTCCCCGGGCCAGGACCGGGACCGGTCTCTGGCCGGGCCCGCAGCAGCGAAGCCGAAGGGGGCTGCCGCCGCCGAGCCCACGACGAACAACGCCGTTTACGCCTATGACGCGGCAGGCCGGTTAGCCGGTGTCACCGATCCGGGCGGTCAGACGGCGCGTTACCGCTACGACGCGGCCGGCAACCGGCTGGGCATCGACCGCTACGCCTCCAGCACGCTGTCGGTGCTGTCGGTGGTTCCCGTCCGGGCGGCCCCCGGAGCGAAGATCACGCTGTCGGGTACCGGCTTCTCCCCCACCGCCGCCAGCAACACCGTGACGATCGGCGGCAAAGCCGCGGCCGTCACCTCCTCATCCGCCACCCGTCTCGTCGTCACCGTCCCCTCTGGGGCCGTCAACGGGAGCGTCACCGTGAGCGCGGGCGGTGCGTCCGCCGACGCACCGGAGGCGTTCATCGTGGCGCCGTCCGGGCCGAGCGTGACGAAGGTCGAGCCGGCCTCCGGTGCAGCGGGCAGCGAAGTCACCTTGTCCGGCGCCGGGTTCACCTCCGCGGTCACCGACAACGTGGTGCGGTTCAACGGCCTAGTCGCCGAGGTGAAGAAGGCATCCGCTACCTCGCTGACCGTAGAGGTGCCGCCGCATGCCCGTACCGGGCGGGTGGAGGTCGATACCCCCACTGGTATAACTTCGGCGCCGGGCGACTTCACCGTCACCGCCGACGGCGAGGGCGCCCTGTACGACACGACGATGCGGGCCTCGTTCACCGATGCAGACCCCTCGCAGGTGGCAGTGGTGACGGCCGAGCACAAGGCGCGCATCCTGTTCGACGCCGAGCGGGGCGATGCGGTCGGGTTCGGGCTGCAGGGAGGCTCGTTCACCTCCCAGACCTCCATCAGTCTCGTCTCGCCCCAGGGCACGACGGTCGCCTCCAACAGCTTCGGCGGCACGGCGGCCGACTGGGAGGTCACCGGCCTGCCGGAGTCGGGGACCTACCAGTTCGTCATCGACCCGCGCTCCACCGACACCGGCTCCGTGGCGGTGATGCTGTCCAAGCCGGTCAAAGCGGCCGTGGCCTTCGACGGGCCGACGGTGTCCACGGCTCTGCCCCGGATCGGGCAGGACGGCAACTGGACCTTCACCGCGGCCAAGGGCGAATCGCTGAGCGTCGGCGTGGACGCCACGGCGATGGGCGGCTATCTGCGCTGCTACGTCTACCGGCCGGACGGTACGCAAGGTGAGTATCTGCCCGTTCCCAACGGGGACAGCAACTCCCTGGACATCGACTCGCTGCCGCAGAGCGGCCAGTACACGCTGCGCTGCGACCCCGACGGCGGCGGTACCGGGACGGTCAAGGTCGCCATCTCCCACTACGTCCAGGGCGGGACGCTCAGCGCGACCGGTGCGTCGCCAACCCTGAATATCACCCGTCCCGGCCAGGACGGAATCGCCACCTTCACCGCTCACGCCGGGGACTTCGTCAGCCTTGCCGCGACGGGGGCGACGATGCCGTCGTACGCAACCGTCACGATCACCGGGCCGGACGGTAAACAAGTCTCCAGCATCACGGCAGCGCCCGGCCGTAACGACGCCTGGGACAGCGGGGCGCTGGCGGCCGGCACCTACACGGTGCGGGTGGCGGACCGCAGGGTGGACGTAGGCAAGGTGACGCTGACCCTGTCCAAGCCGGCCGACGTCGGCGTGCTCGCGCGCGGCGGTGCGGCAGTGAAGGCAACGGCGGCTCGGGCCGGGCAGAACGTCCATGCCTCGTTCACCGCCAAGGCGGGTGATGACCTATCGCTGGAGGTGGCGGCTAACACCTTCACCAACAGCCTCTGGGCGGACGTGCTGGCCCCCTCGGGCACCGCGGTGGTCAGCTCCCGGCTGATCTCGGCCGGCGCTTCCGGCTCGATCGGCTTGACCGACCTCGCCGAAGCCGGCACCTACAAGGTGCGGCTCAACCCCACCAACGCGGCCACCGGCTCAATCAACCTGAGCCTCAAAGCGGCGACCGCGGCAGCGAAGACACATGCGTTCACCAGCAACGTGCCACGGATGTCGGTGAAGAGCGCGTGCCGCGCCGAGCGCCTCGCCCGCACATTCTCTTTGTCCTTGCCGGACTGGCTCAGGATGCGCGCGGACAAGTGTGACCAGCTCGAGCAGCAGGCGAAAACCAAGGCGAAGAAGGCAGCCGGCATCGTGCCGAAGGGCCGCGATGCCTGGCGTCCGGCTGCGCACAATCTCAAGGGCCGGGACTGGCTCACCGGGCGGGGTGCCGGGCCGAAGGCCCCGCCCGCGCTGCGCGCACCGCCCGGCAGCACCGCGTTGACCGGGCACGTGCTGAAGCTGGACGGCAAGCCGCTGCCCAAGGTCACCGTCCGGGTCGGGGCGAAGAGCACGAAGACCGACGGCCGGGGACGCTTCCTGCTGTCCGGTATCAGCGCCGAGGCCACCACCCTGGTCGTGGACGGAGCGAGCGCGAAGACCAGCAAGCGCAGCTACGGGCGCTACGACATCCGGATCCGTCCGGTAGCGGGCCGCAGCACCGATCTGGGCTTCCCCGTCTGGATGACGCCGCTGGACACCAAGCACACCGTCACCTTCGACGCCCCGACCCGGTCGGACGTCACCCTGACCACCCCGCAGATCCCCGGGCTTGAGGTGCGCATCCCCAAGGGCTCGGTGGTACGCGACGAGCACGGCAAAGCCGTCACCGAGCTGGGCATCACCGCGATCCCCGTCGACCGGCCCCCGTTCCCGCTGCCGAAGAACAGCGTCGTGCCGATCTACTTCACCGTCCAGCCAGGCGGCACCTATCTGTTCCCCAAGGGCGCGCAGATCGTCTACCCGAACTACACGCACGAAGCCCCCGGCACCCGGATCGACTTCCTCGCCTACGATCCTGAGCGCAAGGGCTGGCACACCTACGGGCACGGCACGGTCACCCGCGACGGCAAGCAGGTCGTCCCCGACGACAAGACGCGGGTGTGGGCCTTCCACGGGGCCATGCTCAGCGTCTCCGACGTCATTCCCTTCGATATCTCCGCCATCTCGGACATCGTCGACTGGCTCTCCGGGGATCCGGTCGACCTGCAGACCGGCCTGCTCACCGACTCCCGCACCGACCTGGGCGTAAGCGGCCCGCTGGGCTCAGCGGAGGTCACCCGCACCTACTGGCAGGGGGACACCCGCCCCCGCGCCTTCGGTATCGGCCGCGACCTGTCGTACAACATGTACCTGCACTCCAAACGCCTCTACACCGAAGTGGACTTGTATCTGCCGGGCGGCAAGAAGGTCCACTTCGTCCGCACCTCACCGGGAACCAGCTACGGTGACGCGGTCTTCGAACCCGAAGGCACCCCCACCGCCCTGAACGGCGCCAAGATCAAGCAGGAGTCGGGGGGGTGGCACTTACGGCTGCGGGATGGCACCGACTACGTCTTCCCCTGGTACGGCCCGCTGAAAGAGATCCGCGACCGGCGCGGCAACGCGGTGCGCATCACCCGCTCCAATGGCTCCAAGGGCGACATCACCTCCCTCACCGCCCCCGGTGGACGCTGGATCTCCTTCAGCTACGACAGCGCCCAACGGATCACGAAGGCGCAGGACAACACCGGCCGCAGCACCTCCTACACCTACGACGAGGCCGGCCGGCTCAAGACGGTCACCGACCCCGCGGGGAAGGCCAGTTCGTTCACCTACGACGGCGCGACCAACCGGATCGCGACCGCCAAGGACGCCCGCGGCATCGTCTACTTGACCAACACCTACTACGCCGACGGCCGGGTCAAGAAGCAGACGCTGACCGAGGGACAGGAATACTCCTTCGCCTACACGCAGACCCCGGCCGGCCAGATCACGGCCACGGAGGTCACCCAGCCGGGCGGCGCGGTACGCAGAGTGGAGTTCGACAACAGCGGCTTCGCCGTCAACGAGACCCAGGCGTACGGCACGACGCTGGCCCGCAAGACTGTGTATGAGCGCGGCACCAAGCACCGCATCGCCGCCGTCGTGGATCCCTTCGGCCGTCGCACCGAACTGTCCTACGACGCCAACGGGCACATCACCTCGGCGCTCGAGCTGGCCGGCACCGCCAATGCCCGCTCCACGGGCAAGACGACCTTCGACGGCCCCTACGACCAGCCGACCCAGGCCGCCGACCCGCTGGGCAACGCCACCGTCTTCGGCTACAACGCCACCGGCGATCTTGAAGCGGTCACCGACCCCGAAGGCCGCAAGACAGGCTTCACGTTCAACGCAAGTGGCCAGGTCAAGACGGTCACCGACAATGCGAACGCGACCAGCGAATACACCTACCAGCACGGCGACCTGGCCCAGGTGAAGGACGCCGAGGGGCGCATCACCCGGCAGTTCACCGACGCCGCCGGCCGCGTCAGCGCCCTCACCGACGAGGCCGGCTCACAGACCACAGTCCTGTTCGACGCGCTCAACCAGCCCAGGGAAATCACCGACCCACTGGGGCACACCACCTCGCTCGGATACGACGAGAACGGCAACCTCACCACCCTGACCGACGCCCGCCTGAACACCACCAAGTGGGACTACGACCAGGCCGACCGCCCCAAAACGGCGACCGACCCGCTCGGCGCGCAGGCACTGTTCGAGTACGACGCGGCCGGGTTCCTGAAGAAGGCCACCAGCAGGTCCGGCAAGACCGCCGTCGCCGAGTACGACCTGCTCGGCCGGCCCAAGAGCACCAAGTACGGCGTCGACGCCGCCGGCCAGGCCGAGTCCACCGTCACCTACGACTACGACACACGTGACCTGCTCAAGCAGATCACCGACAGCAAAGCCGGCAACCAGGCCTTCACCTACGACGTCCACGACCGCCTGGCCACCACCACCGGCCCCACCGGCAAGGTCACTTACGACTACGACAACGCCGACCGCCGCAAACTGATGACCGCGGCCGGAACCAGCACCACCTACGGCTACGACAAGTCCAGCATCCTCAAGTCGGTCAAGACCGGCACCCAGGAGGTCACCTTCGGCCTGGACGCCGTGGGCCGGGAGAAGACCGCCTCGCTCCCCGGTGGCATCACCCGCACCACCGGCTACGACACCACAGGCGTCATCAAGTCCATCGCCTACGCCCAGGGCACCAAGAGCGTCGGCGACATGACATACACCAGGGACGTCCGCGGCCTGCAGGCCGGCCTGACCGGCTCCCTGGCGAAGGTGGCCCTGCCCGCCGCGGAGAGCGGCACCCAGTTCGGCAAGGACAACCGCATCACCACTTATGGCGGCCGCACCTTCACCTACGACGATGTCGGCCAGCTCAAGAACGACGGCCTGCGCACCTACACCTGGAACGCCCGCGGCCAACTCACCGGCCTGGCCAAGGCGGGCACCACGTCATCGTTCGGCTACGACCCGCTCGGCGGCCGCATCTCCAAAACGACCGGCACCGCCACCAGCCGGTATCTGACCGACGGCACCAACCCACTGGTCGAACAGAACGCCTCCGGGACAACGACAGCCAGCGTGGCCACCTCGGGCCTGGACGAGTTCCTCACCCGCACCGAAGGCGGCAAGACCCAGGTCTACCTCACCGACGCGCTCGGCACCGTCGTAGGCCTGGCCAACACCGACGGCACCATCGCCACCAGCTACGTCTACGACCCGAACGGCACCCCCACCGCAGTCGGCGCCACCACCTCCAACCCTTACAGCTTCACCGGCCGCGAAGACGACGGCACCGGCCTGCTCTACTACCGCAACCGCTATTACGACCCCCAGACCGGCCGCTTCATCTCCCAAGACCCCATCGGCCACGCCGGCGGCACCAACCTCTACCAATACGCCCTGTCCTCCCCCACCACCTACACCGACCCCTCCGGCAACAACCCCCTCATCGCCGGCTGCATCATCGGCGGCGTCGTCGACGGCGGACTCGACTGGCTCACCCAGCGCCTGTCCGGCCGCAAAGTCAACTGGGGCCAAGTCGGCCAATCCGCAGCCCTCGGCTGCCTCGGCGGGATGCTCGGCGTCGGCATCGGCGCCAAGGCAGGCAGCAGAGTCGGCTGCGCTGCCCCCAACAGCTTCACCGGCGACACCCCCGTCCTCATGGCCGACGGCACCCGCAAACCCATCAAGGACGTGCAGGTCGGCGACACCGTCCTCGCCGCCGACCCAGAAACCGGCGAGAGCGGACCACGCGAGGTCACCGCTCTCATCAACAGTGAAGGCGAGAAACCACTCGTCGACATCACGCTCGACACCGACGGCATTGCCGGCAGTGCCACCAGCGTCCTCACCTCCACAGACGGCCACCCCTTCTGGGTCCCCCGACTGGGAAAGTGGACCAAAGCCGGCGACCTCGAAGCCGGACAGTGGCTGCAGACCAGCGCCGGTACCTGGGTTCAAATCGGCACCATCAAGCACCGCACCGGCACAACAGAGGTCTACAACCTCACCGTCGACGGCCTCCACACTTATTACGTCGGCCAGCACAGCAGTGACGCCCTCGCCCACAACGTCCGCCCGCACCTTCCCTGCTACGACGGAATGCCAGGAACCGGGTACGGTCCAGCGGATCTACCCGTTCGCATCCAAGGACCATGGACACGAGGCGACATCGGGCGGGGAGCTCGCGGACTCCAGCCACGGCGTATCGGAGAGCGACCCCAGATCCACCACGCTGACCAGATGCCCGGTTCTCCCATCCATGAGCTTCCCGAGCGGTTCCACCTCACTGGCGACCTTCATCGCAACCCGCACAACCAGGGAGTCACCGGCGACATGCGCAGGTCCGACACCCGACTGCACTGGTGGTATCGGTCCCAGGAACAGGGCTGGGGTACCTATGGGCCTGAAGAGTGGTTCGACAACTGGCCGTGAGGTGAAGGTTAGATCATGGATACTGCGAGCTTCGCTTCCCTGGTCACACAAGTCCGCGCAGAACACCCAAAGTGGCTCGACCTCTTCGAAGGCTGGGTGGCAACCGACGAAGACATTGCGTTGGCCAACAGGACCCTCAGAACGCAACTACCGGACGACTACGTCTGGTTTATGCAGAACCATGGGGGCGGCGCTTTCGGATTCGTTGAAATCCTTCCCGTCGTTGCACCGGAGCCTGGAATTGATGACCTCCTACGAACGAATCAAGAGGGCTACACCCCATCAGATTTCATCGCCATCGCACCCGTCGGGACAGGGGACTGGTGGGGTTTCACCACCGAGGCTGGGAGGTGCTCGAGGTCGGTGCACTTCGCATACCACGACGCCCCCGACATCGAACCCCAGCACCCTGACTTTTTGGAATTCTTGGCGCGCACTGCACTCAACCCCGGATAGGAACCACACGAACGGTGTGATGAAGGGTGAGGACATACCGAGACTGCCGAAATCGGAATGCATCGAAGCTGCAAGGTGAAAGCTGCCCATGCCCATCCCTAACTAGACGAGGCACCTGTCGTGAAACTGTTTTTCGGGACGATTCACTATCACGGCGGCGCTATTTGCTCGCGACACGGGGTCGCCCCATGCGCGTAACAAGACGGGGAGCTCTGCGTGCTTCGGTAGCCGTCGGCGCGGGAGTTGCCGGCTTGGCGGGGATGAGCGCCGTCGTCCGACACGGCGACTCCTCCGGTTCTACCGACACACCGGCTCACCTACGCGGCACAGGACCACTGCCGTTCACACAGATCCATTCCCTCGATCTCACCTCAAGCAGAAAGGATCGAATTGGAGCGTTGCGCGCCGCATACCATGCCATCACTGCAATAGACGGCGGCGACATCGCCGCCTGGATGGCGCTCGGCGTGGGTGCCCTGTCCTCTCGCACCGACAGGCCGCGGCAACTGGCGAGGATGCCCTCGTTTACGGGTGACGTCCTGGACCCTGCCCAGTCACATGGCGACCTCTTGCTGCACATCACCGGATCCTCAGCCCGTACCGTGCGGCAGGCCGCCGAGCGAACGCTGCGCGCACTGCCACAACAGCAGGTGCGCTGGCATGCAGACGGCACTCGTCCCGAGAACCGCGCCGAGGAAGGCCGGGGCCTGGCCCGTAACCCGTTCCACTTCACCGAAGGGCATGGAAACCCCGCCACTGCGTCCGAAATCACCGAACGTGCGATCATCAGGGCCGGTCAGGGTGAGCCGTCATGGGCCGTCGGCGGCAGCTATGAGGTAATCCGGATCATCCGGCTCGCCACCGACTTCTGGGACCGGGACACCCAGGAGGAGCAGGAACGCATCATCGGCCGACGCCGGAACGGCCGGTGGCTGGACGGCACACCCAGCACCGAACGAGCCATCTTCGCTACCGACCCTCACGGCAAGATCACCCCGCTAGACGCACATGTCCGTAGAGCGGCACCGAACCCCCGTACCCCTCCCCCGATGGTCCGGCGCAGCTACAACTACCACCGGGCCCCGGACGATCAAGGGCTGATCTTCTCCTGCTTCCAGAGTGACTTGGAGAAGGGTTTCGAGGCGGTACAGCGCAGGCTCCAAGGGGAGGCCATGTCCAGGTACACCCTCACCACGGGAGGCGGCTACTTTTTCGTTCCGCCACCGGGCAAGGCCTGGCTCAGCGCGCTCGATGCGAACTGACACACCAGTGGTTGCGGCCCATCGCTGAATCGAGCACCTCAGCGTGATACACGGACCGGCATGCCGTTCGGCTCACCCGGCCCCGCGGTGTGGGCAGAAACGGACTCCGGCACCCGCACCCTGCGACGGCACCTCGACGGCACCGCCGCCGCCCTGGAGAGCCAGAATCGGAGGCAGTCGTGAAACGCAAGGTCGGCTACACATGGAAGCTGCGTGAGGTGATGGCCGCGCACGACATCTTCACCACGACCGAACTTGTGCCGATGCTGCGCGATCGAGGCGTCGAGTTGCGCCTCGCAGATCCACCGCCTGGTCTCGGGCACCCCGGAACGGCTTTCCCTCCAAGTCCTGGCCGCGTTCCGCGACATCTTCGCCTGCACCCCGGCTGACCTGGTTGCGACATCGGCTGAGAACGCTGGAGTCCGCAAGACCGCGACCGGTGACGTTCCGGCCCCGCCCTCGGCGGTCGCAAGCCCTCAGCCGCCGTCACCTAACAAGTGGCTCCGCGGGGAGGACGACTCGATCAACTTCGCAACGAGTCCGAGCACCGGATGACCATGTGCACCCTCCGGCCACGAAGCCGCCGTGGTGGAGAGCTTCGCGCAGGGGGGATTCTCTTATTCGAGTTCGGCGTTTCGCAGGCGCAGAGCCTAATGTGGTTGGTGTATGCGGCGGTGGTCGCGCGCGTCTCCCGTTGCTCGGCTACGTGTTGCCAGCGCATCGTTTGGTCGGCCTTTTGAGGCGGGATATGTCCGCTGTCAGGGTGTCCGTCTGCGGGCGCGGCGCGTCTGGTGTGCGGAGCAGTCCGGTGATGATCTTCGCCAGGGGTGAGCGGTAGTAGGTGGCGCGCGAGATACCGGCTTCCGTGCACAGCGTGCAGGCAGACAGAGCGCCGCTGGTGTTCGGGGCTGCCGGGTACGCTCCGCTGGAAGGCGTGCACAACAGCCTGGTCGGTGCCCGGTCGCACGCTAATGCCAGCGTGTTCCAGGGCGTGCCGCAGCCGCAGTGCCGCTGGGTCATTCATGCGTCGGGGCCCCCGGTAGCGGTGAGCTCCGCAATGGCGTGGTCGAGGTCGTCGATGTGCATCGTCAACGCGACAGTCTGGAGGCGAGACAGCCCTGCCGAGGCGTCGAGCGGGTGCTGGGCCTGGACATGCGGTGACTGTGTCCTGCGCACCCTGTGCGGTACTGACCGGGTGCGAGCACGGGCCCGTTCGGAGCATGGGAGGGCGCGTCATGTTTGCGCGCGGGGTGGAGCATCGTAGCGTCCCCCGCATGACCGCAAGCACACCTCACCAGCCTGCCTCCCTCACCCGCCGCACGGCCCTGACCGGGCTCGCCGCGGGGGCGGGCGCGCTCGCCGTCGGGAGCACCGCTCGTACCGCGGCCGCCGCGCCCACTGCGCCTTCGGCGGCGCCCAATCCGACGCCGGGAGCGATGCAGCTCTTCGCCGATCCCGGCTTCAACTTCGCCGGGCTGCTCGCATTGGGCGCCGCAGGCATGCGCGCCTCCGAGGTCGGCGAGGTGCTGACCGCGGTCAACGCCATCAACGCGGCGGGACTCTCCGAGCAGACCTACACCGACACCTTCCGGTCCTGGGGCGACCGGCTCTCCGCTCCCCCGGCCGTGGGCCGGGACGGCCGCGGGACGCCGTCGCAGACCCGCCGTTTCCGCTCGCTGCGCGCGGCCCAGTACTACGGCCAGGCGCTGTTCTACGTCCTGGGCACCGACCAGCCCGGCGACGAGGAGGCGGTCTACGAGGAGGGACGCAGGGCCTGGGACACCTTCGCCCGGCTCTGCACGCCCGCCGCCATCACCGCCCGGGTCCCATGGCGCAGGACCCGGCTGCCGCTGTGGTTCTTCCGCCCGGACGGCCCCGCCGAGCGGCGCCCCACCGTCATCCTCACCAATGGCAGTGACGGGCAGAACGTGGACATGTGGACCTACGGCGTGTCCGCAGCCCTCGACCGCGGCTGGAACGCCCTCGTCTACGACGGTCCCGGACAGGGGCAGCTGCTGTTCGTCGAGGAGATCCCTTTCACCACCCGCTGGGAGACGGTGGTCGCCCCGATCGTCGACTGGCTGCTGCGGCGCAAGGATGTGGACGGCCGACGGATCGCCCTCACCGGCCTCAGCATGGGCGGCAATCTCGCCCCGCGCGCCGCCGCCTTCGAGCACCGGCTCGCCGCCTGTGTGGCGATGCCCGGATGCCTCAGCCCCTGGCTCGGGTTCGACGAGGCACTGCGTGACATCGTCACACCCGACAAGGAGGAGACCAACCGGGTCTGGAACGAGGAGGTCGTCCCGCAGCTGACCCCGCAGGAGGCCTTCAACGTCAAGAAGCGCTTCGAGGTGTTCGATCGGCAGGCGCTGCGCCAGGCACGCCAGGGCAAGGTCCTCACCGACCTCTGGACGCCGGCGCAGGTGGCCATGGGCCTCGACATCACCGGGATCGTCGGAAGGATCAAGGCCCCGACGCTCGTGCTGGACTACGACTTCGAGCAGTTCTACCCGGGCCAGCCGCGGGAGATGTACGACCTGCTGCGCACGCGGCGCGACTACGTGAAACTGACGAAGGCCACCGGGGCACAGTTGCACTGCTCCCCGATGGCCCCTCAGCAGCACTGCGACGTTGTTTTCGACTGGCTCGCCGACGTGCTCCGGCGCTGAGTGCTCGGGTGTGCGCTCCTTGGAAAGTGACGTTCCAGGAGCGGAGGGGGGTGACGCGAGGACGGACCGCTGGCCAGTCGCCATACAAGCCTGGATGAGCGGTAGATCGCTTCCCTGCTCGAGGGGCACCTCTAGCAAGTCCTGGCATCCCAGGCCGGATCGACGACGCCCTGGAGCTCGCGACCGCGGTCAACCGCGGGCCCTATGGCCGCCTTGGCCGTGGCCGGCGCCTGGGCCGCCGTCGAAGCACTGTTGACTCACCCCGGACGACCCCAGGGGGAGCACGAGCGGTTCGGGAAGGCGGTCAGCCGATCGAATGGCGGCCGTCATCGCCTGTTCGTGGCCCCCAGCCGATCTCACCGCCCTCGCGCACCGTCACAAGCCCAGCAGGAAGGACGACGTCGCTCGGGCAATCACGGCCTGCGCCACACCCCAAGAGCGCGCCCGCCCGGTCGCTGAGGCGCTGATCGCGGGCGGCGCCTCGGCTCTGGACTTCACCGGGGCACCCACGAAGTACAGCGACCGGCCCGCAGCCCAACGCATGGCCGACCTGGTGACGGATCCCCGACCGGTGCTGGGCGACGTCGCAGAGGCCTTCCGGACCGCGCTGCGCCGGCTGTACGGCAGGCGGAGCATCATCCTGCACCGCGGCGCCACCCAGGGCGTGGCGTTGGAGGTCTCGCTGCGCACCGCCGCCCCGCTGGTCGGCACGGTTCGGACCGCATCGTGCACGCTGCGTACGCCGAAGACCTCGACCCACTCGACCTCGCGGCCCGGGCCCAAGTCGCCCTTCAACTCGTCAACGGCGAGACATGGCTTTCCGTTGTCGACCGCCTGAAACCCGCCTGGACGACCCGACGTCGTCGAGAGTAGGGCAGTAGCTCATGCGGATGGGCCGCCCTGCTCCTGCTGCATAACGGCAGCGTCCAGCGCCAGTGCCACGCCCGCAGGCGCTCCCTCAGTGCACTTCGGTCCACACCACGGGTCTTGTTGGCATGGCAGCTGGGACACAACGCCAGCAGGGGTTGTCCTGGCTGCAGTGCGACAGGGCAGGACAGTGAGCAGACAGTCCGGGTTCTCTCACCGGTCCTGGCTGCGCAGCAAGACCGCCTCGCGGGCGGCGCTGCTGCGGACACGGCACTCTCCGGAAGTCAAGATCCGGTCCTGGTCACGGCCAGCCTGCTCCCCTGTCTCGGATCACCGACACAATTCGCGGTGTCGCACGCGCCAGGGCACCGTTTTGGCGCGCATCTCCCGACGCGCGAAGTGCTCCTCCTGCCGGAGGAGTTCGCCGGGTGCCGCGGGGCCCTTCACCCGGCCTCTCGGCTGCTGTACTTGAAGCGCTGGCCCATGGCGATCGTCGGCCCCTACCGACCAGACTGCCTCCTCGTGCCGTTGAAGGTGAACTCCTCGAGCAGGCGCTGGAACCAGAGGGTGACCTGGATCAGGTGACGAGACGTCCGTGTGGAATTCCTGCACGGTCTCCTCTTCGGGTCGAAGGCGTGCGCTTTGCCCGATACGGGATCGAGGGCGAGGCGCGCGTTGAGCAGCCAGCCAATAACCGGCCAGGCGTCCGCGCCCTCCGCAGCGTCCTCGAAGTCCTCGATGTGAGCGACGTGCTGCACGAGAGTTCGCCGCGTCGCCGACGACCCCGCGGGTGACAAGGAGACGCACAGCCAAAACTCCGAACTCCCCGGCAGCGCAGGCACCTGGGACTCTCATGGGACTAAACGGTCACAGCGAAAGCGGAGGCTGGTCGACACTCTCAGCGGGTCGCGGAGCTGCCCCCGCCTCCCTGGGCTCGCCACCTGCCCCAGCCTCCCTCGACTCACCGCCCTCCTCATCACACACCGCCACGCCCAACGCCCTATTTGCCATCTCGCTGTTGCTCACTTTCGGGTGACAACCTGAGCCGCTGCGGGGTGGTGCACCCTGGCGAACAGACCCCACGCCTCAAGGCCCACAAGGGGTGCAGGTCCGCGGGGCGCGTCAACTTCGCACCCAGGGAAAATAAGTGGATGATACATCCGAGAGTCATAGAAAGTTGGACAACAGGTAACAGAGGCCATGTTTCCCCCTCGACTTCTCCACGGCATGGACAGAGTGTGTGTGCGGCCAGCCGGCCGCGACCGCACACGCACCAACGTCCCCGGTCAGCCCCTCGTGGTTGGGCCGGGGAGGGTGTCCGCACGTGAGGGGACCTGATGTCCGCTTCCGCTTCTGCCACCGCGCGCCGTCTCGCCGCCGCAGCGCTCACCGCTGGCACGCTCGTCTCGGTGGTGACGCTGCCGGCGTCCGCCGCCGACCACGCCCGCCACGAGCGGCCGAAGGTACAGATCTCGGCTGTCCAGTACAACTCCCCCGGCCCCGAAGACGGCTCCAACCGCTCCCTGAACCGCGAATGGGTGGAGATCACCAACACCGCCCGCCGCGCGGTCAACCTCGACGGCTGGACCCTTCGCAACGAGGACGGCCACACCTACACCTTCGACCACTACCGCTTGGACGGCCGCGCAACCGTCCGCATCCACACCGGCATCGGCCGCGACACCGACACCGACCTCTACCAAGACCTCCGCCACTACGTCTGGGACAACCGCTCCGACACCGCCACCCTCCGCAACGACCGCGGACGCTTCATTGACGACGAGTCCTGGGGCCACCACCGCCACGGCGGCGGTCACCACCACGGCGGTCGCCACCACCGCTGACCACCTGCTGCGTGCGTGACCGGTAACCGGCCCCCACGTGACGGCTGAGTTGCACGGTCGTTGAGCAGCACAACTCCATATGCCGGGCCCCGGGGATGCTGTTTCCCCCGGGGCCCGGCCCTGGCAGGGAGCCTGTGCCGCATCACGTGCACGCTGTTCTGAGCACGTCATCGAATGAAAGCACCCGCACGCCCAGCCTCCGTAGCCGGTTCCCCACGGCTTCGAACGTGACAGGGGGAGGCGGAAGCAGTCCAGCCGTGACCGCGTAGATGACCACGTGTGAGCCCACCGCGCCCTTGGCTGAGGCCCCCGGGCCGCGCACACCATCCGCGCCGTCCAGGCCGACCCGCTCGACAACTGCCCGGCGTCCACCTTCCGGACGTTGCCGAGCTGCGCACCCGGGGTGCGCTCGGAGGTGCCGCGGCGACGTCCCCGCACCGCGACGGATCCTCGGAGTCGACGACCGACCGCGCCGACGAGGAGTTGTCCGGCCCAGCGGCGACCTGACCCGCCGCGGGATCAGCGCGGGGCGGGCAGTCCCGCCCGGGAGGAGACTCACCAGGGAGCCTCGGCTGCCGCCAATTGCGGCACGTACTTGTAGAGCGTCGCCCGCGAGACGCCCAGGACCTTGGTAATCGACGTGATCGTGTTCTCCGGATCGGTCAGCAGAGAACCGCGAACCGTCCGGCGTCTTCAGCGTCGCCACCAAGTCCCCGGGCAGTGCCCGCGAAGGTGGCGTGCAGCCGCACGTCCTTGACCATTCGCACCTCCGACACCTGCTTGGCCAGCACGCCCACGCCCGGCAACAGCACCCGGTTGCGGCGCAGCCAGCCCACCGCGTGGTGGAACAGCGCCTTCGGACCCTCGGTTTGCGTCGCCGCCGGCGCAAATCCGGTGGACTGCGATGAAGACCCCGATGGCCTGGTCGACCGTCGAGTGAGAGGTGACCGCATGGCTAGCCAGGCGTTCTCCTGCCCCAAGTGAGTGAGGTATCGCCCCTCTCGTCAGGGAGGGGGCCGTGACATGCGGGCGGGCGTCACCACCAACTCCGTCGGGGACAGGGTCTCCCTCAATGCCTGCCTTCGGCTGCGGCGTCAAGACATGTGAACTTCACCGGCCGGCAGCATCGGCGCGTGAACACCGTCAGCCCAACGGCACGCCGATCACGGCCCACCGGGCCGCGCTGCCCGTCTCACAGCAGGCGGCCTGCCGGGTGGCCGCCGGGGTCATCGGCCAGCACGATCGCAGCCTTCACCCGCTTGCCGACCGGCTCTCGGCGGATCTCGAAGCTGCGGCACACCGCCATCACGATCTCCAGTCCGTGCTGGCCCACCCGGCCCGTGTCCGCGACCTGAGGCACCGGCAAGGCCGGATCACTGTCCCACACACTGATCTCCACGGCACCGTCAACGACCTCCAGGTCCAGCAGACTCGGGCCCGGAGCGTACTTGTGGGCGTTGGTCACCAGCTCGCTGACCACCAGCTCCACCAGACCCATGGCCCGCTCCGACACCGGGATCCCGTGAACGGCCTGCACCTCGGTCATGAAACCGCGCGCGACATGCCGCGCCTCAGCGATCCGCTCCCCGCCCTCGAAAGCGACAGCGGACAGCACCGGACGGCCCGCCAGCGGCTGGTCCTCGTTTTCATGCACCACCGGCACCACACCGTCACCCTCGTCCTGAGCAACCCGGCCAACGGCGCACGGATACCCACGAATCACAGCCGCACGCCATCTTCACGGACTGTCGACAGATCCCCGCTACTGTCATGGCGGCATCATAAACTCCGTACGCATAGTGACAGATGCTGCGCTGACGGATCACTTCGAGCTCGGCCTCCGTCGAGTGGTGCTCCCGCTCCGAGACTCGCCCGCAGGCCGCGGCTGGCGGCTCACTCCCTTCGCAGTCGTCCGCGGCCCGGGGGCTGTCGTGCGGCGCAGAAGCGAGGAAGACGTTGAGGCCGGTGACGTCCATGAAGGCCGTGGCTTCTTGCCCGTCACGATCGCCATCATGCGCTCGGCCACAGCAGGACGACTGTCCATCGCCTGCTTGAGCTGCTCGTTCTCTTCCCGAAGCCGAGCGGTCTGCTCAGCATCCGATTCCGCTGACGAGTTGGACGCTGTCGACTGCGCGGGATAAGGGGCCGGTCAGGGTAATCGGCGTCTACGTGGGCGAAGGCGGCTTCGGCAGCGCAACGACGCGCCGACGCCTGGCACACCCCGGACTTCCGCACCACGTTCCCTAAAGTCATCCACGCACAAATATGGGCAAATGCGGCACACGCCGGTGTGCCGGCCGTTGCAGGAAGGGCCCTGAATGAGATTCCGGTTGCGCGGCCGCCGCGCATGTCTGACCCTCACGGCCGCGCTGGCCGTGTTCTCCCTCGGCAGCGGGGCAGCTCCCACCAGCGCGCTGCCCGCACCTCCGCAGGGATGGCGTGTGGTGTGGGCCGACGACTTCACCGGCCGCGCCGGCAGCCTTCCCGACGGCAGCCGGTGGATCATCGACCAAGGCACCCAGTACCCCGGCGGACCACCGCACTGGGGCACCGGCGAAGTCCAGACCTACACCGACGACCCCGCCAACCTCCGCCTGGACGGCCAGGGCCGCCTGCGCATCACACCACTGCGCGACCGTGCCGGCCGGTGGACCTCCGGCCGCATCGAGACCCGCCGCAGCGACTTCCAGCCACCGGACGGCGGCAAACAGCGCATTGAAGCCCGCATCCAACTGCCATCCGTGACCGGGTCCGCCGCCAAGGGATACTGGGCCGCCTTCTGGACACTGGGGGCCTCCTACCGCCAGGGCATCCCCGTACCGGAGGCCGGCGAGTTCGACATCATGGAGAACGCCAACGGCCTCAACCGCATCTGGGGCGCCCTGCACTGCGGCACACCAGGCGGTAAGCCATGCAACCAAGACACGGGCGTGGCCGCCGACACCGCCTGCACCACCTCACCGTGCACCGGCAACTTCCACACCTACACCCTGGAATGGGACCGCAGCAGCCCCACCGAGTACCTGCGCTGGTACGTCGACGGCAGGCTTTTCCACACCGTCAGCTCAACCCAGCTGGACCCGGCCGCCTGGAAGGCCGCCACCGGCCACGGCCACTTCATCCTGCTCAACCTCGCCATCGGCGGCAGCTTCCCCGACGCTCTCGCCGGCCACCACACCCCCACCGCAAGGACCCGGCCCGGCAGCCCCATGCTCGTCGACTTCGTAACCGTCCTCACCACCGCACCGCGCTGACAACGCCGTGACACCGGCACCCTAGTGAGAAGTGACGCTGCTCGGGCGGTCGAGGAACTATGAGCAGGCTCAGCGCACTCGCCATGTTCTGTGTCGGGTGCGGTCCCGTCGCCACTGCCGTCGCAGTGGCGACGCTTGTCGACGCCCGCCGCATGCGGAGCACCGCAGTTGCCCACACGTGGATTGCCTGCAACGCGGTCGCCGTCGCTCCGGGCAGGGCACGCCACGCGTGGTGCAGACCACCCGGCGGGGAGACGCTTCTCCGGCTACGCCCAACGCGATCCGCACGCCTGCACCACCGCGACGCCCAAGCCGCTGCCATGTGCGCTCAGCAGGGTGGCGGCTGTACGGCCCGCAGTCGACGGATTCCTGATTCGAGGCACGAGTGCCAGCCTTCATCGGCCATAAGGGTGGATATGTGACGGCCAGGAAAAACCGGGTGCGGTGAGGAGGAGTTGTCCGTGGGTCGACTCTCTTTCTCCCTCCGAACGGAGAAGTCCAATGACCCGCTCCTTTCCACCGATCCCGGCTGCCCGGCCCGTGATCGGTGAACCCGAGATCGCGGCGGCCGTACGCGTTCTGCGCAGCGGCCGCGTCGTCCAGGGACCAGAAGTGGCCGCCTTCGAGGAGGAGTTCTCCGCATTGGTCGCCGGCCGCTCCTGTGTGGCGGTCAATTCCGGAACCTCCGCCCTGCACCTGAGCCTTCTGGCCCTCGGTATCGGACCAGGGGACGAGGTCGTGGTGCCCTCGTTCTCGTTCGCCGCGACCGCCAACGCGGTACGCATGGCGGGTGCCGAACCTGTGTTCGCCGACATCACGCCCGACACCTACTGCCTCGACCCGCTCGCCGCATCAGCGGTGATCGGCCCGCGCACCGCGGCCCTCATGCCGGTGCACCTGTACGGGCATCCCGCGCCCATGGATGGGCTGATGGAACTTGCCGCACGCCATGGACTCGCCCTACTGGAGGACGCCTGCCAGGCGCACGGAGCCACCCTGCACGGACGCCCCGTGGGGAGCTTCGGTGCGGCGGGGTGCTTCAGCTTCTACCCGACGAAGAACATGCACGCCCTTGAGGGCGGCATGATCACGACGGACGATCCGCGCCTTGCCCGCACTCTCCGGCTGTTGCGGAACCAGGGCATGGAACAGAGGTACGCCAACGAGATCGTCGGGGCCAACATGCGGATGACCGACGTCGCAGCGGCCGTCGGCCGTGTGCAGCTGCGGCAACTGCCGGCCTGGACGGAGCAGCGACGGGCCAACGCCAAGGTGCTCGATTCCCGCATCGCGGGGGTGTCCGTTCCTCACGAGACGGACGGCGCACGGCACGTCTACCATCAGTACACGGTTCGCATTCCTGGCGGTCGCCGGGATGCCGTGCAGCGGGACCTGGCACGACAGGGCATCGACAGCGCGGTGTACTACCCGGTCCCGATCCACCGGCTCAGGCCCTACCAGGACCAGGGCGGGCCCGTCCTGCCCGAGACCGATCGGGCGGCTGCCGAGGTTCTGTCCCTCCCGGTTCACCCGAGTCTCGAACAGGCTGAGCTGGAGCGCATCGCCGGGGCCGTGAGCGATGCCGGAGGGGAACGGTGAACCGGCTTCCCCTGCGGGCCGGGCTCATCGGTCTGGGAGCGATGGGGCGCAATCATGCCCGAGTGCTGTCGTCGCTCGACGGTGTCGACCTGGTGGGCGTCATGGACCCGGCAGGAGATGCCACCGGTGCCGTCCGGAGCGCCCCCGTTGTCGCCACCCTGCCGGAACTGCTGGCCTTGCGACTCGACTACGCGGTGGTCGCGTGTCCCACGGCGGCGCACGAGGAGATCGGGATGGCCCTGGCCGAGAACGGCGTGCCCGCTCTGATCGAGAAACCGCTCGCCCACTCCGTGCCCGCGGCACAACGACTGGTCGACGCCTTCAGCCGAGCCGGACTGGTCGCCGGAGTCGGACACATCGAACGGTTCAACCCGGCACTGCAGAGCCTGCGTTCCCGCCTCGAGTCGGGAGAACTGGGAGATGTGTTCCAGGTGGTCACGCGCCGCCAGGGGCCGTTCCCGCACCGCATCGCCGACGTCGGGGTGGTCAAGGACCTGGCCACCCACGACATCGACCTCACCAGTTGGGTCACCGGCCACGACTACGTCTCGGTCTCGGCGCGCACCGTGTCCAAGAGCGGCCGCCCTCACGAGGACATGGTGTGCGCGGTCGGTGACCTCGTCGACGGCATCATGGTCAGCCACCTCGTCAACTGGCTCAGTCCCTACAAGGAGCGCTTCACCGCGGTGACCGGTGAGCGCGGCTGCCTCGCCGCGGACACTCTCACGGCAGACCTGACCTTCCACGCCAACGGAGCGATGACCACCGAGTGGGAGGCGCTACGTGCCTTCCGGGGAGTCGCCGAGGGCGACATGGTCCGCTACGCCATCCCCAAGCGCGAGCCGCTCCTCGTCGAGCACGAGCGGTTCCGTGATGCCGTGGAGGGCAAGGCGACGGACATCGTCACTCTCGATCAGGGGCTGCGGACGGTCGAGGTGGCGGAGGCGGTCCTCGACTCGGCACGGAGGAAGGTGTCCGTGGACCTGCGAAGTCCCCGCACCCAGACCCTGGCGATGGTCACCCAGCGGTCATGACGGCCACCCCAGCAGAGCGCCGGACTAAGGAAGTCCCGTTGGGCCGGCGAACAGCTTCTCCCGAACGACGGGGTGGCCGTTCGGGTCGCCGCGCTGAATCGAAACCGACCCCTAGGAGGAATCAGCCGTGCAGATCTGTGTAGTGGCGCTCGGAAAGATCGGCCTGCCGCTCGCCGTCCAGTTCGCCGCAAAAGGCCACCACGTCATCGGCGCCGATGTGGATGAAAACGTCGTCCGGTTGGTCAACGAGGGCGTCGAGCCGTTTCCCGGCGAGGCCGGCCTCGCCGGGAAGCTGAAGGACGTGGTCGCAGAGGGCCGGCTGGTGGCCACCACCGACACCACGTCGGCGGTCGCCGATGCCCGGGCGGTGATCCTCGTCGTCCCGCTGTACGTCGACGCCGAGGGCGTCCCCGACTTCGCCTGGATGGACGCGGCGACAGGAGCCGTGGCGCGCGGGCTGCAGCCCGGCACACTCGTGTCGTACGAGACGACACTGCCCGTCGGAACCACGCGCGGCCGCTGGGCCCCCATGCTCGAGCAGGGCAGCGGACTGACCGCGGGCCGCGACTTCGCGCTCGTGTTCAGCCCCGAGCGGGTACTGACCGGCCGGGTTTTCGCCGACTTGCGCCGCTACCCCAAGCTCCTCGGCGGCATCGACACGGCGTCAGCCCGCCAGGGTGCCGAGTTCTACGAGTCCGTCCTCGACTTCGACCCGCGCGACGAGCTGCCCCGCCCCAACGGGGTGTGGGACCTCGGCTCGGCGGAGGCCGCGGAGTTCGCGAAGCTGGCCGAGACCACCTACCGTGATGTGAACATCGGGCTGGCGAACCAGTTCGCACGGTTCGCGGACCGCGTCGGTGTCGACGTGGACCTGGTGATCGACGCCTGCAACTCGCAGCCGTACAGCCACATCCACCGCCCGGGCATCGCCGTCGGCGGTCACTGCATTCCCGTCTATCCGCAGATGTACCTGTGGAACGACTCGGAAGCGACGGTTGTCCGGGAAGCCCGTGCGACCAATGCCTCGATGCCCGAGTACGCGGTCCGCCGGCTTGCGGAGGTGTACGGCGACCTGACCGGCGCGGGCGTGCTCGTACTCGGTGCGGCCTACCGGGGCGGCGTCAAGGAGACGGCCTTCTCCGGGGTGTTCCCGGTCGTCGAGGCGCTCCGGACGCGGGGCGCCTCGCCGTACGTGTCCGATCCTTTGTACGGGGTCGACGAGCTGCGCGCACTCGGCCTGCCGCCGTACACCGGCCAGGCGGTCACGGCCGCAGTCGTCCAAACCGATCACGGCGAGTACCGGGACATGGGCTCCGACCAGTTCCCTCAGGTGCGCGTCGTGGTCGACGGACGGCGGATCCTTGACCGGGACCGTTGGGCCGGTGCCGAGGTCATCGTGCTCGGTGCCACGTCACCGGCGGCTCAGCGGGCATGAAGTCCCCCCGCGTGATCCTCCAGCGCCCGCACCACGCGGCCTGCCGCTCGGCCGTCGCCGTACGGCATGTCGCGTGAGGCGCGGGAGGCGGGCCGCAGGACGGTGTCCGACCATGCCTGGGGGCTCAGTTCACCCGGGTTCGGCACGAGCGTGTTCCAGCCGCCCCGGAGCGTTTCCGGCCACTCCGTCTCCGTGCGGATCGTCGTGCAGACACGCTCCAGCAGGAACGTCTCCTTCTGGAGTCCTCCCGAGTCGGTGATCACGCCGCACGAGCCGAGGATCGTGGCGATCAGCTCCGCGTACGGCAAGGGACGGCTGACATGGAGGGAGCCGTGGATCAGCTTGATGCCGAAGTCCTCTGTCCGCGCGAGCAGCCGCGGATGGGCGGCCAGGACGACCGGCACCGGCAGACCGGCCAGGGCGTCCACGAGGGCGGCGAGGCGTTCGGGATCGTCCGTGTTCTCGGCCCGGTGCAAGGTGGCGAACAGGTAGGGCTCCTGGGCGTCGAGGGAGACCGGAAGCGCCGGGGCGCAGGCCTCACCGTTCAGGACCGTGTCCCTGACACGCAGGCACACATCGACCATGACATCCCCGGTCAGGACCACCCGTTCGGCCAGACCCTCGGCCGCCAGGTGGCGTACCGACTCCTCGGTGGGTGCGAGCAGCAGATCGGCGGCGTGGTCGGTGAGGACGCGGTTGTGCTCCTCGGGCATGCGCCGGTTGAAGGAGCGCAGCCCCGCTTCCAGGTGGGCGACGGGGGTGTGCTGTTTGGCCGCGGACAGGGCCCCGGCAAGAGTCGAGTTGGTGTCTCCGTAGACCAGCACCCAGTCGGGCCGTGCTGCGGCGATGACGGGATCAAGGGCTGCCAGGATGGTGCCGGTCTGCACTCCGTGGGTTCCGGAGCCCACACCCAGGTGCACATCGGGCTCCGGGATGCACAGACCGGAGAAGAAGACGTCGGACAGATCGGCGTCGTAATGCTGACCGGTGTGGACAATCACGTGGTCGTAATCCGTATCGCCGAACGCTGCGGCGACCGCGGCGAGCTTGACGAATTGGGGGCGCGCCCCGACGACACTCATGACCTTCATGGGTTCGGCTCTTCTCGGTACGGGGTTGAAAGCTCGGTCAGCATGCCGTCCTGTTCCGCGTAGAGCGCTCCGTTCCGTGGGCATGCCCAGACACCCATCCGGTCCGGCAGCGCGCGAAGACGCTCGCCGGCTTGTCCCACCCATCCGATCCGACGAGCAGGGACTCCGGCGACGAGGGCGAAATCAGGCACGTCCCGGGTCACGACAGCGCCGGCGGCGACCATCGCCCAGCGGCCGATGCTGACCGGAGCCACGCACACTGATCGTGCGCCGAGTGACGCTCCCTCGGCGACCCGGACGCCGACCGCGTCCCAGTCACCGGCGCGCTTCGGCCGCCCGTCCGCGTCGACCGCGCGAGGATGGTGGTCGTTCGTGAGGACGACCGCAGGCCCGACGAAAACGCCGTCGGCCAGCTCGGCCGGCTCATACACCAGTGCATAGTTCTGCAGCTTCACCCGACGGCCGATCTTCACCCGGGGGCCCACGTAGACACCACGGCCCACGACGCAGTCAGAGCCGAGCACGGCTCCCTCGCGAATCTGGGCGAGTTCCCACACGGTGGTACCGGGGCTCAGCACGGCCGTATCGTCGACCTGCGCACCGGGTGCGATCCGGATCTGCGGAAACGCCGCTTTCCCGCTTTGGTTCATGTGCTGAGCAACGAGCGCGGGCTGCTCCGGGTACGTTCTTCGGTCCTAATCCGGTGAGATCAGGTCCACGGTTGGAGTATTAGGCCGTTCGGACCCAGTTCCCCGCCACCTGACGCCCTGAGGTTTGCGTCGCTTCTTGGTGACTGTCGTTGCTGATTTAATCCAGATGCTTGATTCCGGTGCACTCTTCGATTCATGGGCGGGCAATGAAGGCAGGGAAGGACCCTACGCGCAGTCTGAAGCACGTTGTTGAGAGTGCGTGGGCATACGCGGCCGGGATGGTACGGCGCCGCCGAGTTCTCCTTTGGATTGCCGGAGTCGTCGGTCTGCTGTCCGCCGCGTCGGCCGGTTTCCTGATGTGGGAAGTTCGCACGGTCCAGAGCAATCTTGCTGCGGCCGAGGTGGCGACTGACCGTCTGCAAACGGAGATGGACCGTCATCGCCGGCCCTCGGCCGAAGCGCTGGACCATATCCGGGAACACGCAGCGGCCGCCCGCAGCGCGGCTTCCACACCGGTGTGGGGCATCGCCGAGCGCCTCCCGCTGATGGGCCCACCGCTCCGTTCCGCCCGGGGGTTGAGTGTCGCCGCCGACGACATGGCCACCGGGGTGCTGCCGGAGGCGGTGCGGCTTCATCGGATGCTCGCGTCCGGCCGGCTCGTGCACCGCGGTCGAGTCGACCTCGCTCAGCTTGCAGATGCCACCGACCTGCTGGGAAACGTGCGCCGTGAGCTGACCGGAATCGAGACCCATTTGCGGGGTCTGCCCGGCTCGACTGTGGTCACCCGCCTCGACGTGGCACGGCAGCGAGTGTCCGACCGAGTGACGCGCCTTTCCGACGCGGTCGTCGAGGCGGAGTCGACGGCGCGGTTGCTGGGGCCTGTGCTGGGGGCCTCGGGGCCACGCACCTACTTTCTGGCGTTTCAGAACAATGCCGAGGCCCGGGGCACGGGTGGGCTCGTAGGCACCTTCGGCATGTTGACCGCCGACCGTGGGCGGATCACTTTGCACGGCTTCGCATCGGATGACACGCTGCCACGCACCAGCACCCCCGTGGCAGACTTCGGGCCCGCGTTCGACCACAGGTACGGAGCCGCTGAGAGTGCCCAGGGGCTGGCCAATTCCAACCTGTCCGCCCACTTTCCCTATGCGGCGCAGATCTGGGTGGGCCTGTGGCAGCGACACACGGGGCAGCGTCTCGACGGTGCCATCGCGACCGACCCAGCGGGACTCGCCCGCATCATCAAAGCCACGGGGCCTGTCCGGCTTCCGGACGGAAAGCAGCTGACAGCGGAGAACACCGTAGAGTTCACCGAGAGCACGCTCTACGCCTCGTACAGCAACGTCGAACGCAAGCGTTTCCTGGTGCAAGTCGCACAGTCAGTCGCTGCCGCCTTGCTGCACCGTCCTGAGGCGATGCCCCTTGTGCACGCGCTGCGGCAGAACGTCGAGGACGGCCGCATTCGTGTGTGGAGCGCGGACCCCTCAACCGAGTCGGCACTCAGACGAAGCGGACTGGCAGGCGAGATCCCCGAGAGAAGAGGGCCGTTCGCCTATCTCGTGGTCAACAATTCCGCGGGCAACAAGATGGACTACTATCTGCAGCGGTCGCTGTCCTACGAGCTTGGTCCTTGTCAGGACGGCACTCGTTCCAGCGTAGTGCGCATCAGGCTGAAGAATGCCGCCCCCGTCGCGGGCCTGCCCGCCCTCGTCACTCTCCGCTCGGACGATCCCCACGGCTCCAATCCCCTGGGGTCGACCAGCGTCTGGCTTTCGCTGTACGCCAGTTCCGGTGCGCGGTTCACCGGTGGGACGCTGGACGGGCGGCGACTTCTGTTGTCGTCGACCGAGGAGCGCGGTCACCCGGTCCTCGGGGCACAGGTGGAACTCCTGCCCGGTCAGACGAGAGAAGTGGTGATTCGTCTGCTGGAGCCGGTCTCGGACCGGCCCCCCGTGGTGCCCGTGCAGCCGTTGGCCCGGCCGCAGACCACCAAAGTACACATCCAGCCGTGCGCGAATTAATCGGACCGTCTGAGTGAATACAGGCGCCGGTGTCCGCTCCCCAAGTTATCGCGCGCCCAGCCGGGCACGAAATCGTACTCACAGAGCGCGCGACAAAAGAAACCTTCTCACCACCCGGAAGGATGCGCGGCGTCCGTGGACATGCCGTCGGCAAAGTGCCGAAATAGATCTTCGGCAACTCACACATCCTGCTGATCGGGGTTCACCTTGCGTGGGGATTGCGCGAGCAACGACAAGCTGACAGCGGTTCATCCTGCGGTCATCCACACCGCACCGGAAATCCGTGCCCGGCCGGGTGGCTGGCCCGGCATGGTTGCCCGGTTTCGCCGGCCGGCGCTGCAAGCCGCCATAGACGCTGTCGCCTGGACGTGCGGCCTGCTGATGGCCGGGCTGGCCACCAGCAGCGCTGCCGATCTGCTGTTCGGACCCGGCGACCTGGTCATCGTCTGTGCCGTCACCTGGACAGCAGCGGTGCTGGCCGGGGCCACATGCGGGCTCTACTCGGGGCGTTATCAGGCACAGACCGGCGCCGAGCTGAGCGCGGTTCTGGTCTCCGCCGGGCTGACGGGACTCCTCTTGGAGGGCGTCTGCCAGGCGGGACTTCTCCTGGTGGGCGGCAGGCCGGCCGTGCTCGGCTTCGCCGCCCTGGTCGGCGTGCTCGCCATGATCACCGCCAGGGCCGCGGTCGCGGCCATCCGGCGCCGACCCAGACGGCCCGCGCCTACCGCCGTCAAGGTGATCGTGTTCGGTGCGGGCAGCGCCGGAACGCAACTGGTGCAGCGGCTGGCCGGCCAGCCTGGCGCGCGGTACCGCCCCGTTGCCCTGCTGGATGACGATCCCGGCAAGCGCCGACTGCGGATCTGCGGCATCCGGGTGCGCGGCGGACGGGACCGGCTCGCGGAGGTCGCCGCGGAGACCGGGGCGACAGTCATGGTGATCGCGATCGCCGGCGGGTGCCGGGACGGCCAAGTGATCAGCCAGCTGATCACACAGGCCGAGTCGATCGGCCTGGTCACCAAGGTGATTCCGCGCGTTGAGGAACTGGTCGCCGGACCGTTGCGGATTGACGACGTCCGCGACCCACGGATCACTCACCTGCTGGGACGTGCTCCGATCCGGCTGGACCTCGAAGCGGCTGCCGGGCAATTCGCCGGACGTCGCATCCTCGTCACGGGTGCAGGCGGCTCCATCGGTTCGGAGCTGTGCCGCCAGCTGCACCGGCTGGGTCCCGCGTCGCTGGTCATGCTCGACCGGGACGAGTCAGCTCTGCACGCGATCCAGCTCGCGCTGCACGGCCGTGCGCTGCTCGATTCCGACGAGGTCGTACTCGCCGACATCACAGATGCCTACCGCGTCCGCGAGGTCTTCGCGCAGACCCGGCCCGAGATCGTGTTCCACACGGCAGCGGTGAAGCATTTGCCGCTGCTCGAGCGGTATCCGGCCGAGGCGCTGAAGACGAACGTGAGCGGCACGCTGAACGTCCTGCAAGCGGCTGCGGACTGTGGCGTGCAGTCGTTCGTGAACGTCTCCACGGACAAGGCGGCCGACCCGGTGAGCGTCCTCGGCACCTCCAAGCGGATCACCGAGCGGCTCACCGCCCACATGGCCGCCGCATTCCCGGGCACCTGGGTGTCCGTCAGGTTCGGCAATGTCCTGGGCAGCCGAGGCTCGCTGCTGGGCTCGCTGTCCGCGCAGATCGCTGCCGGCGGCCCCGTCACCGTGACACACCCGCAGGTCGCTCGCTACTTCATGACGGCCACTGAAGCCGTCCAGCTCGTGCTGCAGGCCGTGGCCGTCGGAGACAGCGGTGAGGTCCTGGTCCTCGACATGGGAGACCAGGTCCGCATCGTCGACCTCGCCCGTCGAATGGCCGACACGGCATCGCGGCACGTCGAGATCGTCTTCACCGGGCTGCGGCCCGGCGAAAAACTGACCGAGGATCTGCTGGGCAAGGGAGAGCCGGATCACCGGCCGAGGCATCCGCTGGTCAGGCAGGTGCCGGTGCCCGCTCTGGACGCCGCTGAGATCACCGCCATCAGCCACCTCACCGACCCCGATGCGGTTCGCGCCGTCCTGGCGCGCCTCGCCGTCGCGCCCGGCCCCGAGCAGACGACCGGCCAGTCGGTGCTGCCCGGCCAGCCCGAGAAAGCGGAGACCAGCACATGAGCGCCCCACCCCTGCCTGAGGGGAACCCGGCGGACGCGGTGATCGTGGAGGCGCCCACCGCAACGCCCGGCGATGCCCCGCTCGACAACCAGATGCCTCAGCACACGTCGTACCGCGGCAAGCGCCTGCTGGACCTGGTCATCGTCAGCCTGATCATCGTGCCGACAGCACTGCTCTGCGCGATCGCCGCGCTGGCCCACCTGATCGCGCACGGCAGGCCCGTCCTGTTCCGGCAGCAGCGGGTCGGCCGCGACGGCCGCCTGTTCGTCCTGCTGAAACTGCGCACGATGCGCAATGACCCCGTCGGCCAGGAGAAACCGGGTGACGCCGATACCGCTCGGGTAACCGCGGTGGGCCGGGTACTTCGCCGCACGTCACTTGACGAGCTACCCCAGCTGGTCAATGTGCTGCGTGGACAGATGAGCCTGGTCGGGCCTCGGCCGACACTGCCCTACCAGGTACGCCGGTACACGGACCGTCAGCAGCTTCGGCTGCTGGCCACCCCCGGCCTGACCGGCTTGGCGCAGGTGCACGGGCGGCAGCGGCTGAGCTGGCCCGAGCGCATCGAGTGGGATCTGCGCTACGTCCTCCGCCAGAGCCTCAAGCTCGACCTGGCCATCTTGTTCCTCACCGTCTGGACGGTCCTGTCCGGGGGCGGCGCCACCGCAAGCCACGACCAGGATCCGATCGCCCGCAGTTCAGAAAGGATGCTCTCGGATGCCTGACAGCAACGCCCGGATCCGGCTTGCCAGTCCCCATCTCGGTGAGGAGGAGGCGGCGGCGGTAGGCAGGGTCCTGCGCAGCGGCGTTCTCACCAACGGCCCCGAGAACGAAGCCTTCGGACAGGAGTTCGCCGACCGGCACCAGGCGGCGTTCGGTGTGACGTTCTGCACGGGGACGTCCGCGCTGCACGCCATGTTGCTCGCGGAGGGCATCGGCCCCGGCGACGAGGTGATCGTCCCGTCAGTGACCTTCGTCGCCACCGCGACATCGGTGTGCCACGTCGGGGCCACACCGGTCTTCGCCGACATCGACCCCCGGACGTTCAACCTCGACCCGGCATCAGTCGCGGCCCGGATCACGCCGGCCACGCGGGCGGTCATGACCGTGCACTACGCCGGGCAGCCCGGTGACCTCGACGGGCTCGCGCGGGTGTGCGGCGCGGCCGGTGTGCCGTTGCTGGAGGACGCCGCGCAGGCGGCCGGCGCCGAGTACCGCGGCAGACCGGTCGGCACCTTCGGCCGCTCCGCCATGTTCAGTTTCACCCCTGCCAAGAACATCACTACCGGCGAGGGCGGCGTTGTCCTGACCAATGATCCCGACGTCGCAGAGCGGCTGAAGCTGCTCCGCAACCACGGTCAGACCGGGCTGTACCACCATGAAAGCCTGGGCTACAACTGGCGGTTGACCGAAATGCAGGCCGCAATCGGCCGGGTTCAGCTGGGCAAGCTGGACGGCATCCTGCGGCGCAAACAGTGGATCGCGGAAGCACTGACGCAGCGGCTGGCCAGCCTGCCCGGCCTGACGACACCCCATCAGGTACCGAGCGTCCGGGGCACCTGGGCGCTGTACACCTGTCTGCTGCCCGGCATCCGTGACCGAGTGCTCGCCGACCTGTTGGACCAGGGCGTCGAGGCACGGATCTACTTCCCGCCGGTGCACCGCCAGCCACTCTTCGCCCGGCGGGACGACGACACGAGGGACGCCGCGGAACTGCCGGTGACGGAGGATGTCGCCCAGGCGATGCTCTCGCTCCCTGTGCACCACCGGCTGACCGAGGCCGAGGTGGCCGAGATCGCCGACGCCGTGACGCTCGCCGTCGGCCGGGCAACCGCGTCGCCGAATGCCACGGATCAGCCGACGCCGGCTGATGTCCGCTGACCACGGATCATGCGGGCGTTCGCGGCCTGGGCGCGCTGGGCCGGAAACCGCGCCCAGGCCCTGGCCGCGCTGCCCGGTGTACCTTCCTTCAAGCTCCACGATCCGGAGCCGACCGGCGGCGCCACGGCCCCGGTCGGCCCGTGCTGGTACCCGGAGGCAATAGCGCGCGCCGGCCGTGGACGTCCGCGGGGCAGCTGGGCCGACGTCCGGTGCGCGGGATCCCGTGAGCAGACCAGGGTCAGGATTCCCGCGCCCTGGCGGGGACGCCGACGACCAGCTGACCGGCGGCGACGTCCCGGGTCACCAGAGAAGCGGCGCCGACCATGACGGACGGCCCGATCCGTCGGCCCTGCAGCACGGCCGCGTTACTGCCCACCGTGGACCCGGCACCGATGGTCACGTTGCCGGCGATGTTGGCCCCCGGCAGGATGGTCACGAAATCCTCGAGCACCGTGTCATGACCGATGCTGGTCTGGTAGTTGACCTGGACGTGTGCGCCGGTGACGGCCCCGGTGGAGATGAACGCCTGACCCAGCACCACGCAGCCGGGCCCGATCCTGGCGCCGGGGGAGACAACCGCACGCGGGTCGATCACTGTCGCCGCTCGCAGGCCGCGGTCCTCGAACGCCCGGGCAAGCCTGCGGCGTGCGTCGGCGTCGGCGATGGCGACCACGAACTCGTTCCGCTGCCCGTCGGAGGCGGCCAACTGCCCGGGCAGCAGCACCGGACAGCCGTCCACCGTAGTGGCTGCCGGGTGCTCGTCCACGAAGACCACCTCGGGCGCCGCGGCCGTCGCCCGCACCGCGTCCAGCGTCTCCCTGCCGAAACCGCCTGCGCCCACGATGTGCAACGTCACAGCCCCGCCTCCGTCACCGGGTCCCTGTGCGGCGCCGGCTCCGAGACCGCCGCGAGGAATGCGCCCGCCAGAGCGGTCATGCCGTGATGCCGGTAGACCCAGCGGCGGCCGCGCTCGCCCATCCGCTCCCGTTCGGTCTGGCTCATCACGGCCAGCCGGGCCAGCGCGCCCGCCATGTCCGCCGGTGACTCGGCGGGTACGCACACGCCGCCGCCGGACTCGCGCACCGGGCCTCCGGGTGCGTTGCTCGCGAACAGCACCGGCTTGCCGGACGCCAGGTAGTCGAAGAGCTTGTTGCTGCTCAGGCCGTACTTGAAGACCGCGACATCGCGCAGGCAGAACAGCGTCACATCCAGCTCGGCCAGCACGGCCGGCACGGCCTGCTTCGGCACCGGCGGCCAGAACAGCACGTTGTCCAGGCCGTGCTGGTGAGCGAGCCGCTGGCACGCGGCCTTCTCCGGGCCGTCGCCGACCATGACGACAGCGACCCGCGCATGACCGGCCGCTCGCAACTGCGCCGCAGCCGAGACAATGGTCGCCACCCCGTTGGCCGGTCCGTGCGAGCCGATGTAGCCGGCGACGAGACAGCCGTCCTTGCGCATGCGTCTGATCCGGTCGATCAGGTCGGCGGCCTGGTTCCCGGGGTCCGCGACGTCCGGGGCGTCCGGCTGCCCCGGTTGGACCGGCCGGGGGAAATCGGCGATCCCGTTGGGCACGTAGTGGATCTTGTTGGCCGGGACGCCGCGGCCTTCCAGGTAACCGGCGGCACCGGGCAGCAGGCAGATCAAGGCGGACGCACGCCGACAGCAGAAGGACTCGACCAGCCGCAGCACCCGGGCAGGCAGCCCCTTCGCGCGCAGCGCACCCATGTCGATCAGTGTCTGCGGCCACAGGTCGCGCACCTCCATGACGAAGCGGGCGCGGCGGCCCCGGGCCGCCAGCCAGGCGGCGAGCACCGCGGCCAGGTGCACCGATGAGCCGACGATCACGTCAGGCCGGTCCAGGCCGCGCTGCGTCGAGAGCACCCGGGCGGCATAGGTGGCCATGTTCAGCACGCGGCGGTATCCGTTGCCGGTGTAGGGCAGCGTGCGGACCCAGACGAAGCGCACGCCGTCGATCGTCCGGGTGGCCGCCTTCTCGCCGGGGGCCAGCCGCTCCTCGCGCCTGCTGAAATGGCTGAAGCTGCTGGCGAATACGGTGACGTCGTGCCCTTTGGCCGCGAGCACTCGGCCCAGCTCGTAGTGCCGGGTGCCGGCGGCACAGTCCGGTGGCGCCGCGTAGTGGTTGAAGATCCAGATCCTCACGCCCCCACCTCCGTCGGAGCCGTCCTGCCGCACCCGACGGCATGCTGCGCAATCGCCTCGTGAACCCGCGTCGCCGGTACGCCGCTGACCCAGACGGTGGTCTCCTGGTCACCGGCGGGTGGCGGCGGGTGCGCACACGGCAACGCCGTGGAAGTACCGCCCGCCGAACGGGCCATGGGCAGGCGGCAATCGCCGCGGTGAGTCAGAAGCCAGCCCTGAACGGTGTGCACGATCAGGTGCGCGTCGCCGCGGCGTGTGAGATGCCACGCGATCGGCGGCGGCTTGACGAACTGCGGACGTGCGCCGACCACGCTCAGCACTTTCACAGCTGCGTTCCCCTGTCCTACCGGTCGTCCGCGCCCGAATGGGCCTGCTTCCGGCGTCGGGCCGAGGCGGCGGTAGGCGGCCCGGCGAACAGAAACCTACTACCCGTAGTGCTCGTGTCGCTACTTTCTGCTACTCGTGCCGCTACATTGTGCCTGCATGCCGAGGCGGCGAGAACATCCGCTGCTCCCAGCAGCACCGATCCGATTCGCGACTCCGGAGGCCGTTCCCTGGTGCTGTCGATCACGAAAAGTCTCCGAGTCCGGCTGCCGGGAGTGAGTCCGGCGGCGATCGGGGGAACACTGGCGACGCGACTGCTGGCCACGGGGATGAGCTTCGCGGCGGGCGTCATCGCCGCGCGGGCCCTCGGGGTGGAAGGCAGGGCCACGTTCGCGGTCATGATCTCGGTTCCCTCCGTCCTGAGCATCGTCACGGTCCTGGGTGTGGACAACGCCAACGCCCGGTTCGCAGGGACTTCGCACACCGCATTCCGGCAGATCGTGCGGTGGAGCCTGGTCTTTTCCATGATTTCGGGTTCCGCTCTGGCGGGGCTGTGGCTGCTGCTCGCTCATCTCTGGCCGCCCGTGCTGCTCGGCGTGCCGTACTGGCTTGCGTTGCTCGTAGCCGCCATGTGTCCGGTGAGCTTGCTGACCACGCTGCTCGGCATGGCGGAGCTCGGGCGTGGCAGGGTCGCGATGTACAACCTGCTCAGCACCGTCCCCGCGGCCGGTTACCTCCTCGGTGTCTGCGGCCTGTCCGCTGCCGGATCACTGACCCCTACCAGCTGCTTCCTGTCGGTGCTGGCCGGCCAGCTGGTCTGCGCCACGATGCTGCTGATCGCGTCCACCACCCGCGTCCACGCCGACGGTGAACCGGTCGCTGCCCGTACCTTCGGCAGCTTCGCCCTCAGGTCGTACCTCCCGAACCTCATCCACTACGGGATGCTTCGACTGGACGTGCCGGTGATCCAGACGCTCGCCGGGGCGACGGCCGTGGCCGTCTACGCGGTGGCGCTGCCCCTGGCGGAGGGGCTGTTGCTGCTGTCGACGACGGTCGCGCTGGTGATGTTCCCCGCCGTGACGTCGGGTGCCGTCGATGCGCGGGCAGCTGCCAAAATCGCCAGGACCGTGTTCGTTGCCGCCGCTACGACGGCCGTGGTGGCGGCGGCTGCTGCGCCCCTCCTGATCCCAGCGGTCTACGGGCAGCCGTACTCCGGTGCCGTGCCCGTGATCTGGGCGATGCTCCCCGGCCTGGTGCTGTTCAGCGCGGCCCGCTCGGTCCAGCCCTACCTGGCGGCCGCCGGCTTGCTCCGGCCGGTGATCACGGGCACGGTGATCGGTGCGGTGGTCAACATCGCGCTTCTCGTGGCCCTGACCCCCCATCATGGCGCCGTCGGTGCCGGCGCCGCCGACTCGGCCGGATACCTGGTTTTCGCGGTGCTGCTCGTCCTTGGAGTACGCCGGGCCGTCCGCGCCCGCCGGCGTCATCGGGCCGAGTACACCGGCGACGAGGCACCGGCGCGCGTCCCGGCCGGGCGGCTGTCGGTCAAGGCGGTCGGCGACCTCTGGCGGGCCGCGTGCTCAAGGCTGGGGAAGCCCGTCCTGGCCGACAGGGCGCTCATGATCCGGGCGGGACTCCTGACCGTGACGGGCGTCGGCTGCCTCGCGACGGTGTTCAGCCCTGCCCTCAGTGCCGCCGGCGCGGCCGGCGCCGCCATGCTCGTGGTCGTTGTGCTGGCCCTGATCCCCGAGGTGGGTCTGTGTGTCCTCGGGGCGGCCATCCCGCTCTCACAGTCCGACCTCGGCAACTGGCTGATCACCCCGAGCGTGCTGGTCGCTCTCATGCTCGTCTGCCTGCTGGGCCGTGTCATCGCCGGCCTGGGGATCGCGAGGCCGAAGCCCCTCAGCGTCCTGATCACCGTCGGCACCGTCGGTTACATGGTGACCACCAGCGTCCTGATCGGCGACGCCGACCCCATGGCTGCGGACAAATGGCAGTACCTACTGCTGATGTGCGCGCCGCTGATGCTGCTGCCGTTGGTCGCCGAACCCGGACGGGCCCTCGACCGGGCGCTCCTGGTGTTCTGTGGCGGCAGCGTGGTCGTGGCGCTGGTCGACATCGTTCGGATCGGCTCCGTCTTCGCGGCGAAGTCGAGTCTCGCCGCTGCCGACACCGCTGTACTGGCCATCACCCAGGAGGGCGCGGCCAACCACAACGCCGCGGGTGCCCTGTTCGTCATGGCGGCAGCGGTTCTGCTCAGGCGCTATCCGACCGTGCGGGGGCGGCTGCTGCGGCTGGCCACCGGCGCGGGGGTCGTCGTGCTCGCCCTGGGAGTTGCGTACTCGCTGAGCCGCGCGGCCTATCTGGCGGGGATCGCCGTGATCGTGCTCTACGCCGCCCGGAGATCGCTGCGCGGTGTCCTCGCCACGAGCGTCGGTGCGGCCTGTCTCCTCCCGCTGCTGCCCGCCGCGATCGCGGCTCGGTTCGACTCGATCCTCGGCGGCGCGCCGGACGTGAACTCCGCAGTTCGGCTCGATCTGTGGAGCAGCGCGCTGCGGATGTTCGAGGCGCACCCGGCTTTGGGTGTCGGATATCTGAACTTCGCTCACCAGTTGCCCGCCTACTACCAAGCCACAGGTGATTACGAGGTCATGCTCCTCCAGTTCCCGCTCTTGCACTTCGCTCACAACACCTACCTGACAGTCCTCTCGCAGACCGGCCTGGTGGGCACGCTCGGGATCGGCTCGCTCGTCGTGTTCGGCCTCCGCCGGGCGTGGCGCGCGACTCGAACCGGTGACCCCGCGGGTGAGGCGGCACTGCTTGCCATGGTCGGTGCCGGGGTCTGCTCGCTGTTCGGAGAGGTCCTGCTGGTCCCACCCCTGCTGGCCGGTCTGATGCTGATCGTCCTGGCCACGAAGCCGGCTCCGGCCGACCGACCGGTAGCGGTGGCACGATGAGCGCGTCCGTGATCGGGGAGCCGCGGCCGCTGCGCGTCCTGCAGATCACCTCGGTCGCCGTCGGCGGAAGCTGGTTCCACGACCAGGTGCGGGGCCTTGCCGAGTTGGGCAACGACGTGTGCGCGGTGCTGCCCAGAGAGGGCCCGCTCGCCGACAGGCTGCGGGAGGTACCCGGCGTCCGGGTGGAGATCATTCCGTTCGGAGTGCCTCACCGGATGGGACAGTTGCCAGGTCTGGCGGCTGGGCATTGGCGGCTGCTGAGGTTCGTCAGGGACTACAAGCCGGACGTCATCCATTCGCATCTGATCATCGCGAAGCTCGTGGCCCGCATGGTGTCGTTCGCCTACCGGCCGGCACTGGTCGTGTCACAGGTTCCCGGCCTCGTGCATCTACGGATCGCGCCCTTCCGGATCCTGGAACGGCTTTCGCTGCGCCGGGACGATCTCGTGATCGGGTCGTGCCGGGCCATCGCGCACCGCTACCAGGCCATGGGCGCGCGGTCGGTCGCGGTCAGCTACTACGGGTGCGACGTCCACCGGTTCGATCCGGCAACCTCACCGGACGCGTTCCGCCGCGAATTCGGCCTCACCGACGACACGCCGGCCGTCGGCATGGTCGCCTACATGTATCCGAGCAAATTGCGGGAGTTCCGCCAGGTCGGCGTCAAGGGCCACGAAGTCCTCATCGACGCTGTCCCCCTGATTATCCGTCAGCATCCCGGCGCCAGGTTCTTCGTGATCGGTGACGAGTTGGTCGGTGACGGGGAGTACCGGCGGGAGCTGGAACGTCGTGCCGCCCGGCTCGGCGTCGCCGACCGGATCCGGTTCACCGGCTTCCGGTCCGACATCAGCGCGGTCATGGCCGGGCTCGACGTCCTGGTGAACCCGTCCATGGAGGAGTCCGCCTGCTACGCGGTGGTGGAGGCGTTGCTCATGCGGAAGGGCGTGGTGGCGACCGATGTCGGTGGCCTGCCGGACACCGTCCAGCACGGCCGCACCGGCCTGTTGGTCCCGCCTGCCGATCCCCCGGCACTGGCACAGGCCGTGAATGCGCTGCTCGCCGATCCCGCAGCGCGTCTGCGCATGGCCTGCCGGGGTCGTGAACTCGCCCTGCGCCGGTTCGACATCGACGAGACCGTCAGCCAGGTGAACGAGCTGTACCACCAGGCACTGGCTTCGCGAGGACGTCGCAGACTGCTCCGCAGGGAGGCTCCGGCGTGAGGGACGACAGGACGCGGGCCGCAACGGCGCTGGTCGCCATGGCAGGGAAAGCGGTGCGCGATCTGCGGCGGCCGAGCTTCCCGGTCGATGTGACGACCCCGTCGGGTGAGAACCTGACGATCGACCAGCCGGGCAGGTACCCGCTGGATCTGCGGCCGATGACGGCCGGGAGCACACTCGATCACGAGCGCGTCGTGGTGACCCGTGCGGCGACCGGCGAGACCTACCGGAACCCGGTCTCGGTCAGTCTGTATGCGCTCGCACAGCACACCGGCGCGATCGCCGCAGGCCCAAGCGGAGTCACTGCGGCCGAACGGCCGCCGGGTGTGCAGGCCTTGCTGTGTCAGGCTGGATGGCTGCGCGCCAGCCAGGACGGCAACGGCGGCTGGCGCTATCCGGTACCAGTGCCCCGGTACGGGGTGCGCCCGGGCTGGTACTCGGCCATGGCCCAGGGCCTGGCGGTGTCCGTGATGCTGCGTGCATACGCCACGACCGGCGAGCGGTCCTTTCTCGATGCGAGCGAGGGCGCGGTGGAATTGATGCTGCGGCCGCTGGAGGCAGGCGGTTGCTCGCACTACGACCAACTGGGGCGACCCTTCCCCGAGGAGTGCCCGTCGGAGCCTGTCAGTCACATTCTCAACGGTGCGGTTTTCGCCCTCTTCGGTCTCTGTGAGCTGAGTCGGCATCAGAACGGGACCGCCCACGAACGCGTGGCGTCCCGGCTCCGCGACTCGCTGACCGCCTTTGACCTGGGGTACTGGACCAGGTACGACCTCCGGCACACCGCGCCCGCCAGTTTCGCGTACCACTGCCTGCACGTCGCGTTGCTGACCGCGGCCGGACGCGTACTCGCCGACCCGCGGTGGCTGACGGTGGCTCACGCCTGGGACCGCTACACCCACAGTCCGGCCAGGCGGCTGCGGGCTGCGGCGGGCAAGGGCCGGTTCGTCCTCAAGGAGCGCCGTGACCGATCATGACCAGGTCCCGCGACGGCTGGTCACGTGTGACGCGCCGGACGTGCCGCTGCGCGTCGTCCTGCTCGCGTCGGCCACGTCGGCGCACACCCGGCGCTGGGCGGGCGATCTGGCCATGCGGGGTCATGAGGTAACCGTCTGCAGCTGGCATCAGCCGGAGGTGGGGCCCGATGGCTGGCATGCCTCGTCGGCCTCCACGGGCGCGTGCCTGCCGTTGCGGCTGGTGCGCGCGGGGCACTGGCTGCGCCACGAGGTGCGCCGGACGCAGCCGGATGTCATCCACGTCCACTCGCTCGGCACGCACGGCATACTCTCCCTGCTGCTGCCGGCGCACCCCGCGGTGCCGCTCGTGATCACCCCGTGGGGCTCCGAACTGCGGGCGGCGGACCGGCACGCCGGCCGGGCACTGGTCGCTCGGCTGGCGCTGCGGCGGGCCTCGCGCGTCGTACCGACCTCCCGGGAAGTGGCTGAGCTGGTCAGGAACCGATACGGGGTCCCCGGCCCCCGGATCACAGTCCTTTCCTGGGGAGTACCCGACGTGTTGCTGGACGCCGGGAACGACGTCTCTTCCGCACGAAGACCTCGGACATGGGACACCATGGGACACGATGAGTCAGGCGTCGGACAGGATGGGAAGGTGCGGGACGTGACTTCACCGTCGGCTGCGGGAGGCGCCGCCCGGCCGGACCTGCGACCGGATCCGGAGACCGTCACCAGCGTATCCGAACTCGGTTACCAATTACGCCTGTTACGCCTCGCGGCAGGTGCGCCCACTCTCCGCCGGATGGAGGCCTGGGCGGCTGAAGGTGGCACGTCCCTCCCCCGCAGCACCATCAGCAACGCCATGTCCGGCAGGCATCTGCCCGCCCTGAGCACCGTCTTGGCGTTCGTGTCGGTCTGCGGATGTCCCGCACATGAGATCAGCCGGTGGCGGGCGGCTTGGCAGCGTGCGTACGCCGATCGCTACATGCATTCCTCGGACCCGGTGCGGTCAGCCCCTCACGTCACGGCAGCCCCTCCGGGCGACGGCGGTGCGGAAGCGGCGGACGAGGTGGATGCGGAGGCGACGGACGGTGTCCTCGCCGCGCGGATCGCTTCCCTCCCCCTCGTCCAGTCCGCCGAGCGGCTCACGGCGCTGGGCCCCCACCGGGCCGCAGCGATTCTCACCGCTCTGGGCGCGGGCCCGGCGTCCGCGCGGATGGCCCTGATGCCGCACGAGCAGACCAGAACGATCCTGGTGGTGATGACGCCGGACCTGGCCGCGGAGTGCATGGCGCGGTGGAACGAGGAGAGGGTCCTGTCCCTGGTGTCGGACATGGCCGAGGACGCTGCGGCTGCCCGGATGACCGAACTGCCCCAGGCGACCGCCGCCGGTCTTCTGATCCGGATGACGGCGTCCAAGCGCAACACGATCCTGACGTTCCTGGCCCCGCACCTGGTCAGCCGGCTGCTGGCTGAGCTGAGCGACGACGACGCACTCGAACTGCTGCGGACGATGGACGTGCGGATGGCCGCCCGCGTGTGGTCGGACCGACTCCTCAGGCTCCTGCTCGCCTGCGCCGACACCGCGTGGGCGGTCGATGTGCTGAACGCGAAGGACCCCGGCAGCCTGTTCCCCATGCTGGAACGCGCGACCGACGAAGAGCGTTTCGCCACGTTCCGCATGGTCGACCCCGAGCAGCGGGGCGAACTGATCCGTTTCATCGAACCCGACGAGCCACGCTACTGGGGCTGGATGAAGGCGATCGGCAAGGACAGTGTGACCGAAGCCATCGAAGCACTGGAACCCGCCCACGCCGCTGACGTGCTCGCGCTCGCCCGACAGACGTGGGGGCCGTCGTTCCCCGACCCACGGCAGTAGAGCCAGGCCGAAGCGGAGCCGCACGGTCACGTCAGTGGTCCGCACATCACTCCCGTACGACGCACAGCGCCCAGATGACGAAGGCGTACAGCGCGATCAGGACGAGGGACCACACCGGGTAGTACGGGATGGACAGGAAGTTGGCGACGATGAGCAGTGCCGCAATGGCCACGCCGACCACCCTGGCCCACAGCGCGCGCGAGAAGAGCCCGGCGCTCACGCCCATCGCGACCACGCCGAGGACCAGCTGGATCCAGCCCCAGCTGGTGAGGTCGAACTTGAAGATGTAGTTGGGTGTGGAGACGTAGACGTCGTCGTCGGCGATGGCCATGATGCCCCGGAAGAGGTCCAGGATGCCTGCGACGAACAGCAGGACGGCGGCGAACGTCACCAGGCCTCCGGCGGCCGCTTCGGACCCCCGCGAACGATGATGGGTGGCTGTTGCCATGTCCACTTCCTCACTTCCGCCTCGTACGGGTTCCGCGTCGTACAGCGAGTCGTGCTACCCCTCCGATCATGGGGGGCGGCCCGCGCCGGGTGCTCACCCGTGACGGGTGAGGTTCGTGAGGCCGTCCCCGCGCCGCGATGCCCTGTGCACGTGTCCTGCGCCTGAGGAACGGGCGGGGCGTGATTGTTTGGAGGCATGATCAGCAAGGTTCGCGCGCACGTTCTGCCGGTCTCCCAACGCCGCTCGCTGGACGACCTGACCCAGGATCTCGATCTGTCGTCCGGGGACACCGCCTCCAAGCGCTCGGCCTTCTGGACCATGCTGACGTTGTCGTCGATCATCGCGGCCGGCGGAGTGATCACCGACTCGACGGCGACCGTGATCGGCGCCATGATCATCGCGCCGCTGTCCACGCCGATCATGGGCATCGCCCTCGGCTCGGTGCAGCGCCGTCGCACCGGTTCGCTCCTGATCGTCCTCCTCGCGTGCCTTTTGGTGATCGCGGTCGGGATGGTCATGTCGGTGTTTCTGCCCGGTGACTACGACCTGCTGTCCGACAGCCAGATCTCGTCCCGTACGTCGCCGGGGCTGATGGACCTGATCGCAGCCCTGGCCACCGGCTTGGCAGGCGCGGTGGCGCTGTCCCGGCGGGATGTCGCCGCCGTCCTGCCCGGAGTCGCGATCGCCATCTCCCTCGTACCGCCCCTCGTGGTGGTCGGGGTGTGCCTGGGGAAGCTGGCGGGGTGGCCGGCGCTGGGCGCACTGGCCCTGTTCGTGTCGAACCTCTTCGCCCTGGTCTTCGCGGGCATGGTCGTCTTCGCCTCCCTCGGTTACGCCACGCAGGTCGACACCGCAGCCGGGCGTCCCACGCGCAGGGCGTATGCGGCCATGGCCCTGCTCTTCGTCGTCGTCCTCGTGCCCCTGACGGCCAACACCGCGCTCACATTGCTGCTCAACGCGTGGACCAGCCGCACCAGGGACGCGGCGCAGGAGTGGCTCGCCGACGAGCCCGGCGCGGAGGTCACGAGTGTCGACGCGAACGCCCGGACGATGTACATCCACGTGCGCACCCCGGGAGAACTACCGCCGGTGGGGTCCCTTCTCGACCGGCTCGAGGGACGGATCCCGGACGGCGTCCCCGTCGTGGTGGACTCCTCGCGTGGTCGGCGCATCGACGCCGGAACGGTCGGCGACTGACCGGTCCCGTGGCACCGGAGCCGTGGGGCCCGCCGGGGCCTCACGCACGGTGTCCGCGTCCTCGTCCGCCCGGGCGCCGGAGCGGTCCCGGCGTGGAACAGTGGAGACGAGGAGAGACGGCGCCCTCGAGGTGCGGGCCGGACGAAGGAGGCCGGGATGCGTCCCCCTGTTCTCGCGGGTATCGACGGATCCGAGTGCGCGGCGGCAGCCGCCGAGTGGGCAGCGCGGGAGGCCGCGCTGCGCGGCACCGCCCTGCGGCTGCTGCATGTGTCACCGCAGCTCGCAGGGCCCACCGTTCCGGATCCGGCGCTGGAACGCCTGCACGTGATGGGCGCCCGACTGGTGCAACGGACGGTCGAGAGTCTCACCGCGCGCCATCCGGACCTCGACGTGAAGGGCGAGCAGGCGGACGAGCCCCCGGCCCTCGCTCTCCTCGGCGCGGCACGCGCAGCCGAACTGCTCGTCGTGGGCTCGCGCGGCACAGGCGGTTTCCGGGATCTGGTGGTGGGCTCGGTCGCCCTGCGGATGGCGGCGGCGGCCCCGTGCCCGGTCGTGTTCGTCCCTCCCCCGGCCGACACCTCCAACGACGGAACGTCCCCGCCGCGCGGCACCGGCCAGATCGTGCTGGGCTTCGACGCCCACCGGCCGGCCGGCGAACCGGCGGACTTCGCCTTCCGGACCGCCGAAGCCCGCGCGGCACGCCTGTACGTGGTGCAGGCCTGGGCCCTGCCCGCGGAATCCGTCTCCCCCCGCACGTTCGTGGTGACCGAGGAGGACCGCGCCACCTGGGAGGACCAGGAGGTTCTCGGGCTGTCCGACGCGCTGCGGCCGTGGCGGGAGAAGTATCCAGGCGTGCGGGCGGCGACCGATGTCATGCTGCTCCATGCCGCGGAGGCGCTCCTGAACGCCTCCCGTGATGCGGACCTGCTCGTCGTGGGGCGCCGCACCGACCCACGGGCTCCCGAGGGCCGGCTGGGTCCCGTCGCGCACGCCGTGCTGCACCATGCCCGCTGTCCGGTCGCGGTCGTTCCGCACGGCGCATGACGGCTCAGCCGAAGAACACCTCGAACTCGTCGTACAGCGACGGATCCACCACCTTGTTCCGCGCTGTGGCGTCCGCCAGCGGCACGCGGACGATGCGGGTGCTCTCGAGGGCCACCATGCAGCCGAAGTCCCGGTCCTTCACGGCGTCGATCGCGTGCAGCCCGAAGCGGGTGGCCAGCCATCGGTCGAAGGCACTCGGCGTGCCACCGCGCTGGATGTGCCCGAGCACGGTGGTGCGGGCGTCCTTCTCGGTGCGTGCGGAGATCTCCTGGGCCAGCCATTCGCCGATGCCGGACAGCCGTACGTGTCCGAACTCGTCCAGCGACTGGTCCTTGACGATCATCTGCCCTTCCTTGGGGACGGCTCCCTCGGCCACGACGACGATCGGCGCGTAGTTGATCTGGAACCGGCTCTTCACCAGTTCACAGACCTGTTCGATGTCGAAGGGCCGCTCGGGGATGAGGATCACGTTGGCGCCGCCCGCGATGCCGGCGTGCAGGGCGATCCAGCCGGAGTGGCGCCCCATCACTTCCACGACCAGGGCCCGCATGTGGGATTCGGCGGTGGTGTGGAGGCGGTCGATGGCCTCGGTCGCGATGCCGACGGCGGTGTCGAAGCCGAAGGTGTAATCGGTCCCGGTGACGTCGTTGTCGATGGTCTTCGGCACGCCGACCAGGTTGATCCCCTGTCGGCTGAGTTCCACGGCCGCCCCCAGGGTGTCCTCTCCGCCGATGACGACGAGCGCGTCCAGCTCGTGCGCGGCGAGGGTGTCACGTACGCGTTCCAGGCCGTTCTCGTGCTTGAACGGGTTCGTGCGGGAGGAGCCGAGGATGGTCCCGCCCCGGGGCAGGATCCCGCGCACGCCGGCGATGTCCAGGGGGACGACGTCGTTCTTGAGCAGACCCAGCCAGCCGTCGCGCACGCCGACGAATTCGAACGCGTACTCCTGGACGCCCTTGCGGACGACACTGCGGATCACGGCGTTGAGTCCGGGGCAGTCACCGCCGCCGGTCAGCACTCCGACCTTCATGGCCCTCTCCCGTTCGCCGCACGCTCCGTCGGACGGCGGCCCTCGTGACGACCGTGGCACGCAGCCGGGGCAGGGGAACCGCCGCCTCGCTCCCAGCCTCCCTCGGTTCCGTCCGCGGTGGCCACTCGAAGGCCGCCGCTCAGGACCGCGGCCGGCTCGACCCGCGAGTGCGGCGGTCGTCCGTCGTGCGGGCGTGCCCGCACGCCAGTACGGTGCCTGCACGGCGTCCCGAGGAATCCCGGAGCGGGAGACGGCATGACGGACAGCAAGTCGGCGAAGCTGCCACGCAAGGTCTACGAGAAGGAACTGCTGCGTCTGCAGACGGAGTTGGTGAAGCTCCAGGAGTGGGTGCGGGCCGAGGGAGCCCGGCTGGTCATCGTGTTCGAGGGGCGCGACGCGGCCGGCAAGGGCGGGACCATCAAACGGGTCACCGAGCACCTCAACCCGCGCATCGCCCGGATCGTCGCGCTGCCGAAGCCCACCGAGCGCGAACGCACCCAGTGGTACTTCCAGCGGTACGTCGAGCACCTGCCGGCCGCCGGGGAGCTCGTCCTGTTCGACCGGTCCTGGTACAACCGGGCCGGTGTCGAGCACGTGATGGGGTTCTGCACCAAGGAGGAGTACCAGCTCTTCCTGCGGCAGTGCCCGATCTTCGAGCGGATGCTCGTGGAGGACGGCATCCTGCTGCGCAAGTACTGGTTCTCGGTCAGCGACACCGAGCAGCAGGAGCGCTTCCGCAAGCGCCTGGAGGACCCGCTGCGCCACTGGAAGCTCTCACCGATGGACCTGGAGTCGATCACCCATTGGGAGGCGTACTCGCGCGCCAAGGACGAGATGCTGGTGCACACCGACGTCACCGAGGCGCCGTGGTACGTCGTCGAGAGCGACGACAAGCGCCGCGCCCGGCTGAACATGATCGCCCACCTGCTGGGATCCGTGCCGTACCACGAGGTGCCCCCGCCGGTGCTGGAGCTGCCGGACCGACCGCCCTCGACCGGCTACCAGCGACCGCCACGTGATCTGCAGACCTACGTTCCCGACCATGCCGCGAGGCTGTGAGCGCTCCGACCGGACCCTTACCGGGCTCGCTTCCGGCACCCGGCCCCGGCCGTCCGCTGTCTCGCGCGGTCCGACCGGGTGCCTGGGTGAACCTGCGCACCGTGTACGGCACCCGCTCGGTCGACAGGTGGCTCAACGACAGGCTTGTCTTCACCGACGGGCGGCGTGGGGCTCGGAGATGGCACGCCTACCTCATCGTCAACCTCTCCGTGTGTGCCGGGAGATACCACCCCGCGCCCCGGCAGGGCACGACCGAGATGTCGTACGAGGTGAGCCACCTGCTCGTACGACGGCCCGCCACGGTGAACGCCGCGGCTGACGCCACGTCCGAAGCCGGTGGCCAGGAAGTGCCCGCCGCCAGGGGCGGCGAGCAGCCGACGCACACGGCTCAGGAGGACTCCGCCTCACCGTGAGCCGGAGTGCCATGGCAAGGGCCGGCGCAGGTTGCCTGATCAGCTCTCCTCGCGCCACCACCCGGGAGACAAGCTGAGGCTCCGCACCTCACCCGTCTGCCCCGGGGCGTCCTCGTCCGCGCGGACGAAGATCCGCACGCCGGACTCCGGCACGCGGTAGCGATGAATGTCCCCGGTCGTGCCGTCCTCGTCCGGCTCGGGTGCGATCGTGCAGCCGAGCCCGATGATCGCGGAAGCCAGGTCCTCGAAGCGGGCCGAGGGTGCGAACAGGCCGTACGCGCCGCGCAGCGCGGCCGGCACGGACCCCTCGGTGTCCCGTCGCAGCCGGTGCACCTGCACGCCCACCCCGTAGCAGGGCCAGGTGCCGTCCTCTTCCTGGAACGACAGCTCCACGAGACCGTAGTCCCGGCGCAGCAGTCCCCCGTCCGCCACGTCGAGGAAATCGGAGCCGAGTGCGGTCTCCCAGTCGGCGGGCTGCGCGCCGACGCCGACGCCCAGCACGTCGCCGCGGGTGGCGACGTGGGCGTAGAAGTCCAGCTCGGACATCCGGGTATCCCTTCCCCCCTGCCGCATGTGGCCGATCCGAGGCGACTCGTGACGAATACCGAGCGGTAGCTTACTCGGGCACGGCGCGGAGTCGCGGTGGGGCAAGGGGCGTGCTGTGCTGGTGGGGAGGCAGGGAGTGCATCGATGCGGCATGTCCGGAGTTCCGTCCTCGTCTCCGCCCGGTCGCCCGCCCCGACCGGAGCGGGCGGGGGGTTGCTGCCGACGCGGGAGCTCGCGGTCGCCTGGTCGCTGGTCGTTCTGATCGCCATGCCCGCATGGGTGCTGACCGTCGGGCAGGCCCGGGACATGGGCGTCGAACCCGGGACCATGGGTCTGGCACTGCCCCTGTTCCTGTTGCTCTGGGTGACGATGATGGCGGCCATGATGCTGCCGTCCATGGCGCCGGTCGCCCTCACCTGGGTTCGGGGCCTCGGGCGCCGGTCGTCCGGGTGGAGCCGGGCGGGGCACACCGTGGAGTTCGTGGGCGGATATCTGCTGGTGTGGACGGCGTTCGGACTGCTCGCCTTCGTCGCTCTCGACCTCACCGGCGACCTGGTGGCCGATCATCCGACGGCGGGACGCTGGATCGGCGCGGTGGCCTTCCTGCTGGCGGGCCTCTACCAACTGGGCCCTCTCAAGAACGTCTGTCTGCGGCACTGCCGCGACCCCATGAGCCAGTTGGTGCGCTACGCCGGGTTCCGGCAGCCGGCCCGCGATCTGCGGGTGGGCCTCCACCACGGCGGCTACTGCGTCGGCTGCTGCGCGGGACTGATGGTCGTCCTCGTACCGCTCGGAGTCATGAACGTGGCGGCGATGGCCGGGCTGGCAGTGGTGATCTTCGTGGAGAAGTTGTGGTCACGGGGACCCCTGCTCGCTGGAGTGGTGGGTGTTGCGTTCCTCGTCCTCGCCGTGCTGGCGCCGTTCCAGGACTGGCTGCTGCCGGGCCTGCAGGAGTCCGCGCCATCGATGGACGACATGTGACCGCGTGCGGCAGGCTGGAAGGGAGGCCGCCTCGCGATCCGCGTGCGGGCTCGGGACGCGCGGTCTCGCCACTCCGATGGAGCCCCTCGAGCTCGACGGGAGGATGCGAGATGACGGAACAGGACAGCGCCGGTACCGGCTGGCATCTGGCGGGCGACTGGTTCGACGTGTGCAAGTGCGCCATACCGTGCCCGTGCACGTTCGCGCAGCCGCCGACCTACGGTGACTGCGAAGGCGTGCTGGTCTGGCACATCCGTGAGGGCAACTACGGCGACGTGCGCCTCGACGACCTCAACGTCCTGATGCTGGGCGCGTTCGTGGGCAACGTCTGGGCCGGCGAGCACAGTGACGCGTACGCCGCGGTGTTCCTCGACGAGCGCGCCGACGACCGGCAGCGCGCCGCGCTCGGGGCCGTCTTCGGCGGTGAGGCGGGAGGCTGGCCGGCGCGGTTCGGCGAGATGCTCCGGCCCGAGATGCGCGGCATGGAGTTCGCGCCGATCCGCGTGGAGATCGACGAGGACCTCGCCACCTGGCGGGCAGAGGTCCCCGGCCGGGTCACGGCCGCCGCAGAAGCACTTACCGGGCCGACGAGCCCGGAGGGCAGCCGCGTCCAACTCCACAACGCCCCGGGCGCCGAGGTGGGACCGGGCCAGGTCGCCACCTGGGGACGGGCCACCGCGGACCGCGCCGACGCCTTCGGCTTCTCCTGGGAACGGTCGGGAAAGTCGAGCAAACACTTCCCCTTCGACTGGACCGGACCCGACTGAGCCGGCCCGGACCGGAAGGAGCTGGACCGGACCCGACCGAGCTGAGGCCCGCAGGGCGTGTCGGGCCGTTCAGCGCCTGGGCGGAGGGGCGGCGTCCGCGTGGGCGGAAAAGGGGCAGGCGTCGAGGAGTGTCGCCGGGTCCGCTTCAGGAGGCAGCGGGACGGTGTGGGAGGCGGGCGGGCGGTGCCCCGGCCGGCTGATCCACTTCTCCAGCGCCGTCAAGGCCGTGCGGTGGCACGGCGTGAGCGGACGCAGTCGGTCCGGGTGGGTGTCGACGAGGGCGTCCGTGTGGGTGCCGCCCTCGATGCGGTAGTAGCGGTGCAGCGCGCCCCGGCCGGCCTGGCGCACCATACGGGCGTAGACGTCGGAGTCCTGGGAGATCGGCAGCAGGACGTCCAGAGTGCCGTGCAGGGTGATCAACGGTTTGCCGATCCGGCCGGTCAACGCGATCTTCTCCACGGCTGCACGGACTTCGCCGGGCCGGGTGGCATAGTCGTAGTCGGCGTCGCAGGCAGGTGTGCCCGGCGCGCAGAAGGGCGTGCCCGCCTCGGTCGTGCCGTCGAAACCGGGGTCCAGTTCCTCACGGTAGATGCGCTGGGTCAGGTCCCAGTAGATCGTGTGGTGGTACGGCCAGAGGAACTCGGAACCGGCTGGAAAACCGGCGGTGTGCAGGGCTTCGCGCGCCGCGTCGGCTTCCTCGCCCTCGCCGGCGTACACGGGGTAATTGCGAAGCGCCCTCGGCAGGAATTCCAGCAGGGTGGGACCGTCGGAGTGCCACAGCGTGCCTTCCCAGTCGACTCCCCCGTCGTAGAGGCCGGGGTGGTTCTCCAGCTGCCAGCGCACGAGGTATCCGCCATTGGACATGCCGGTGACCAGGGTGCGTGACGGCGGACGGTGGTAGTGCCGGGCGACTGTGGCACGGGCGGCCCGGGTGAGCTGGGTGAGCCGGCTGTTCCATTCCGCGATGGCGTCGCCCGGCTCCTTGCCGTCGCGGTGGAAGGTGATGCCGGTATTGCCCTTGTCGGTGGCGGCGTAGGCGTAGCCGCGGGACAGCACCCAGTCGGCGATGGCCCGGTCGTTGGCGTACTGCTCCCGGTTGCCGGGGGTGCCGGCGACCACCAGGCCGCCGTTCCAGCGGTCGGGCAGTCGGATGACGAACTGGGCGTCGTGGTTCCATCCGTTGTTGGTGTTGGTGGTCGACGTGTCCGGGAAGTAGCCGTCGAGCTGGACGCCGGGGACGCCGCGGGGAACGGCCAGGTCCCTCGGCGTGAGGCCCGCCCAGTCCGCCGGGTCGGTGTGGCCCGAGGCCACGGTGCCGGCCGTGGTCAACTCGCCCAGGCATGCGGCCCGTTGATACTCCGCCCCCGGGACGCGCACCTGGTTGACACGCGCGCAGAGGCCGCCGTCCGCACGCGCCGACGCCCCCGTGGCGGGCCCGGGTGTGAGCGTGAGGGCGGCCAGCGCGAGGGCCGCCGGCCCGCCGCGTCTCCAGGATCGTGGCCCAGGGCGGAACGAGAAGCGCATGGCGTGAACCTCCGCGGTCGGTAGGGGGAGTGCGCGGAAGGCTATGACGCAGCTTCGCCGCGAGATATGGGGTGACCGACCATCGTCCGAAGCCGCGGAGTGTTTGCAGGCACCACCTGACGAGGGGGCCGACCGGTGCCGTGCCCGCGAGGAGCCGGGCCCTGAGGACTCCTGCCCTACAGCAGCCTTCACGGGCCGGGAATGTCCTGCCGTCACACAAGTTCTCGCCTTTGGTGGCTGTCACCTCCATGCCGGACCCGGCAGGCGAACCCCGATGATGCTGGCCCGGTCACCGGGCTGCCGGTACCGGAGTCCCCCCACATCAGGAGGCAGTCGCCATGGGACAGACACGTCTTCCGTTCCCGCTGAACATCGTCCGGGGCGTACGCCGTTGGGCCACCGCCACCGCCGGTGCTCTGGCCCTGACCGGTGGCCTGCTCGCCGCCGGCCCTCAGGCATCCGCCGCGGGTCTGACCCAGGTCACCGGCTTCGGCACCAACCCCGGCAACCTGTCGATGTACACCTACGCGCCCGACGCGCTGCCCGCCGACGCCCCGCTGGTCGTCGCCCTGCACGGCTGCACGCAGAGCGCGAACGACTACTACGCGCACTCCGGCTGGCCCGAGTTCGCCGACGCCTACGGCTTCGCACTGGTCCTCCCCCAGACGAGCAGCGCCAACAACGCCAACTCCTGTTTCAACTGGTTCGAGCCGGGCGACAGCGGACGTGATCAGGGTGAGGCACTGTCGGTCAAGCAGATGGTGGACAAGGCCCTCGCGCTGTACGGAGGCGACACCCGGCGCGTGTACATCACCGGCCTGTCCGCGGGCGGTGCCATGACGGCGAACATGCTGGCCGCCTATCCCGACGTCTTCGCGGGCGGGGCCATCGGCTCCGGAATGCCGGCGCGTTGCGCGAGCAGCCTGATCACGGCCTACACCTGTATGTACAGCCCGCCGGACAAGAGCCCCGCGCAGTGGGGACAGTCGGTGCGTTCCGCCGCTCCGGCCGGCACGACCTCCTGGCCGCGTGTGGCCATCTGGCAGGGCACCGCCGACACGACCGTGAGGCCCGCGAACGCCGCGGAGCTGCGCGACCAGTGGACGAACGTGTGGGGCATCGGCCAGACGCCCTCCCGCACGGAGAGCCTCGGCGGGGACACCACGCTGAGCGTGTACGACGACGCCTCCGGCCGACCCGCCGTCGAGGTGTACTCCGTGTCCGGCATGAGGCACGGACTGGCCGTCGACCCGGGCAGCGGCACCGAACAGTGCGGCAGCTCCGGCACCTACTACCTCGACACCATCTGCTCCAGCTACCACACCGCCCGTTTCTGGGGGCTGGACGGTTGGAAGGAGGACGGTGCGGAGTGACCGTCACCTCTGTCAGTCGAGACAGAACTCGTTGCCCTCGATGTCCTGCATGGTGATGCACGACTCGTTCTCGTCATCGGCGAGCAGCGTCTTCACGTGTACTGCGCCGAGTGCGACAAGTCGTGCGCATTCGGCCTCCAGCACGGCGAGGCGCTCCTCGCCCACGAGACCCGTGCCGACGCGCACATCGAGATGCACTCGGTTCTTCACGACCTTGCCCTCGGGGACGCGCTGGAAGAGCAGCCGCGGGCCCTCGCCCGAGGGGTCACTGCATGCGAAGTAGACGACCTGTTCCTCCGGTGGCAGCGAGCGGTGGTAGTCCTCCCACGTGGCGAACCCCTCCGGGACCGGCGGCACGACGTACCCCAGCACCTCGCACCAGAAAGCGGCGAGTCGCGCTGGTTCCGCGCAGTCGAAGGTCACTTGGAACTTCTTGATCGACGGCATCGAGGCACCATAGCAGTGGGCCCCGGGCCGGGGCCGCTCCATTTCGCCCGCGCGAAAACCGGCGCGCTCGACGACATCGCCGTCGAGGCGCTGCTCCGAGGCGCACTCTCTCCCGGGGCTGAGCGGCGCGGCTACCGGCGGGCGTTACGTTGGCCGCTCGCTGCGCCGCAGGGCTCGACGCTGCTTTCCCGGCAGGGTCGCGGCCAGCTCTCCCACCAGGGAGACGTCGTGGCCGTCGCCGTCCCGGCTCCCTGAGCACCACCACACCGGCGGGCCCAACGCGTCCGTGTCGTCAGCGGTTCCCGCGCGACGAGGGTGCATCCCGATCTTGTGTTCTCGGCAGACCGGCCAGACCTGCCGGAGCAGCTCCATGATCGTGGATTGCGCGGCGTCCGCGACCACGGTCAGGACCGTCGCCGCATCGTGCGGCTCCGGAGGGTCGCCCTCCTCGAGATCACACGCGTTGACCGCGTTGCCGTGCCAGCGGCCGTCGGGCATCGCCACGTAGACCTGATCCCTGTCGCTTCCGTCCGGGGACACGGGCTGCCCGGTCGGGTCCACCATCAGGATCAGCGGTTCCCGGTCCGGCAGGGTCGCCGTCAGGTCACGATTGACCGCGGCGAGTGCGCCCTCCAGCTCCGGCCACTGGCCGGGCGCGGCTCGTCCGGGCCGGGAAAGATCCTGCCCGTCGTACGCCGGGTCGCCGCTGAGGTTCGAGAAGGTGTCCACCGGTGCATCGTCCCAGCTCTGCACCAGCGGCGCGGAGCCAGGGGGACCCGGTCCGGGCTGGACGCCCTCGGCGCGTCCAACGGCTGCGCCATGGCCTGTGCCTACTGCTACGTGCCCCGGCGCAAGGGGTACGCCAACCCCATCACCGTCTTCACCAACACGGACCGGATCATCGCCCACCTCGCCCGCCACGTGGCACGACAAGGGCGCAAGCCCGAGCCGAACCAGTGCGATCCCGAGGCGTGGGTGTACGACATCGGGGAGAACGGCGACTGCTCGGTGGACGCGCTGATCTGCGACAACACCGCGGACCTCGTGCACGCCTTCCGGCAGTGGCCCACGGCCAAGGCGTCGTTCGCCACCAAGTTCGTCAACCCCGGCCTGCTGGCCCTCGACCCGCGCGGCCGCACGCGCATCCGGTTCTCGCTGATGCCACCGGACGACGCCCGGCTGCTCGACGTGCGCACCTCCCCCGTAGCCGAGCGGATCGGCGCCGCCGCGGACTTCCTCGACGCGGGGTACGAGGTGCATTTCAATCTCTCCCCCGTGGTCATCCGAGGCCGTGCAGACACTGTGAGCCGGGCGCCTGGCAGCGCTAGGTGCACCGCGCCGGGACCTGGAGATCCACTGGCTGACTCCGCTCACCGCGGACGCATCGGCCCGCGGCGCACGGCAGGACCCGTAGCGCCGCACCGCGTGGTCACCAGGAGTCGGCGATCAGCTTCTTCACCTCGGGGGGCAGCCCGCTGCCGGAGTGGACCGCGACGAACCGCACATCGCCGGGTGCGTCACCGGCGACGATCGCCACGTCGGGAGAGACGCCGTCCACCGCGTAGGCGGTCGTCGTGGACGGGTCCTCTCCCTTGTTCCGGTCGCCGGTGTCGTCGCAGGGCGGCTGGGTCGCCGCTCCCAGTCTGGTGCCGAGGCCGAATTGCACATGGGCCACATCCCGGTAGGTGCGTCCTGCGTAGGTCACCACGTAGACGCACGACGGCGCGGCCTCGCCGCTGTCGTCCTCCGGCTGGCAGGCGGACACCGACGCCGCTGCGGCTGCCGTCAGCAGTGCGATCACGGATCGCTTGGCCCAGCTCATGGACCGGCCTCCCGATGGAATCCCGAACCGACACGTCTGGGTCCGGAGGCATGTCCGGACTCAGCGAGGCCACTCCGACACCTCATCCCTACCGACGGAGTCGAGGCCGTTTTCGTTCGGGCGTCCGCCGGGCGCGGACACACCTCGCGGGGCCGGGGCCGCACCGACGGCCCCGGCCCCTTGAGGTCGGGCTCACACGCGGTCGGCCGCGATCAGGACGTACTGGAAGGAGCCGTCCCGGTAGGACTCGATGAACGCCTCCTCGATCCCGGTGACGAGCGACGACGTGGCCCGCAGTTCCCAGTAGGGCAGGGTCTCCGGGGTGAGGTCGACGATGGTCTGCGGCACGAGCCGGTTGTCGGCCATGGCGCGCAGGTACTCGCGGCGGGAGTGGATGTTGCACTCGAAGTGGGCGTTGATCTGGGAGACCCATTTCGACGGCTGGCCGTAGCGGGGGTTCCAGCAGCCGGTGATCGTGACGTACCGGCCGCCCACCTTGAGGAAGCGGGAGTGCTCGGCGAACAGGTCGTGCAGGTCGACGTACATGGTCGACTCGTTGTTCCACGAGGCGGCGACGCTGCCCTTGTCGAAGGGCGTGTCGAGCATGTTGCACACGCGGGAGCGGACGTGGTCGTCGATCCGCAGTTCCCCTGCGCGCCTGTTGCCGAACTCGGCCTGGGTGGCGGACAGCGTGACGCCTTCGACCTTGCAGCCGAAGCGACGGTGCGCCATGACCATGGACCCGCCGCGCCCGCAGCCGGCGTCGACGAGCGTGTCGTCGGGCCCGATCGGGCCGAGGTGGTCCAGGAGGAACTCCGCCTGCGCCGACTCCAGCCGGTGCAGCTCCGCGATGAGCTTCTTCTCGTACTCGCTGTGGGCCGGGTCGCCGAGCGCGGCGTGGTCGACGGCGCCGATGCCGTAGTGGTGGTGGTAGAGACCGTCCACGTCACCGAGGCGCAGGTTGACCGGCCGCGCCTCGTTGTTCCAGTACCGGGCGATGTCCCCCTGGTACGGCGTCGCCGGGGCCGGGATCTTCGCGGTGGCGGTGGCGGTGGAGGTCGTTTCAGTGGTCACAGAGAGGTGTCCGTTCTTTACCAGAAGTCGGGCAGGGTGTAGCGGTAGGTGTTGGTGCGGTGCCAGTCGTGGTTGCCGTCGACCCACGCGGCCACGCCCTTGAGGAAACGCAGCACGGGGGGCAGGGGGCAGGCCTCGGCGAGCTCGGCCGCGGCGGCCTCGAAGGCGTGCTGGAGTTCGTTGTGGACGTCGATGGCCTTGAGGTAGGCGTCGCGTTCGCAGAGCTGCTCGCGTTCCGCGATCACCACCGGCAGGTTCAGATGGCGGCCGGGGCTGTTGAGTTCCTTGGTGTACGAGTAGAGGTCGTTGACGATGGTGGTCGCGTTGCCGGCGAGTGCGATGACCCGCTGCATGTCCGGCCGGGCGTGCAGGTCCGCGGGCAGTTCGTACCCGCCGACGGTGTCGGTGATCGTGGGACAGGGGCGGAAGTTGTTGAACTGGCGCATGGCCAGGTACTCCCACACCTCCGGGACGTGACCGGTCTGCGCCCAGGCGGCTTCGGCGAGGTAGCCCATGTGCAGCCGGGCCATGTCGTGCCGGTAGCGGTCGGCCTGGGAGGGGGTGGCGGCGTCGACGAAGTAGCCCATCGCGCTGTCGTACGCCCGGCGTGGGGCGTCCGACGTGAGCGACTCCTGCCATGCCGGCATGTACTCCGCGGTGGTGTGGAAGGGATCGAGGGCCGTGTGGGCGAGGAGGAGGCGGCCCCCGAGGCCGACGGGTGACCCGCCGTGGTCCTCGCAGTAGCAGTCGTCCAGCGCGTTCTCCGCGACCATCAGCCGTGTGGCGAGCATCAGGTGGTCGACCGTCGGGGCATCCGGATGGCAGGCGACCATGTAGCGGCCGACGGAGAAGCCGTCGAACTGCCCTTCCCACTCCTCGGGGTAGAGCTGGACCTCGTCCTCGGCCCAGCGTTTGATCCGGCGGCTCACCTCCTCGACGCGCGCGGGGTCGGGCTCCGGGACGGGGTGGTAGTACAGGCCGGGGACGGCTTGCGCGGCGGCGGGCTGCGCGGGGGCGGCCCGGGGCGCCGGGTCCGGGAGCGTGGGTTTGTACCTGCGCGCCACGGACAGCGAGGCCGTGCCCGGTCCGGTCGGTCCGCGCAGGACCCGCTGGAGTGCGGAGTCGAGCTCGGCCGTGTCGGGCATGTTCCGTACGGCGGAGTCGGCCTCGGCCGTGTCGGGCATGTTCCGTACGGCGGAGGCGGCCGCAGCCGCGGCGGACATGACCTGGAGGTCCCGTCCGGCCGGGACCGCGTCGGGCATGTCCTGGGCGTGCGGTACGGCCGCTGCCGTGTCACACGCGTTCCGTACGGCGGCGGCCGTCGGTGCCGACGGCGGGGCTGGGACGGTGACCGGGGGATGCAGTCCGGCCAGGAAGTGCAGCGCGGTGGGTGTGACCGAAAGGTCGGGGACCACCGGCGTGCGGGCGTCCGGCGCGGGCAGGGGCGGCGGCGTCGGCTGTTGCTCGGGGAGGGATGGTCCGAGGGGCCCGGAGTCGGGCATCGGCGGCTCCTTGCTGGGTGGGATGGGCGCACCGCGGTACGGGGGCGTGACAGGCTGCCCGGCTTGCCGCGGCCAGGGCTTCAGCGCGGCCCCGAGTGATGGGCGTGAGCAGGATTGGGGCCTGCCCGACCTGGCTTCAGCGCGGCCTGGGGGCGATCTGCACGTTCTCCATCACGCCGAGGGCGTCGGGCAGGAGCACGGCGGCGGAGTAGTAGGTGGTGACGAGGTAGGAGATGATCGCCTGTTCGTTGATGCCCGTGAACCGCACGGAGAGCCCCGGTTCGTACTCGTCGGGCAGTCCGGTCTGCCGCAGACCGATGACGCCCTGGTTCTCCTCGCCGGTGCGCATCGCGATGATGGAGCTGGTCTGTTCCCTGCTGATCGGGATCTTGTTGCAGGGCAGGATGGGCACGCCGCGCCAGGCGGGGACGGACTGTCCGCCGAGGTCGACGTGGTCGGGGTAGAGGCCGCAGGCGTTGAGGCCGCGTCCGATGGCGGCGATGGTCCTGGGGTGGGCGAGGAACAGTTTGGTGCCGCGCCTGCGGCAGAGCAGGTCGTCCATGTCGTCCGGGGTCGGCGGGCCGGAGCGGGGCTGGATGCGCTGCTTGAAGTCGGCGTTGTGCAGCAGCCCGAACTCGCGGTTGTTGATCAGCTCGTGCTCCTGCCGCTCACGCAAGGCCTCGACGGTGAGCCGCAGTTGCTCCTCGCTCTGGTTCATCGGGCCGTTGTAGAGATCGGCGACCCGCGTGTGGATCCTCAGAACGGTCTGGGCGACGGAGAGTTCGTACTCGCGCGGCTCGAGTTCGTAGTCGACGAAGGTGCCGGGCAGTTCCGCTTCGCCGACGTGGCCGGCCGACACGGCGATCTCGGCCTCGCCGTGCTTGTTCTGCCGCTGCCGCGCACGGGAGGTGAACTCCTCGACGTGGGCATGCAGATGGGGCGCGGAGGCCCGGACCGCGGCGAAGTCGGCGTGGGAGAGGGTGAGAAGCGTGCCGGACGTCTCCGCGGTGACCGTGTACGCGTGGCGGGCCTCGGAGTCCAGCAGCGCGTGGTCTGCGAAGTGGTCGCCGTCGGCGAGGACGCCGACGGCGTTCTCTCCACCGTATCTGCCCTCGGAGGTCTGGCTGACCCGGCCGTGGGCGATCAGGTGGATCCGGTCCGCGGGGCTGCCTCGCTCGACGAGGACCTCGCCCGCCGAGAAGTCGCGCTGTGTGCAGCGGTCGGCCAGGGCGGTGAGGACGTCCGTGTCCTCGAAGCCGCGCAGCAGGGCCAGTTCCCCGAGTTCCCGGGGGATCACACGGACCGTGGCGCCTTCCTGGACGAACTCGATGTGCCCGTCACCGACGGTGTGGCGCAACCGCCGGTTGACCCGGTAGGCGCCGCCCTTGGCCTCGACCCAGGGCAGCATCCGCAACAGCCAGCGGGAGGTGATCTCCTGCATCTGCGGGGCCGACTTGGTGGTGGTGGCGAGGTTGCGGGCGGCAGCGGTGTTCAGGGACTGCTGCGGCGGGTCGGCGGTGGTCCGGGCTTCCGGGATGCTGTCGACGGTCATCGAGGGCAGGTGCTCCTTGCATGACGGGTCGTCCGGTGCACACGGGTGCGTCGACCGGGAGACAGGGAGGGGTGGGCAACCAGCGGGAAGGATCACGCGGATCCGCCCCACCTGCAGAAAGCTAACCGCTGAGAGGGCCGCATCGGCCACGGAGACGAGATGCTTACCTCGAAGCAGTGACAATCAGTTGAACGCGGTTTATCGGTCCGCCCACCTGTCTTCGCCCGTGCCGTAGGGTCAGGACGCGTGATCGTATGGCTCAACGGCACGCATGGCGCGGGCAAGACGACGACCAGTGCCCTCGTGCAGCAACTGATCCCGGAGGCGCGGGTGTTCGACGCCGAGAAGGTCGGCGAGACGCTCATGGACATCACGCCGGAGCTGCCCGGAGCCGGCAGGGAGAACTTCCAGCACTGGCCGCCTTGGCGTCCACTCGTGGTCGAGACGGCACGCCGTGTACTCGACTACGCCGGCGGCACGCTGGTCGTCCCCATGACGGTGCTGGTCGAACAGTACTGGCGGGAGATCAGCGCGGGGCTCGCCCAGCATTCCATCGAGGTGCGGCACTTCGTGCTCCACGCCGACCAGGACACCCTCCGCGCGCGCATCGAGGGGGAACACATCGTGCCCTCCCCTTTCCGTCTCGCGCACCTCGCGCCCTACGCGGAGGCGGCCCGCACCTGGCTTCACGCCGCGGCCGAGGTCGTCGACACCACGCACCTCACGCCCGCCGAGGCCGCTCTGCGGATCGCCGAGTCCGCCGGGGCACGGCCATGATGCGTGTGTGGGCCCCGCCGGCCTTGCTGGTGGTCTGCGGCTCACTCCTCGCGACGGGACCGATCTCCGCGGGGAGCCCGGGCGCGGCCGCGGCGCTCCTGGTGGCGTTCCTGCTGCTGGCGGCCGTCTCCTCGCCCCTGGTCTTCCCGAGGTCGATCGGTGCGCTGGAGGCGCAGCGCCGCAGCGCGGTCGACGGCCGGCCGGTCGTGTTCTGGCGGCCGGGCTGCACGTACTGTCTGCGCCTGCGCATCCGACTGGGGCGCAGTGCCTGCCGGTTGCACTGGGTCGACGTGTGGCGGGACCCGGCCGGGTCGGCGGCGGTCAGGGAAGTCAACGACGGCAACGAGACCGTGCCGACCGTCGTCGTGGACGGACGGCCGCACACCAACCCCGACCCGGCATGGGTGCGCGATCAGCTCTGATCCTTCACGTGGCCAGGAAGCGACGGCCGCAGCCGGGTCACCGCAAGGGCACCGACAACGGCCGACGACAGGCCTGGACCCTTTCCCGATCCGGGGCTAGGCTCTGCCGGGCGTATCCGAGAGCGCTCTCAAGCTCTGCTGTTCCACCCCCACCTGATGGAACAACGAAGGGGCATCCCTTGAGACGCACCACAAGCCTGCGGACCGCCGTGTCCGCGCTCCTCCTGCTAAGCACCTGGGCGACCGCGAGCGCCCTGCCGGCTTCCGCGGCGGACTCTCCCGCGCGCCCCGCCCAAGCACCCGCCTCCCCCGAGCTGCTCGCCGCGATGCAGCGCGACTTGGGGCTGACCCGTGACGAGGCGGAAGCGCGCCTGGTCGCGGAGAAGACCGCAACGGACGTCGAACGCACGGCACGGAAGGCCGCGGGTTCGGCCTACGGCGGCTCCTGGTTCGAGGCCCGCGAGGGCAGACTCACCGTCGCCCTCACCCGCGCCTCGCGCACCGACGCCGTACGCGCGACCGGGGCGGCCGTACGCCTCGTGCGGTACGACGCGCGGCACCTCGACGCGGCGAAGGAGCGCCTCGACGCCCTGGACGCGCCTGCGGGCGTGGCCGGTTGGCACGTGGACCCGAAGGCCAACAAGGTCGTCGTCAGCGTCGTCGCCGCGCACCGCGACGACAACGATGTCCGGGCCTTCCTCTCCCGGGCCCGCCACGCAGGTCCGGTGACGGTGCGGCAGAGTCCCGCCGCACCACGCACCTTCGCCGCCGGCACCGTGGGCGGCGACCCCTTCTACACCGGCAACGTCCGCTGCTCCATCGGCTTCTCGGTGCACGGCGGCTTCGTCACCGCCGGGCACTGCGGCAGGCCGAGCGCCGCGGTGTACGGCTGGGACCGGTCCTACATCGGCAATGTCCAGGGCTCCTCCTTCCCGGGCGACGACTACGCCTGGGTGAACGTGGGCAGCGGCTGGTGGACCGTCCCGGTGGTGCTCGGCTGGGGCACGATCCCCGACCGGCTCGTACGCGGCTCCGCCGAGGCCCCGGTGGGTGCCTCCGTCTGCCGCTCCGGTTCCACCACGCACTGGCACTGCGGCACCGTGCTGGCGAAGAACGAGACGGTGAACTACAGCGAGGGCGCCGTCCACCAGATGACGAAGACGAGCGTCTGCGCCGAGCCCGGCGACTCCGGCGGCTCCTTCATCAGCGGTGACCAGGCCCAGGGCGTCACCTCCGGCGGCTGGGGCAACTGCGGCAGCGGCGGCGAGACCTGGCACCAGCCCGTCAACGAGATCCTCAACCGGTACGGGCTGAGGCTGCACACGGCCTGACCTCACCCGCACACCGGGCGGGCTCCGGTTGGCCTCTGCGCACCACGGCCACCGGAGCCCGCCCGGACCCCACCCGGTCCCCCACGGCGGCGGGGGGACCATGAGGTATTTCCATGGGGATGTTTCGGTCGCACCCGGGCCGCCACGCCCGGTGAGTGGCTGGTCCGGACCCGTCGGTCAAGATTCGGTCTCGCTCGGCCGGGCGGGGGAACGCCAGGGGGTTACCCGCGGTAAGTTCCGGCTCCCCACTCCCCGTTGTCAGGAGTCCCGGTTCTCATGCGCCGACTTCTAGCCTCCGTCGCGGTGATCTCGGCTGCGATCGGCGGGTTCATCACGAACATCTCCCCCGCCGCTGCCGCCGACCCCGCGTCCGGTTCCTTCAGCGTCCTCGCCTACAACGTGGCGGGCCTGCCGGAGAGCATCTCCAGCGCTCCCACTCCCCGCGAGCCCGCCACCACCGACATCGGCCGGCGGATCGCGCCGTACGACATCGTCAACGTCCAGGAGGACTTCAACTACCACGCCTTCCTCTACGCCGGCGACACCGCACACGCCCACCGCACGCCCACCAGCGGCGGTGCGGGAATCGGCAGCGGTCTCAACACCCTGGCCAAACTCCCCTACGACACCGACGACTTCGAGCGGGTGCGCTGGAAGTCCTGCCAGCTCGACTCGGGGGACTGCCTCACGCCCAAGGGGTTCACCTTCATCCGCCAGCGCCTCGCCGAGAGCGTGTACGTGGACTTCTACAACCTGCACACCAACGCCGGGACGAACCCCGGCGACCTGGCCTCGCGGGCGGACAACCTCAACCAGCTGACAGCCTTCATCAAGAGTCATTCGGCCGGGAACGCCGTCGTCGTCATGGGCGACACCAACACCCGCTACACGCGCTCGGGCGACACCATCGCCGAGTTCGCCGCCGCGAACGGCCTGACGGATCCTTGGGTCCGGCTCGTCCGCGGCGGCGTACCGCCCGCCAAAGGCAGCGACGCCCTGGTCTGCGACCAGACTGGCCCCACGGTGCCCAACACCTGCGAGGTCGTGGACAAGGTGCTGTACCGCGGCAGCAGACTCGTCTCGCTCGACGCCACCTCCTACAACAACGAGCACGCCGGATTCCTCACCGACGACGGGCTCATGCTGTCCGACCACGATCCGATCAGCGTGGGCTTCTCCTGGTCGCGCTCCGCGGACTTCCAGCTCAGCGAACAGTTCGGCGGACCGCACGGCGACCACTACACCGACATCGACGCCGTACCGGCGGGCGCGCGCCCGGTGAGTGTTTCGCTCCGCAGCGGCACCCGTGTCGACGGTGTCGGCCTGACGCTCGGCGACGGCAAGGTCATCCGCCACGGCGGGACCGGTGGCACGGTGTCGTCCCTGAACCTGGGCAGCGGGGAGTATCTCAGCTCCGCCCGGCTGTGCCGGGGCGAGAAGAGCGGCCGGACACGGATCTTCTCCGCCACGTTCACCACGAACCTCGGCCGGAGCCTGTCCGGCGGGACCACCACGACCGACTGCGTGACACGCACGGCGCCGTCGGGATGGCAGATCGCCGGCTTCCACGGGCGTGCCGGTGACGAGGTCGACAAGCTCGGCTTCCTCTACACGAGGCGTTGACGCGCTCGCCGACGGCCCTCGGCGCCGGTCCGCCGGCGGCGGCGACGGCCTCTCACCGGCTGTCGCCGCCGTCAGGGCAGGCGCGGAAGCATGTCCCGTGCCGCGTGGCTGAGAACGCGGAGGTTCGCGGCGAACCGCTCCCGGTCCTCGGCCGGCAGGGGCGCAAGGAAGTAGCGCTTGATGTTCTCCACGTGCGCCCGGGCCGCGGCGACCGTGGTCTCCTCCCCCAGCGCGGTCAGGCGCACCAGACGCGCGCGGCGGTCACCGGGGTCCTCGACCCGCTCGACCAGTCCGGCCGCCACCATGCGGTCCACCAGGCGGGTGGCCCCTCCCGTGGTGAGCACCTGTTCCTGGGCGATGGCCCCCATCGACAACCCGGGGTCCCCCGCCCTGCCCAGGATGAGCAACACCTCGAACGTCAGATGGCTGATGCCGCACTCCGCCTCCAGCGCCCGGCCCAGGATGTACTCCAGCCGGTTCGCGGCCCCCTGCAGCCGGCCGAAGGCCAGAACCAGGGCGTCGTTCGCCGCTTCTCCCGGCGTCGAGATCTCCGCCTGCCCGTTCACAGCCCCGGCTCCCCTCCGTCGCTTCGCGCACCCACCCTCCCGATCATGCCGCACCGCTCCGGGGGTCATGTGCCGGCTTCGGTGCACCCGCCGAAGGCGATCGTCGGCCGCTACCCCGCACACGTCGGCCCGTTCATCGTCGACATCACCAACCGATCGCTGTTCGGCGCGACACTCTCCTCGGCACTCGCCCGGAAGGTGTCGAACGCGGCATTCCGTGGTGCAGTCAGGGCATGGCTCCCTCAGTCACGGATGACACTGATGACACTGATGACAAGGATGATCAGGGCGCTCCGGCGTCTCCCGGGCGTGAGCGTCCCTCCCGGCTGATCGATGTCGCCGTCGCCCTGCTGCTGCTGATCGCGGACGCGATCATCGTCGTCGTGGCCGTGATGCTGCTCGTCGCGGTGGGCATGGGCCGGACGCGTTCGTCGGGCGCTCCGGTTCTGACGTGGTTCGTCATCTGGGGTGGTCCGGCCGTCGCGGCGGCCGGCGCTGTCGTGCACGCCCGGCTGAGGATGCCCGTCACCGCCGTCGTGCAAGGGCTGTTCACGCTCGCCTGCACGGTCCTGGCCGTCGCGTGGACGCACATGCTGCTGTCCTGAGACAGACAGCAGCCCGCGGTGTCACGGTCTCACCACATCACGGGCAGCTCCAAGGGGAAGCGCCGGATGGTCCGGGTGTCCCAGCGCACGTCCTTCGCCGGTACCGCCAGGCGCAGGCCGGGGAGACGAGTGAACAGGACCTCGATCGCCGTGCCGATCTCGGCCATCGCGAACGTGCTGGCGATGCAGTGGTGGCCGCCCCAGCCGAACGTCATGTGGGGGTGAGAAGCGCGGTCGACGTCGAGGGCGTCCGGGTCGGGGAACACCTCCGGGTCCCGGTTGGCCGCCAGATAGGAGACGTGGACGAAGTCACCCGCGTGGATGAGCACTCCCTCCACTTTCACGTCCTCGAGCGCGACGCGCGGGATACCGACGCCCTTGCGGAACGGGATGTGCCGCAGGAGTTCGTCCAGCATCCGGGGCAGTCGTTCGGGACGGCTCCGCAGCAGGTCGAGAAGTTCGGGGCGAGTCAGCAGGGTGTAGGCGATGTTGCTGATCTGGCACGTGGCGGTGTCATTGCCGCTGAGGATGAGGGTCAGCGCCAGGACGGCCAGCTCGTCGTCGCTCAGGGGCTCCTCCCCCGGCTCGCAGGCCGCCATGGTGGTGATGAGGCCGTCGCCTCCCTCCTTCCGGCGTTCGGCGACGAGCGTGGTGAAGTAGCCGCGCAGGTGCTGCTTGGCCGCGGCCGCCGCCTGCCTTGCTTCGGGCGCGGTGGCGAGCATCTGCTGGGTGTGACGCAGCATCAGGGGCCGGTCTGCGTCAGGGACGTCCAGCAGTGCGCAGATGGTGTGGTTGGGCAGTTGCGCGGACAGGGAGAGGGCCAGGTCGGCCGGCGGGCCCTGCTCGACCATCTCGTCCACGAGACGGTGCGCCACATGCTCGATGGCGGGCGTCATGCGTTTCACGCCGCTCTGTGTGAAGGCCCGGGCGGCGGCATGACGGAGCCGGGTGCTGCGCGGCGGGTCCATGACGTTGAGCGACTCCGGGGAGACGATCGGCTCGGGTGTCATGCGGGGGTAGTCACGGCCGACGATTGCCGCCCGGCTGAACCTCGGGTCGGTCGTCACCTGACGGACCCCCTCGAAGGTCGTGACCAGCCACGCCTCGGCTTCGCCGTAGGGCAGTCGGATACGGCTGACCGGACCGTCGGCCATCAGCCGGCCGAGTGACGGGTCGAAGTCCAGTTGCTCGCTGAAGTCGAAGGGGCAGGCGGCGACGTGAGCCATGGGTACTCCTGAGCGCGTCGGCGGTGCGGCCATGTGGGCGGAACCCGGTGGGCGCGGAGCACGGCTGCCCGACCCACGGGGGACATTTCGCATGGTGCGGCAGAGCGCCGCTCCATGCACCCAGTGCCGGGTCAAACGGCAGAAAGCGGGGAGACATGCCCGACACCACCCCTCCGACACCGCAGCCGCCGGCCGTGGACGTGCTGGTCGTCGGCGCCGGACCCACCGGACTCACCCTCGCCTGCGACCTCGCCAGGCGTGGTCTGCGTACGCATGTCGTCGAGGCCGGCGACCGGCTCCTCGCCGGTTCACGCGGCAAGAGCCTGCAGTCCCGCACGCTGGAGGTGTTCGACGACCTGGGTGTCGCCGACGCGCTGCGGGCCGCGGGCTCCCTCTTCCCGCCCATGCAGACCTGGCGCGACGGGGTGCGCCAAGGCGAGTGGCAGTTGATCGAGCCGGACCCGCAGGCCCCGGTGTCGCGTCATCCACGTCCGTGGCTGGTTCCCCAGTGGCGCACGCTGGAGATCCTGCGCGAGCGGCTGCTGAATCTGGGCGGCACGCTGGAGTGCGGCGTGCGGCTCACCTCTCTCACGCAGTCGGACACGCACGTGAGCGCGGAGGTGACGCACTCCGACGGTGGCCGTCACCTGGTGTCGGCGCGCTACCTGGTCGGCGCGGACGGCAGCCGCAGCACGGTGCGTGAGTCGCTGGGCATCGCCTTGAAGGGCGAGGACGGCGGGCTGCGCTCGGCAGTGGTGGCGGACGTACGCGTGCGGGGGCTGGACCGCGACAACTGGCACGTCTGGCCGGACCCGGCAGGTGAACTGCTGCTGTGTCCGCTGCCCGGGACCGCCGACTTCCAGCTGAACGCCAAGATCACCGGCGAGGAGTTCACGGCGACGCCCGAGACCGTGCGCGCTCTGATCGCCGCCCGTACCCATCTGTCCGCGGACGCGGTCACGGCCGTGGGGTGGTTCTCGTTCTACCGGCCTCGTACGGCCATGGCCGAACGCTTCCGCCACGGACGGGTCTTCCTCGCCGGGGACGCCGCCCATGTGCACCCGCCCGGTGGGGGCCAAGGGCTGAACATCGGCGTGCAGGATGCGTACAACCTCGGCTGGAAGCTGGGTCAGGTGGTGCGCCACGACGCCCCGGACGCGCTGCTGGACAGTTACGAGGTCGAGCGCCGGGCCGCCGCGGCGGACACCCTGGAGCTCAGCACCCGCCTGTACCGGGCGGGCCGCACGTCCCGGGACCCCCACGAGCAGGCCCGGTACCGGGGGCGTGTCTGCCACCTGCTGTCGGTGCACTACCGCGACAGTGAGCTGTCGACGGACGCCCGTGCCCGGCGTTCTCCGGCCGGTGTCCGGGCCGGTGACCGTGTGCCCGACCTGCCGTGTGTCACCACCGAGGGCCCCTGCGGGAATCTGTTCGAGCTGCTGCGCGGCCCGGACTTCACGTTGCTCGCGGTGAACTGTGCATTGCCCGCCGCGGCAGCGGGTCTCCGGACGCACCAGGTGACCGGCGGGCCGTTGGCCCAGGAGCTGGGTACCGGGCTGTTCGTCATCCGCCCCGACCACCACATCGGTCTGGCCGCTGACGGCGCCGAGTACCTGGAGCACTATCTGGCGCAAGTCGGCTCGGAGGGCGGCGAGATGTAGCCGTCCCCCTTTCGTCTGTGCCGTCGCGGGCGCTTCGGCCGGTGCAGGTCCGGTGAGGAGTCATCACCGGACCTGCGGAGCACCAGCTCAGCGTCGGCGGGCCCAGCCGGCACCGACGCCGGCCACCTGCAGTGCCAGGCACATCAGTCCCAGCAACATGACGTTCGTCGAAGAGAACACATCGTTGGTGCCGATCTCGGCCGCGTTGATCAGGAACGCCAGGAAGAACAACACCGCCGCGACTATGCCGAGCATGACAAGCTCCTCTCGAAGGGGATGCACCCCGTATGCCCCGCCTCCCCGTTCGCAGACACCGGGGTGTTCGCCTGCTTGTGCGGGTGCCGATGAAGTCTTCTGTCAGCTGCGATGTGCACTTCCGAAGTCAACTCGGCCTAGGACAGGCATTGTTGGTGCTGCATCTCGCTGACGGGAGGCTGCCACCGGGCAAAAGAGCGCTGCTCGACGGGAACAAGCTGCTGCTCTTGTCCGTACCATCTCCCACCAAGGCATCGTGCGGTACACAGGAAAGGGCAGTGCCATGTCCGAGACAGCAGCTCCCGCCACCGAACTGGCTTCCCAGTACATCGCCCAGGTGACGGGCGACCTCGACGCGAACCTCAAGGAGCAGGAACGCATCAGCGCGGAGATCGCCTCCCTGCAGGAGCAGCTTGCCGCTCTGCAGCATGACCACGGCGTGCTGGTCAGCATGCAGCAGGCCCTCGGCATCACCCAGGCGCGGAGTGGGCCCGCTGCCGAGTCCAGGAGCGCCGTGGTGCCCTCGCCGCGTCGGAAGAAGGCCGCCGCCGCGGCCGGGGGGAAGCAGAAGACACGCAAGGCGACTGCCGCTCCCGCGAAGAAGGCGCCCAGGAAGTCCGCGGCCAAGACGGCGAACGCGGCCAAGACCGCGAACACGCCCAAGGCGGCCGACCTGACCCTGGTGGAACTCATCCGCCGCCACCTCGCCGAGCAGAAGGAACCGCGCTCCGCCGCCGAGATCTCCACGGCCCTCGGCCAGGCCCACCCCGATCGCGACATCTCCCCCAAGGTCGTGCGCGTCACCCTCGAGGGCCTCGTGGCCAAGAGCGGCGCCGAGCGCTCCAAGCAGGGCAGGTCCGTCTTCTACAGCGCGCCGGCGCAGAAGGATGCGCCCGCACCCGAGGCCGAGACACAGGCCGAGACGACCACCGGCTGACAACCGACAGCACGAGGCAACGACAGTCCTGCTTCCGACGGTCGTGGTCCATCCATGAACGTTGCGCGACATGACTCAACTCGATCCCGCCGAGTGGCCACCCGCCCCCCTACGGACCGAACGGCTCGTGCTTCGTGGGGCCGAGGCGCGGGATCGTGTGGCGTTCATCGAGCTGTTCGCCTCGCCGGAGGTGGGCACCTACGTCGGTGGCGCCCGGCCGCGTGACGAGCTCGAGCGGGCGGTTCCCGAGGTGCCCGGGCGGCGGCCCGGGGTCTTCGTGATCGATCTCGGCGGAGCGATGATCGGCATGATCACGCTCGACCGGCGTGACGCGGAGCGTCCGGGACACGTCCGGCCGGAAGGCGAGGAGGCCGAACTCGGTTACCTGCTGCTGCCGGAGGCGTGGGGGCACGGATACGCCGCCGAGGCGTGCGCGGCGGTACCGGACTGGTTCGCCGACGTGCTTCCCGGCGAGCCGGTGGTGCTGTGCACCCAGACCGCCAACGAGCGCGCGATGCGCCTCGCGGCGAAACTGGGCTTCACCGAGGTGGAGCGGTTCGAGGACTACGGCGCCGAACAGTGGTTGGGCGTGCGGGAGTCGCGGAACATGTCGTCCTCCCGCTGAGCACCGTCTCCCCTGCCGTTTCCCACGGGGCCAGACCTTCGGTCGGCTGTGCCGCCGGCTGCGGGCGGCTCTCCGGGGACTCCAGTCGGAGCATGGCCGCCTCGTCCGGGGTTGCAGGAGGCAGCCTGGTAGACGACCATGCGCTGCCCGCCCGTCCGGGCCAGTCGCATGACCTCGTAGGTCAGGGTCATCGGGCCGACCCTTCCTCCTGGCGGGTCAGGCGCGGTCGCCGAGCACGGCGGTCATGATCGGTTCGGCCGCCTCCTCGGTGGTGTCGGGCGGCACGACGAGCAGGTCCCAGCGGCCGTGGCCGGGGGCGAGCAGGACGACGGTGTCCGGGGTGTGCGCTGCGACCGTCTTCCGCAGTCGTACGACCTGGTTGGCGACGAGCATCCGGCCAGGTGCCGCGGACCAGGCCGCTCCGTTCACCGTGACGCCGGCGATGTGTCCCCAGGCGCGCGGCAGTGCGGCGAGCAGCTGCGGAAGCTCTGCCAGGAGGTCGTACGAACGCGGCCACCACACCCCGTCGAGGCGCCGTGGCAGCACGCTGTGGGGCGCGAGCCGCAGGCGGAGGAGAGGGCGGATGGACGGTACGGGAGGTGCGGGCGGTGCCGGTGGCGCTGTGGTGATCATGGCGTTTCCTTCGACGGGTTGTGGAGCGGTGGGTTCGGGTCAGGCCCGGCGGGCGGCGAGCCGGTCCGACGTGGGCCAGCGCACGTCGTGCACCCAGCCGAGCCGTTCGAGGAGTCGGATGACGGCGGCCGAGGGGTCGATCTGGCCCCGGTCGACGCCGTGCCGGGCGCTGGTGGGATCGGCGTGGTGCAGGTTGTGCCAGCTCTCGCCGAAGGAGAGCAGGGCGAGCGGCCACAGGTTGGTGGCCCGGTCGTGGCGGCGGGTACGGAAGGGCCGCTTGCCCAGCACGTGGCACAGGGAGTTGACGCTCCACGTCACGTGATGGAGCAGGGCGATGCGGACGAGCCCTGCCCACAGCGCAGCCGTCAGCGCGTGGACCCAGGTGCCGCCGACTGCCCAGCCGATCCCGAAGGGCAGTGCGAGTGTGAGGACGCACAGGGCCGGGAAGGCGCGGGCGACAGCGCGTATGTCGCGGTCGGCCAGCAGGTCGGGGGCGTACCGGTCGGCGGGCGTGGGGTCGTTGCGGAACAACCAGCCGACGTGGGCGTCCAGCAGGCCGCGCAACTGGCCGCGCAGATGGGTGCCGTAGCGGTACGGGGAGTGAGGGTCGCCGGGCCGGTCCGTGAAGGCGTGGTGGCGACGGTGCGTGGCGACCCAGCTGATCACGTCCCCCTGGAAGCTCATCGACCCGGCCACCGCCAGCGCGATACGCACCGGCCGGACCGCCCGGTAGCCGCCGTGGGTCAGGCCGCGGTGGAAGCCGACGGTGACGCCGAGGCCCGTGACCACGTAGAGGACGAGCGCAAGGACGATGTCGGCGGGCCGGATGAGGCTTCCCCACAGCCACCAGCCCGCCGCGCCGAGCGCCAGGAACGGCAGGACTACGATCGCCGCCGTCACCGCCACGTACACGCGCTCGGCACCGCCGCGTGCGGGCGCCGGGCCGTCGGACGGGAAGGGCACCGTTCCGTCGTAAGCCCGGGGCGGGCCCACGGGATCCGGCGGGGCCTCCGCCGGTGAGGGAACGGTCGCGGACGAATCGAGCGGCATGACGGGGCTCCTCAGCCTCGGTGAAGGGGGTTCCTCCCGCCGGGCCGAGACAAAAGGCCGGGGAGGCGCGGCCGGGGGCGGCTGCTGTGGTGGCGTGGACGAGCGGCCGTCGGGTGGGGCCACGCTCTCCTGCGCGGCTGGGGGGGCGGTGTTCCGGCTGCGCTCTGTGTGCCGGTCGCCTGCGAAACGTGGTGCCACGACATCCGCGTCGAAGTCGGGCGGCAGAGGCTGCCGTGACCGTGATGCGGAACCTGTCCGGGCGACGACCGTCCGGAGTCGTGGTGCGCCGGGAGCGAAAGCCGGTCCGTCGCCGGTATGCGTCGTGCCCTCGGTTCCTTCAGCGTACCTGGCGGGAAGCGAGAAGGGAGTCGCGGACCGTAACAGTTGCCGGAGCGGAGAGGGGGGCCCAGGCTCGCCTCGGTGCTCCGCCCTCGGCCTCCCACTGCTCCGTCTGCCCTTGCTCGCGTACGGCCTCGCCCTTGGCGTGGAGGCGCTGCTCGGCCGCCAGGAGCTCGCTCGCGGTGAGGTGGAGCGCGGGGTCGGCAGCCGCGGCCATGAGCCGTGCGGCCGTGGCGGTCTCGGTCCGGGGTGGGACGACGAGCAGGTCCCAGCGTCCGACGCCGTACGAGAAGAGCCGAATCGTGTGCGGGTCGAAACCGGAGGCGAACCACGCGGCCTTCACCGTGTGCCCGGGCACGGGCAGCTCGCAGGGCGCCGCCGCCCAGGTGTCGCGGTGGGACGCCATCCGCGACACGCGTCCTCGCGTCGCGTCGAACGCCTCGATGAGTGCGGGCAGTTCGGCCAACAGGTCATCGCTGCGCGGCCACCAGGCGCCGCAGAGAGGGCCGGGCGGGAAGGTCGGCGGGCGCAAGGCGAGCCGGGCAGGGACCGGTGGCGTGCGTACCGGGCGGCTGGGGGCGCGGTCGCCGGTCCTCGGCGGTGGGCCCGTGCCGGAGTGCGGGTTCATGGTCGCGGTTCCTGTCCTCGGGCGGCCGTCCTACGACTGCCGGTGCTGCTGGGCCGGCGTCAGCCAGGCTCGTCGGTGTGGGCGCGTCGCGCCTGGGTGTGGCTGGTGGCCAGCCAAGACGACTGGGTGAAGGTCTCTTCGCCGACATGCCCGGTGTCGACGGTGAGATGGAGCAGGGTGCCCTGCCCGCCGGGGCCCACGGGGTAGCTGCGGGGCTCGTCGCAGCGGAGGCTCCGGCGCAGTAGCTGCGCCACTCGTTGGGCGATGTCGGGGCTGGCGGCGATGATGCGGACCTCCGCGAGGTCGCCCATGGGGAGATCACCGTCGGCGGTCTCGTACGCCTGTGGATCTTCGCTAGTGCCGTGACTGGTGCCGGTGCCTTGGCTGCGGCTGCGGTTTCGGCGGAGCGGCGCGGGCACGGAAGTGACCTCTGTTCTGTCGGCCATCTCGACCTCAACGTCCCGCGGTGTTCCGCGTGTTGTGCGTCGTCCGTTCCCGGTGGCGGCGCGGTCGGAAGCGCCCCCGCCCGCCGTCGCGATGGTCGCGACGGTCGAGTGAGGCGGACGGGGTGGAGTGTGTTGGGTGTCTCTTATAAACATCTACGAGCCC
>NZ_JAKEIO010000021.1 GCF_021474405.1 [Streptosporangium] indianense
AAGCCCACCCCTCCCCGCGGCTTCGACGCCGTCGCGGAGGCCGTGCTCGGGGACGAACCCCTCACCGCCCCGGGCGAGTCCGACGCACCGGCGCTCCTCGCGGAGCCGGTCGGCCGGATCAACGAGGCGGTGAAGGAGGGCAGGATCGAAGCGGCCGCCGCCCTGGCGGAGCAGACCCTCGTGCAGGCGTCCGGGACGCTGGGGCCGGAGCACCCGGAGGTGCTCCGGCTGGGCGAACTCACCGCGTACATCGCCTACTTGGCCGGCGACCCGCTCCGCGCCTTCCGGCTGTCACTCGACCTGGCCGGTGCCCGCCGCCGCACGGGCGACGCGGAGGCCGCCTACGGCAACGTGGAGAGCGCGGCCACCGCCTGGCGCGCCGTGCGCGACCCGGCGCTCGGGCTGGAACTCGGGCGCGACCTGATCGGCCTGTGGACGGAACTCGCCGCCGAGGACGGCCCCGCCGCCGAGGAGGTCGAGCAGCTGGAGTCGGCCCGCGCCCGCATGGGCCGCCTCACCGAACGCGCCCGCACCCGGTAGCCGTGGGACAGGGGGCTACTCCGACAGCCCCCACACCGCGTACGCGAGGGCGTCGCTGTTGCGGTTCAGGGCGGTGTCGTCGATGTTGGCGGTCGTGTCGCAGGAGGAGTGGTAGCACCGGTCGAAGGACTGCCCGGCCGTACCGCCCCACTTGGCCGCCTGCGCCGCCGTCTTCGTCCGGCTCGCCCCGGTGAACAGTCCGCCCACCGGCACACCCGCGCTCTTGAAGGGCGCGTGGTCGGAGCGGCCGTCGCCCTCGGTCTCGATCTCGGTCGGGACGCCGATGCCGCCGAAGTAGTCCTTGAAGGTCTTCTCGATCGCCGGGTCGTCGTCGTAGACGAAGTAACCGGGGTTCGGGGAGCCGATCATGTCGAGGTTCAGATAGGCGCTGATCCTCGAACGGTCGGCGGTGGCCAGCCGGTTGACGTAGTAACGGGAGCCGACCAGACCCAGCTCCTCCGCTCCCCACCAGGCGAACCGCAGGTGCTTGGTGGGCTTGTACTGCGCCCGGGACACGGCCAGGGCGGTCTCCAGGACCGCGGCGGAGCCCGAGCCGTTGTCGTTGATGCCGGGCCCGGAGGTGACGCTGTCGAGGTGCGAGCCGGCCATCACGACCCGGTTCGCGTCGCCGCCCGGCCAGTCGGCGACGAGGTTGTAGCCGGTGCGGCTGGAGGCGGTGAACTGCTGGACCGTGGTGGTGTATCCGGCCGCGTCCAGCTTGGCCTTGATGTAGTCGAGGGAGGCCTTGTAGCCGGCCCGGCCGTGCGCCCGGTTGCCGCCGTTGGCGGTGGCTATGGACTGCAGCTGGGACAGATGGGTCTTGACGTTCGCCACGGGTATGTCCGGGGCGGCGGCGGATCTGGAGGGAGCGGATGACGCGGCGTCCGCCACGGCACCGCCGGTCAGGAGCATGGCGGTCGCCATGCCGCCTGCGGCGACGGCGCGCGCGGAAACGGAGAGCTTCATGTGGGGGCTCCGGATTCCGTCGGGTGGCCCGTGGGGTGTCCACGGGCCGCCCACAGTGAATGGGGTGCCTGGATGGTGAAGCTGGTACTGACTCTCCGTCAAGGTGCGTATCCGGCCAGGGCGTTATGGAGAACCGACCTCCGCCCCGTGGGTCAATGCACGCAGAACTCGTTCCCCTCCGGATCCGCCATCACGACCCACTCGCCGCCCTGTTCCTTCACCCGCCGCAGCGCACTGGCCCCGAGTCCCTCCAGGCGCGCCACCTCCTCGTCGCGTCTGCCCCCGCCCGGGTGCAGATCGAGGTGCAGCCGGTTCTTGGCCGTCTTCACCTCCGGCACCCGCTGGAACAGCAGCCGCCGCCCCAGCCCGGTCCCGCTCTCCTCCTCGAAGGGGTCCTCGGGATGCCGTACGGCGACCAGGTCCCGGAAGGCGCGGCGCCCGTGGAAGTCGACCGTGGCCTCCTCAGGCAGGGCGCCGAAGCCGAGCAGCTTCCCGATGAGGGCGCTGTTGTCCTCGACCTCGTACCCCAGGGCGGCGGCCCAGAAGTCGGCCTGGGCGTGCGGGTCGTTCGCGTCGATGACGAGTTTCCAGTGCACGGGCGTGGGCGATGCGGGTGTCTGCGTCATGTAACCATTTATACTGGTTAGGTGAGTGGACGCGCGGGGGAAACGCCGGATCGGACGCCAGGCCTGACACTGGTCTCGCACGCGGGCAAGCCCTACCGCTTCGACCCCGGCACGCTGTGCCTGGAGCTGACGACGACGGGCGGCCCCGGCGCCTTCGCCCGCTGGGAAGTGCTGCACGAACCCTCCGACCTGGTCGCCTGGGCCGGGCGCAGCCGACTGCCGGACGGGCTGGACCTCACCGTCTCCGCGGAGGAGCTGGAGCAGGCCCGCGCCCTGCGCGACGCCGTGTTCCTGCTCGCCGCCGACCGCGCCCACGGCCGCTCGTTGCAGACCGCCCCCCTGGACGTCGTCAACGCCGCCGCGGCAGGCCCCCCGCTCGTCGCCCGCATCGCACCCGACGGCACCCGCGCCTGGGCCCCGGGAGCCACCGGCAGCCGGCTGCTCGCGACCGTCGCCCGTGATGCGATCGACCTGTTCACCGGGCCCTTCGCCGACCGCGTCCGCGAGTGCGGCGCGCACGACTGCCACCTGCTCTTCGTCGACACCTCCCGCCCGGGCCGCCGCCGCTGGTGCGCGATGGAGCACTGCGGGAACCGCGCGAAGGTCCGGACGCACCGCGCCCGTCACACGTCTACGGAGTCGTAGCCTCCGCGGCCTCAGCCGCACGGGTGTCGTACGCGGTCCGGGCCTGCGCGATCTCCTCCTGGTGCGCCTCCGTCCAGGTCACCAGGGACTGGATCGTGGCGTGCAGCGTCCTGCCGAGGGAGGTCAGCTCGTACTCGACCCGCGGCGGCACCACCGGGTGCACCGTCCGGTTCACCAGGCCGTCCCGCTCCAGCGAACGCAGGGTCACGGTCAGCATCCGCTGGCTGACCCCGTCGATCTCCCGGCGCAGCTCCGTGAAGCGCAGCCGCCGGTTCTCCAGCAGTGCGATGACCAGCAGCGACCACTTGTCGGCGATCCGGTCGAGGATCTGCCGGACCTGGCAGTCCTCGCGGGTGTCCCACTGGAAGGGATCGGCGTCGCCGTGGTCCACGGTGCTCCGGCAGGTACTCGGTGACTTCGAAGTGCCTTCTTCCATGTCTGTCGATGCTGCCGCAGGGTGGGCCGTGGTTACAAGAGGGAACTGACCATCACTTGCGTAACCGTCCCCGACCGGAGGAGTGTTGACTCATGGGCACCCGTGCCTGGGCGCTGCTGCTCGTTCTGTGCGGAACGATCTTTCTCGAAGGCATCGACGTCGCGATGATGGCGGTGGCGATCCCGGCCGTCCGCGCCGATCTGGGCCTGGCCACCGGCACCGCGGCCTGGGTGATGAGCGCCTATGTGCTCGGCTACGCCGGTTTCACCCTGCTGGGCGGGCGGGCCGCCGACCTGCTCGGACGACGGCGGATGTTCCTGCTCTGGCTGACCGTCTTCCTCGCCTTCTCGGGGCTCGGCGGCTTCGCGACCGACGGTTGGATGCTGATCGTCGCCCGGTTCGTCACGGGTGTGGCCGCCGCCTTCATGACCCCGGCGGCGCTCTCCCTGATCACCACCTCGTACGAGGAGGGCCCGCAGCGCAACAAGGCCCTGCTGGTCTTCGCCGGGACGGGCGCCGCCGGCTTCTCCCTCGGCCTGGTGATCGGCGGTCTGCTCACCGGGATCGGCTGGCGCTGGGTGTTCTTCGCGCCGGTGCTGCTGGCCGCCGCCCTGCTCGTCGTCGCCGCCCGTCTGCTCCCCCGGCAGGATGCCCCGCCGAGGCTCCGGCGCACCTTCGACCTCCCCGGTGCGGTCACCGCCGCCGGGGCCATGCTGCTGGCCGCCTACACCGTCGTACGCCTGGAGCACGGCCTGCACCACTGGCCGCTCACCCTGGCCTCGGGGCTGGCGGCCGTGCTGCTGGCCGGTGCGTTCGTCGCGGTCGAACGCCGCTGCCCCGACCCGCTCGTCCGGCTCGGCATGCTGCGCTGGAGCGCGGCCGTGCGTGCCGACCTCGGGGCGCTGCTCTTCCTCGGTGCCTTCTTCGGCTTCCAGTTCGTCGTCACGCTCTACTTGCAGGAACTGCGCGGCTGGTCGTCCCTCCAGACGGCGGTGGCCCTGGTCGTCACGGGCATCGACGCCGTCCTCGCACCGACGCTCACGCCCCGGCTGGTCACCCGCTTCGGCCACGCACGGGTGATCACCGGCGGTTTCCTGCTGGCCGTGGCCTCGTACGCGCTGTTCCTGCCGGTCGGCATGGAGTGGTCCTACGCCATGATGTTCCCGGCCCTGCTGCTCAGCGGCCTCGCCTTCGCCCTGGCCTTCGGGCCGCTGACGATCGCGGCGACGGACGGGGTGGCGGAGTCGGAGCAGGGGCTGGCCGGCGGGCTGCTGACCACGGCGACGCAGTTCGGCTCCGCCATCGGCATCTCGGCGGTGACGGCCGTCTACGGCCTGGCGTCCACCGGGTCCGGCCCGGAGGCCAGGCTCTCGGCGTTCCGTGCGGCACTGACCGTGCCGCTCGCCCTGGTCGTGCTGGGCACGCTGATCTCACTGGTGAGCGTCCGGGAGGCCCGGCGCGCGGTGCGCAACGCGTCCCAGGTGAGCAGCGTCAACGCCAGCCACACCAGCGCGAACCCGGCCCAGCGCTCCGGCGGCATCTCCTCGTGGAAGTAGAGGACGCCGAGCAGGAACTGCAGGACCGGCGTCGAGTACTGGAGCAGGCCGATGGTGGACAGCGGCACGCGGATGGCGGCCGCGCCGAAGCAGACCAGGGGGAGCGCGGTGACGATGCCGGCCGAGGCGAGCAGCGCCGCGTGCCCCGCACCCTCGGTCGCGAAGGTGGAGTCGCCCCGCGCGGAGAGCCACACCAGGAAGCCGAGCGCGGGCAGGAACTGGATCGCGGTCTCGGCGGCCAGCGACTCGATGCCGCCGAGGCCCACCTTCTTCTTCACCAGCCCGTAGGTGGCGAAGGAGAACGCGAGGCAGAGCGAGATCCACGGGGGCCGGCCGTAGCCGATGGTCAGCACGACGACCGCGACGACGCCGGTCCCGACCGCCGCCCACTGCGCCGGCCGCAGCCGCTCCTTCAGCAGCAGCACACCCATCGCGATGGTGACCAGCGGGTTGATGAAGTACCCGAGGGAGGCCTCGACGACGTGCCCGGAGTTCACGGACCAGATGTACAGCCCCCAGTTGACGGTGATCACCGCCGCGGCGACCGTGATCAGCGCCAGCTTGCGGGGCTGCCGCAGCAGCTCACCGGCCCAGGCCCAGCGGCGCAGCACCAGCAGGGCGGCGCCGACGAAGACCAGCGACCACACCATCCGGTGGGCCAAGATCTCCACCGCTCCGGCCGGCTTCAGCAGGGGCCAGAACAGGGGGACGAGCCCCCACATCCCGTAGGCCGCGAAGCCGTTCAGCAGTCCTATGTGCCGCTCACCCCTCGGCTTGCCGCTCACGTGCCCCTCCTTCGCGCCTGGTGCGTCCGCGTCCACGACGGTAACGCCGAGCGCCCCAGGATGTCATGCCCGTATCGGCATACGGTCATGACATCCGGGGGCGGGTGCGCGCGAGGGAAGTGTCAGCCCTTGAGCGCGGCGGCGATGGCCTCGGAGAACGGGGTGGTCGGCCGGCCGATCAGGCGGGACAGGTCACCCGAGGAGATGACCAGCTCGCCCTTCTCGATGGAGACGTCCACACCGGCCAGGATCCCGGCGAGCGGCTCGGGCAGGCCCGCGCCCGTCAGGATGCCGGTCAGGACCTCGGGGGAGACGGCGTTGTAGGTGATCTCCCTGCCGGTCCGGCGGCTCAGCTCCGCCGCGTACTCGGCGAAGCTCCACGGGGTGTCGCCGCCCAGCTCGTACGTCTTGTTCTCGTGCCCGTCGCCCGTCAGTACGGCGACGGCGGCCGCGGCGTAGTCGGCGCGGGCGGCGGAGGAGACCTTGCCCTCGCCGGCCGCGGCGACGACCGCGTTGTGCTCCAGCACCGGCGCGAGGTTCTCGGTGTAGTTCTCGTGGTACCAGCCGTTGCGCAGCAGGGCGTAAGGCACGCCGGAGCCCAGCAGGATCTCCTCGGTGCCGCGGTGGTCGTCGGCGAGGGCGGCGGTCAGGGTGCCCGGGGCGCTGGTGTAGGCGAGCAGGGCGACACCTGCGGTCTTGGCGGCCTCGATGACGACCTTGTGCTGCTGCACGCGGCCCTTGTCGAACTCGTTGCCGGAGATCAGCAGCACCTTGTCACCGGCCGAGAAGAGGCCGTCGTACGAGGCGGGGTCGTTGTAGTCGGCCAGGGCGATCCCCACCCCGCGGTCCGCGAAGTCGGCGGCCTTCTCCGCGTTGCGCACGACCGCGGTGATCTGCTCGGCCGGGACCTTCTCCAGCAGCTGCTCCACGACGTGACGGCCGAGGTGTCCGGTGGCTCCGGTGACGACGATGCTCATGGTGAGGACTCTCCTTGTGGGGTGCGGTGCCACTAACGCTAGAGCATGCGCTAACTCTGGGAAAGTACCCACTTTGAAGTAAGGTACTGGCATGGCAGTAAGTGACAACGAGGGCCTGTGCCCGTACCGGCTGGTCCTGGAGCACGTCACCAGCCGCTGGGGCGTGCTCGTCCTGACCGAGCTCCTGGACCGCCCCTACCGCTTCAGCGAACTGCGCCGCGCGATCGGCGCCTACGGAGGCCGGGGCGTCAGCGAGAAGATGCTGACCCAGACCCTCCAGACCCTGGAGCGGGACGGCCTCGTCCACCGCGACGCCAAACCCGTCATCCCGCCCCGCGTCGACTACTCCCTCACCGACCTGGGCCGTGAGGCCGCCGAACAGGTCCGGGCCCTCACGGCGTGGACGCACCGGCGCATGGACGACGTGGAGAAGGCGCGGCGCACCTACGACGAGGCCCGGGCCGCCTCCTAGCGGTCCCGGGCCTCGTGGACGTACGGACAGGTCAGCCCACGACCGTCCAGGTGTCGCCGCCCGCCAGCAGCGCGCCCAGATCACCCTTGCCGTGCTGCTCGATGGCGGTGTCCAGCTGGTCGGCCATCTGCGTGTCGTAGACGGGCCGCTCGACCGAGCGCAGGACACCGATCGGCGTGTGGTGCAGGGTGTCCGGGTCGGCGAGGCGCGACAGCGCGAACGCCGTGGTCGGGGACGGGGAGTGCGCGTCGTGGACGAGCACCCGGTCCTCGTTCTCCGGTGTCACCGCCACCACCTTCAGATCACCGGTCAGCGGGTCCCTCACGACACCCTTGGCCAGGTCCGCGCCGAAGCGGATCGGCTTGCCGTGCTCCAGCCGGATCACGGCCTCCTCGGCCTGCTGCTTGTCCTTGAGGGCGTCGAAGGCGCCGTCGTTGAAGATGTTGCAGTTCTGGTAGATCTCGATCAGCGCCGTGCCCTGGTGGGCGGAGGCCTGCCGCAGCACCTCCGTCAGGTGCTTGCGGTCAGAGTCCACCGTCCGCGCCACGAAGGACGCCTCCGCGCCGAGCGCCAGCGACACGGGGTTGAACGGCGCATCCAGCGAACCCATCGGCGTCGACTTGGTGATCTTCCCGACCTCGGAGGTCGGCGAGTACTGGCCCTTGGTCAGACCGTAGATCCGGTTGTTGAACAGCAGGATCTTGAGGTTGACGTTGCGGCGCAGCGCGTGGATCAGGTGGTTGCCGCCGATCGACAGCGCGTCGCCGTCACCGGTGACGACCCACACCGACAGATCCCGGCGGGAGCTCGCCAGACCCGTGGCGATGGCCGGGGCGCGGCCGTGGATGGAGTGCATCCCGTAAGTGTTCATGTAGTACGGGAAGCGCGAGGAGCACCCGATGCCCGAGACGAAGACGATGTTCTCCTTCGCCAGCCCCAGCTCGGGCATGAAGCCCTGCACCGCGGCGAGGATGGCGTAGTCACCGCAACCGGGGCACCAGCGCACTTCCTGGTCGGACTTGAAGTCCTTCATCGACTGCCTGCCCTCGGCCTTGGGGACGAGAGACAGCGACTCGATGGTGCCCGTGCCGTGCATGGACGTGTCAGCCATCGATGGCCTCCTTCAGAGCCGCGGCGAGCTGCTCCGCCTTGAACGGCATGCCGTTGACCTGGGTGTACGAGTGGGCGTCGACCAGGTACTTCGCCCGGATGAGCGTGGCGAGCTGCCCGAGGTTCATCTCGGGGATCACCACCTTGTCGTAGCGCTCCAGCACCTCGCCCAGATTCCGCGGGAAGGGGTTGAGATGGCGCAGGTGCGCCTGCGCGACGGACTCCCCGGCCCGGCGCAGCCGCCGCACCGCCGCCGTGATCGGCCCGTACGTCGAACCCCAGCCCAGCACCAGCGTCCTGGCCTCGTGGGGGTCGTCCACCTCGACGTCCGGGACGTCGATGCCGTCGATCTTCGCCTGCCGGGTGCGCACCATGAAGTCGTGGTTGGCCGGGTCGTAGGAGATGTTGCCCGTGCCGTCCTGCTTCTCGATGCCGCCGATCCGGTGCTCCAGACCCGGCGTGCCCGGGATCGCCCACGGGCGGGCCAGCGTCTGCGGGTCCCGCTTGTACGGCCAGAACACCTCGGAGCCGTCGTCGAGCGTGTGGTTCGGGCCCTGCGCGAACTGCACCCGCAGATCCGGCAGCTCCTCGATGTCCGGGATCCGCCACGGCTCGGAACCGTTGGCCAGATAGCCGTCGGACAGCAGGAACACCGGCGTGCGGTACGTCAGCGCGATCCGCGCCGCCTCCAGCGCGGCGTCGAAGCAGTCCGCCGGGGTGCGCGGCGCGACCACCGGCACCGGAGCCTCGCCGTTGCGCCCGTACATCGCCTGCAGCAGGTCCGCCTGCTCGGTCTTGGTGGGCAGACCCGTCGACGGGCCGCCGCGCTGGATGTCCACGACGAGCAGCGGCAGCTCCAGCGAGACCGCCAGGCCGATCGTCTCCGACTTCAGCGCCACACCCGGACCGCTCGTCGTGGTCACCGCCAGCGAACCGCCGAAGGCCGCGCCCAGCGCGGCCCCGATGCCTGCGATCTCGTCCTCCGCCTGGAAGGTCCGCACGCCGAAGTTCTTGTGTTTGGACAGTTCGTGCAGGATGTCCGACGCCGGAGTGATCGGGTACGACCCCAGGTACAGCGGCAGATCCGCCTGCCGGCTCGCCGCGACCAGCCCGTACGACAGGGCGAGGTTGCCGGAGATGTTGCGGTACACACCCGGCGGGAACGCCGTGGCCGCCGGGGCGACCTCGTAGGAGACGGCGAAGTCCTCCGTCGTCTCACCGAAGTTCCAGCCGGCCCGGAACGCCGTGATGTTGGCCGCCGCGATGGCGGGCTTCTTCGCGAACTTCGACTTCAGGAACTTCTCCGTGCCCTCGGTGGGCCGGTGGTACATCCAGCTCAGCAGGCCCAGCGCGAACATGTTCTTGCTGCGCTCGGCCTCCTTGCGGCTGAGGTCGAACTCCTTCAGCGCCTCCACCGTGAGCGTGGTCAGCGGCACGGGGTGCACGTGGTAGCCGTCCAGCGAGCCGTCCTCCAGCGGGGACGTCTCGTAGCCGACCTTCTGCATCGCCCGCTTGGTGAACTCGTCCGTGTTGACGATCACCTCGGCGCCGCGCGGCAGGTCGCCGATGTTGGCCTTCAGCGCGGCCGGGTTCATCGCCACCAGCACGTTGGGAGCGTCACCGGGCGTGAGGATGTCGTGGTCGGCGAAGTGCAGCTGGAAGGACGACACGCCCGGCAGGGTCCCGGCGGGCGCCCTGATCTCGGCCGGGAAGTTCGGCAGCGTCGACAGGTCGTTGCCGAACGACGCGGTCTCCGAGGTGAAACGGTCACCGGTGAGCTGCATGCCGTCACCCGAGTCCCCCGCGAACCTGATGATCACCCGGTCGAGACGGCGGACGTCCTTCGCCCCTGCCGCTTTGCGCTGCTCTCCTGCGACTGCTTCGTCGGCCTGCTCCGCTGGGCTACTGACCTGGCTGGTCACTGAACTGGACCTCCCTCGAGGACGCTGTCCGGGACAGGCCTTCCCGCAGGCCCTCCCGGGATCAACACTACGACCGCAGGGGTCGCGTTCTGTGGGTCATTCGCATCTTGGACACGACTTCGGTATGGCTATGCGTCCCTCTTTGTCCGGGTTTCCGGCGTTGGGGATCGTGAACGTCAGGAATTGAGATACGTCAGAACGGCCAGAACCCTGCGGTGATCACCCTCGCTCGGGGACAGGCCCAGCTTCAGGAAGATGTTGCTGACGTGCTTCTCGACCGCACCGTCGCTGACCACCAGCTGCCGCGCGATCGCCGAGTTCGTCCGCCCCTCGGCCATCAGCCCCAGCACCTCGCGCTCCCGCGGGGTGAGACCGGCCAGCACGTCCTGCTTGCGGCTGCGGCCCAGCAACTGCGCGACGACCTCCGGGTCGAGCGCCGTCCCGCCCTCCGCCACCCGGACCACCGCGTCCACGAACTCCCGCACCTCGGCGACCCGGTCCTTCAGCAGATAGCCGACGCCCCGGCTGGACCCCGCGAGCAGCTCCGTGGCGTAACGCTCCTCCACGTACTGCGACAGCACCAGCACCCCGAGGCCCGGGTGCGCCTTGCGCAGCTGCACCGCCGCCCGCACCCCCTCGTCGGTGTGCGTCGGCGGCATCCGCACGTCCGCCACGACCACGTCCGGCAGCTCGCCCTGCGCGTCGAACTCCGTGATGGTCTTGATCAGCGCCTCGCCGTCCCCCACACCTGCGACCACGTCGTGCCCGCGGTCGGTCAGCAGCCGGGTCAGGCCCTCCCTGAGCAGCACTGAATCCTCGGCGATGACCACCCGCACCCTGTCCTCCACGATGTCCGGCCCCCCACAGCCCGTTGCCGCCCGTCCGCGGCCCACAACGGCCCCGCGCCCACCCGTGCGACAACACCAGCATTTCAGGGTCGGGACGCGGATGGGGGGAGGAGCGTTTTCTTGCCCGACGGAATCGGGAGGGGGGGATTGCTTTCTGTCTCACCGTGTCGGGTGGTGGGTGGGCGAAGGTCGGGGGCCACCGCACCGACCGGAGGTCACTTCACGTCCGCTCCCCGCCACGGCAACTCCGCGGTCACCCGCGTCGGCCCGCCCCCCGGCGAATCCACCACCAGGATCCCGTCCACCGCGTCCAGCCGGTCCGCCAACCCCGCAAGGCCCGACCCCCGCGACACGTCGGCCCCGCCCACACCGTTGTCCACGACCTGCAGCATCAGCCGGTTCTCCGTCCGCCACACCTCCACGCCCGCCCACGTGGCCCGCGCATGCTTGCTGACGTTCTGCAGCAGCTCCGACACCGTGAAGTACGCGATCCCCTCGATCGCCGGCGCGGGCCGCTCCACCAGGTCCACCTCGACCCGCACCGGCACCGTGCACCGAGACGCCACCGCCGACAGCGCCGCATCCAGCCCGCGGTCGGTCAGCACCGCCGGATGGATGCCCCGGGCCAGGTCCCGCAGCTCCTGCAGCGCCGTCTTCACCTCGCCGTGCGCCTCGTCCACCATCCGCGCGGCCGCCCGCGGATCCTCCTGCAGCTTCTCCTTCGCCAGCCCCAGATCCATGGCCAGCGCCACCAGCCGGGCCTGCGCCCCGTCGTGCAGATCCCGCTCGATGCGCCGCAGATCGGCCGCCGCCGTGTCCACCACGACCCCCCGGTCCGACTCCAGCTCCACCACCCGCGAGGCCAGCCGCGACGGCCCGAGCAACCCGTGCACCATCACCCGGTCCACCGTCGTCAGCGCCCGCACGATCCACGGCGTGGCCATCGTGAACAGCAGACCCACCAGCGCGGTCACCGTGATCTCGAACGGGTTGTCGAGGTAGATCAGATGCGCCTCGCCGCCGTACAGCTGGATCCCGTCCTGACCGGCGTACACCGGGAACACCCAGAACCACAGCGGATACGTCAGCAGCGCCCAGCCCAGCGCCCACACGTTCACGGAGACGGCGAACGAGAACACCGCCCACGGCAGATGCAGCACCGCGTACAGCAGGGCCCGCCACGAGGCGCCGCTCTTGAGGACGGCCCCCATCCACGCCATCGCGCCCGGCTTCTTCGACCGCAACGGCTCCGGCTCGGCCACCTCCAGGCCCAGCAGCCCGCGCGCCCGCATCCGCTCCAGCGCCCCCAGACCGCGGCACCCGGCGAGCGCCGCCGCCAGCACCGGTATGCCGAGGAACGTCACCAGCAGCCCCACCCCCAGCGACACCATCGTGACCGCGTAGGTGAACAGCAGGATGCCCATCGGCAGGCCGAGCAGCACATGGGCCAGCTCCAGCCAGGTGCGGAGCTCGACCGGCGCCCGCAGCGCGGCCGGCAGCCGGTGCCGCCGTTCGGTGCTCCCGGGGAACCCGGACCCGCTGTCGAGCCCGTACCCCTGTCCGTACTCCGTGGCCATCGGCGCCGTCCTTCTCCTCGTCCCGCGGCTGTGCTCTCGTACCTCCACCCTGCTCCGCCGCAGGTCGAGCGACCATGGAGTCCGTCGGCGTCTCGGGCGGGGGGTTTTCCCTACCCCGTGGCCCCTGTCTCGGTTCCCCTATCCCGCGGCCCCCGAGCGGTCACGCCACGGCAGCTCCGCCGTGACCGTCGTCGGGCCGCCCTCGGGCGACTCCAGCACGAAGAGACCGTCGACGGCGTCCAGCCGCTCCGCCAGGCCCTTCATCCCCGTACCGCCGTCGAGGCTCGCACCCCCACCCCCGTCATCCCACACCTGAATGAGCAGACGGGTGTTGGTCCGCCACACATCCACCGAGGCCGACCTCGCCCCGCTGTGCTTGCTGACGTTCTGCAGCAGCTCCGAGACGGTGAAGTACGCGATGCCCTCGATGGCCGCGGCCGGCCGCTCCGGCAGATCGACCGTCACCTTCACCGGGACCGTGCAGCGCGTGGCGACCGACGACAGGGCCGCGTCCAGCCCGCGGTCGGTCAGGACCGCCGGATGGATGCCACGCGCCAGATCCCGCAGCTCCTGGAGCGCCAGCTTCACCTCGCCGTGCGCTTCCTCGACCATCGCCGCCCCCGCGTCGGGGTCCTCCAGCACCTTCTCCTTGGCCAGGCCCAGCCCCATCGCCAGATTGACCAGCCGGGCCTGCGCCCCGTCGTGCAGATCCCGCTCGATGCGCCGCAGGTCGGCCGCGGCCGTGTCCACCACGACCCCCCGGTCCGACTCCAGCTCGGCGATCCGCCGCTCCAGCTCGTCGGAGGGCGACAACAGCGCCCGCACCATGGCCCGGTCGGCGTTGGTCAGCCCCCGTGCGAGGAACGGCAGCACCGGCCACAGCACGAACAGCGAGACCAGCGTGACCGTGAAGGTGAGCACGCCCCAGGGCAGCCGGATGAGCTCGTACAGCACCGTGCGCCAGCCCACCGGGTCCTTCAGCTGCATCCACAGCCGCTGGAAGAAGCCGCCCCCACCGCGCAGCCGCAGCCGGCTCGGCTCCTCGATCCGCACCCCGAGCAGCGCCCGCGCCCTGGCCCGCTCCAGCCTGCCCAACTGCCGCGCACCCACCAGTCCGACCGCGAGGAGCGGGAACCCGACCACCGTGACGGTCAGGCCGAAACCGATGGACAGCATCGTCACGACATAGGTGAAACCGAGCAGCGCCACCGGAAGGTTGGCCAGCAGGTGCGCGATCTCTTTCCAGGTGTGCCGGTCATAGGCGAGCCGGGCCGGCGGCGGACGGTCGTCCGGCCATGCGGCCGACCGGGCCGCCGTCGTGCCCGGGGAAGGGATGCGTTGGGTCATGTGCGTCAGCGTGCCTGGCGGCGGGCTGCCGCGCCATGAGGGGGACCGCCACGATCGACTGAGGAAAACCCCACCCCCCTGTCCCGGGCGGTGACGGGCTGCTTACCCTGCCCTTATCAGGGCCTAGACTCCCGTGCGTACAGATCGTCGAACGGCTGCCTCCCCGTGAGCCGCAGCATCGTCGCAGGACCCAGTCCGAATTTTGAGGGAGCGAGGGACGGACGTGCCGGAACCGACCGTCGTCACCACGACCGTCGTCGCGGCGGACTACTTCCAGTCCTACTCGGTCGTCGGACTGCTCGCCGTGATCGGCGTGCTGTTCGTCGCCGTCGCCTTCGGGGCCGGCCGCCTGCTGCGGCCCGTCGTCCCCACCCCCGAGAAACTCCTGACGTACGAGTGCGGCGTCGACCCCGTCGGCGAGGGCTGGGCCCACACCCAGGTCCGCTACTACGTGTACGCCTTCCTCTACGTGATCTTCGCCGTCGACTCGATCTTCCTGTTCCCCTGGGCGACCGTCTTCGCCGCCCCCGGCTACGGCGCGACAACCCTGGCCGAGATGTTCATCTTCCTCGGCTTCCTGGCGGTCGGCCTGCTCTACGCCTACAAGAAGGGCGTCCTGGCATGGACGTGAACCCCACGGTGTCCGAGCCTGTTCTGCTGCCCGAGCCCAAGCGGCTGGGCGCCCTGGCCCGCCTCGCCCCCGAGCCGATGAAGGTCGTCCTCAACTGGGGCCGCCGCTACTCCCTCTGGGTCTTCAACTTCGGCCTCGCCTGCTGCGCGATCGAGTTCATCGCCGCGTCGATGGCCCGCCACGACTTCATCCGCCTCGGCGTCATCCCGTTCGCCCCGGGCCCCCGCCAGGCCGACCTGATGGTGGTCTCCGGCACGGTCACCGACAAGATGGCCCCCGCCGTCAAACGCCTCTACGAGCAGATGCCCGAGCCGAAGTACGTCATCTCCTTCGGCGCCTGCAGCAACTGCGGCGGCCCCTACTGGGACTCCTACTCCGTCACCAAGGGCGTCGACCAGATCATCCCCGTCGACGTCTACGTCCCCGGCTGCCCGCCCCGGCCCGAGGCGCTGCTCCAGGGCATCCTCAAGCTCCAGGAGAAGATCGCCCGAGAGTCGCTGGGGGAGCGCTACGGCACCGCCGCGGAGCGTCCGTCGGCCGCGGCGCTGCAGAGCGGACTCGTGCGGCCGCCCGCAGCGGGCCCGACCGCGGGGGAGGGCCGATGACCGCCGTCGGCTGGCTGCCCGCGGACGCCGAGGAACTCTTCGGCACCGACGCCACCGCCGAGGAGTCCTACGAGGTCCTGACGGTCGACGTCCCCCCGGCCGCCTGGATCACCGCCCTCAAGACCGCCCGCGACCGCCTCGGCTGCACCTACTTCGACTGGCTGAGCGCAGTCGACGAACCCGGCACCGGCTTCCGCGTCACCGCCCACGTCGCCGCACTCGCCCCCGTGCGACGCCTCCTGCTGCGCACGACGGTCCCGCACGAGGCTCCCACTCTCCCGTCGGCCATCGACGTCTACGCGGGTGCCGCCTGGCACGAACGCGAGACGCACGAGATGTTCGGCGTCACCTTCGAAGGCCACCCGGCGCTGGACCACCTGCTCCTGCCCGAGAACTTCGAAGGCCACCCCCTGCGCAAGGACTTCGTCCTGGCCGCCCGCGTCGCCAAGGCCTGGCCCGGCGCGAAGGAACCGGGCGAGTCGGAACACGGCGGCCCCAAGCGACGCCAGATGCTCCCGCCCGGCGTCCCCGACCCCAACGAGTGGGGCCCCCTCAAGGGCCAACTCCCCCCGGCCCCCGCCCGAGGCGCGGGCCGCGCAGCAGGCGAACGCCCGGCCCGAGGCGCCGCACGCCCCACGGGAGAACGCCCCGTACGACGCACTCGCTCGGTGTCGGAGGGCTCGGCGAGCCAGTCCGCCGCCGGTGCGCAGACCCCGACAGCCGGAGCGACCGGCCCGACTGCCCCGCGCCGGACCCGCTCGGCGTCGGAGGGCTCCGCGAGCCAGTCCGCCACCGCCCCCGAGACTCCGGCTGCCGCCCGGCGTACCCGTACGGCCGCGGAAGGCTCGGCGAGCCGGTCCACCGCCGGCACGGAAGGCTCGGCGAGTCAGTCCACCGCCGGCACGGAAACCCCGGCTGCCCGAACGGAGACGTCGGCTGCGGGTCCGGAACCTTCGGCTGCCCGGCCGGAACGTTCGGCTGAGGGCCCGGAGGCTTCGGCTGCCCGGCAGGAACGTTCGGCTGAGGGCCCGGAGGCTTCGGCTGCCCGGGCGGAACCTTCGGCTGCCGGGACGGAGGCTTCGGCTCCGGGTCCTGAGGCTTCGGCTGCCGACGCTGAGACTTCGGCTGCCCGGGCCTCCTCGGGACCACGGCGGAACCGCTCGGCGGCGCAGGGATCGACGAGTCAGCAGCCCAGCCGGCCGACGTCGACGCCCGACCCCGCGTCCCCGACGTCCGGCCCGGCCTCGTCGAGCGCCCCGCGCAGCTCGGACGCCCCCTGGCACCACGCCCGCCCCGCCTTCGACGAACCGACCCCGGAACCGTCTCCCGAGGCAGCGCCGTTGCCGGCACGGGAGGCCGGGGACGAGCCCCAGCCCTCCGAGCCGCCGGACCACCCGGAGGACTCGGGGTCCCCGAAAGCTTCGGACGCCCCTGAGCGTGCTGCGAGCCCGGCGGACACCTCGGACGCCCCTGAGCGTGCTGCGAGCCCGGCGGACACCTCGGACGCCCCGGGCACCCCCGACTCGGCGACCCGGCCGGACCCCTCGGGCGACACCGCGAAGCCCACGGGCAACCACCAGGACGACCCCGAGCACCGGGACGACCCCGAGCACCGGGACGACCCCGGAAGCCCCGGAAAGCCCGATCATCCCAAGAACCCCAGCAACTCCAGGAACCGCAGCAACTCCAGGAACCCTGAGAACCCCGAGGACCCCGCAGGAGGCCCGCAGTGAACGACGTGCTCGACGTCGCCCTGCGACTCCTGGTCGTCTTCGTCGTCTTCCTCACCCTCCCCCTGATCATCGGCCAGACCGAACACAAGGTCATGGCCCACATGCAGGGCCGCCTCGGCCCCATGTACGCCGGCGGCTTCCACGGCTGGGCCCAGCTGATCGCCGACGGCGTGAAGTTCGCGCAGAAGGAGGACGTCGTCCCCGCGGGCGCCGACCGCCGCATCTTCCAACTGGCTCCCGCCGTCGCCCTCCTGCCCTACCTCCTCGTCCTGCTCGCCATCCCCATCGGCCCCGGCGAGGGAGCCGTCGGCCAGGTCATCGACGCCGGCGTCTTCTTCGTCCTGGCCGTCATGGGCGTCGGCGTCCTCGGCTCGCTCATGGCCGGCTGGGCGTCCGCGAACAAGTTCTCCCTGCTCGGAGGCCTGCGCACCGCCGCCCAGCTCCTCGCCTACGAACTGCCGATGCTCCTGACGGCCGCCTCGGTGGCGATGGCGGCCGGCACCGTCTCCCTCCCCGGCATCCTCGACGCCTTCGAGTGGTGGTGGCTGCCCTGGCAGATCGTCGGCGCGATCGTCTTCTTCGTGGCCGGCCTCGCCGAACTGCAGCGCCCTCCCTTCGACATGCCCGTCGCCGACTCGGAGATCATCTTCGGCGCGTACACCGAGTACACCGGTCTCCGCTTCGCTCTCTTCCTCCTCGCCGAGTACGCCGGAATCGTCGTCCTGTGCGGTCTGACCACCGTCCTCTTCCTCGGCGGCTGGCACGGCCCCTGGGGCGCCGACGGCCTCGGCTGGGTATGGACTCTGCTGAAGACCGCCGTCCTCGCCTTCCTCGTGATCTGGCTGCGCGTCACCTACCCGCGTCTGCGCGAGGACCAGCTCCAGAAGCTGTCCTGGACCCTCCTCGTCCCCCTTTCCCTCGCTCAGATCGCCCTCACCGGCATCGTCAAGGTGGTGATCCAGTAACCATGGCCCCCCTTCCTGGCAGTGGCCTCGCCAAGGGCCTGGCCGTCACCCTCCGCACGATGACGAAGAAGTCCGTCACCGCGCAGTACCCGGACGCCCAGCCCGACCTCCCGCCCCGCACCCGCGGTGTGATCGGCCTGTTCGAGGAGAACTGCACGGTCTGCATGCTGTGCGCCCGCGAGTGCCCGGACTGGTGCATCTACATCGACTCCCACAAGGAGACGGTCCCCCCGGCTGCTCCGGGCGGCCGCGAGCGCAGCCGCAACGTCCTCGACCGCTTCGCCATCGACTTCTCCCTGTGCATGTACTGCGGTATCTGCATCGAGGTCTGTCCTTTCGACGCCCTGTTCTGGTCTCCCGAGTTCGAGTACGCCGAGACCGACATCCGTGAGCTCACCCACGAGCGCGACAAGCTCCGCGAGTGGATGTGGACCGTCCCGGCCCCGCCGGCCCTCGACCCCGGCGCGGAGGAGCCGAAGGAACTCGCCGCCGCACGCAAGGCCGCCGACAAGCTGGCCGCCCAGCAGGCCCCGCCGGCCGCCGAACCGCACGCCGACGAGCAGGCCCGAGCCGCCGAGCAGCCCACCCGCCCCCAGGGCGACTCCAAGCAGCAGACCGACCAGCCGAAGCCGGACCGCCCGGAGCTGGATCGCCCGGAGTCCGGTCACGCGGAGTCGGATCGCCCGGATTCGGATCACCTGAAGCCGGACCGCCCGGAGCTGGATCGCCCTGAGCTGGATCGCCCGGAGCCGGATCGCCCTGACCAGGGTCATCCGATGCCGGGTCACCCCAAGCCGGGGCAGGAGGGCGCGGAATGATCCTCGCCGCAAGCAGTGCCACCTACCTCGCGACCGGTCACACCACCGGAGCCGCCGCACAAACCCACGGTTTCCTCTCCCCGACCGGCGTCGAGATCGCCTTCCTCCTCGTCGGCCTGGTGACCTTCGGCGCGGCCCTCGTCACCGTCACCACCAAGCAGCTGGTGCACGCCGCCCTGTGGCTGGTGGTCACCCTCGGCGGCCTCGCCGTCGAGTACCTCCTGCTCACCGCCGAGTTCATCGCGTGGGTGCAGGTCCTCATCTACGTCGGTTCCGTCGTCGTCCTCCTCCTGTTCGGTCTGATGCTCACCAGAGCCCCCATCGGCCGCTCCCCGGACGCCGACTCCGGCAACCGCTGGGCCGCCCTCGCCGTGGCCGTCGCCGCTGCCGCCGCCCTGGTCTGGGTCGTCGTCGACGCCTTCCGCACGACCTGGATCGACCTGGACGGTCCCGCCGCCGGCTCCACCGAGGCCACCGGCGCGAGTCTCTTCCAGAACTGGGTGCTCCCCTTCGAGGCCCTCTCCGTCCTCCTCCTCGCCGCCCTGGTCGGCGCCATCGTCCTGTCCCGCAAGGCGAAGGCGGAGTCGAGCTCTCCCCCCGTGAACGCCCCGGCCACCACCAAGAGTTCCCGAACCATCACGGAGAGTTCAGGTAATGCGGGGCGTTCCGAGCAGGAAGGGGCCCGCTGATGCACCTCGCCTACCCCGCCGTCCTCTCCGCCCTGCTCTTCTGCACGGGCCTGTACGGCGTGCTCGCCCGCCGCAACGCGATCCTGGTCCTGATGTCGGTCGAGCTGATGCTCAACGCCGTCAACCTCAACCTGGTCGCCTTCGACGTCTGGCTCAGCAGGGCCGCCGAGGAGACCCTGCACTCCGGCCAGGCCCTGACCCTGTTCACCATCGCCATCGCCGCCGCGGAGATCGGCATCGGCCTGGCGATCGTCCTCGCCGTCCACCGCAACCGCGGCACCGCGGACATCGACAAGCTCCGCGACACCGCCGAACGGCACGACTCCGACGGCCCCGACCACGACGCCCTGGCGGCCGAGCGGTCCGACGAGGACCAGAAGGCTGAGGCCACCGCGTGACCACGACCACCCTCGCCGCCCTCGTCCCCCTCCTTCCTTTCCTCGGCGCCGTCGCCGGCCTGCTGCTGGGCCGCACGGCCCCCGGCTTCGTCCGCCCGCTCGCCGTCCTGCCGACGCTCACCTCCCTGGTGCTCGCCGCGGTGGTCGCCGGACGCCAGGGCGGCGGCGCGGCCGTCGACTCGGCCACGGAACTCACCCCCACCGGCTCGGTCCCGATCGAGCTCGCCCTCCACATCGACGGCTTCGCCGCCCTCGTCGCCGTCCTGGTCGGCCTGGTCGCGACCTGCGTGCAGATCTACTCGACGGGCTACCTGCGCGACGACCCGCGCTACCCCTCCTACGCCGCCCTCGTCTCGCTGTTCACCTCCGCGATGTTCCTGGTCGTCTACTCCGGCGACCTGATCGTGCTGCTGGTCGGCTGGGAGGTCATGGGCATCTGCTCCTACTTCCTGGTCGGCCACTACTGGGAGACCCCCGAGGCGCGCGCCGCCTCCCTCAAGGCCTTCCTGGTCACCAAGCTCGGCGACGTTCCCTTCCTGATCGGCCTGTTCGCCCTGGCCACCGACGCCGGATCGTTCCGCATCACCCGGATCCTCGGCACCGTCGCGAGCGGCGGGCTCGACCATCCGACGCTGATCGCGCTGCTGCTCCTGGCCGGTGTGGCGGGCAAGTCGGCGCAGTTCCCGCTGCACACCTGGCTCCCCGACGCGATGGCGGGCCCGACCCCCGTCTCCGCGCTGATCCACGCCGCGACGATGGTCGCAGCCGGTGTCTACTTCATCGCCCGTCTCCTCCCGGTCTTCGAGGCCTCCCAGGCCGCGATGGTCGTCCTCGCCGTCATGGCCGCCGTCACGATGACCGGCTCGGCGCTCGCCGCGCTCGCCCAGGACGACATCAAGCGCGTCCTCGCCTACTCGACGATCGGCCAGCTCGGGTACATGACCGGCGCCCTCGCCGTGGGCGACCGCGGTGCCGCCGTGTTCCACCTCCTGTCCCACGGCGCCTTCAAGGCGCTGCTGTTCCTCGCGGCCGGCGTGATCATCCACGCCGCCGGCACCAACTCGCTCGCCGCCATGTCCCGCATGCGGAACCTGCGCGACCGCATCCCCGACGCCTACTGGACGATGACCGTGGCGCTGCTCGCGCTCGCCGCGATCCCGCCGTTCAGCGGCTTCTTCTCCAAGGAGGCCGTGCTCGGCGTCGCCGAGCACGTCGTCACCGGACACACCGAGCACACCCCCGCCGCCGCGGGCTGGATCGTCCTCGTCGCCGGTCTGCTCACGGCCGTACTCACCGCCGCCTACGCGATGCGCCTGTGGCTGCTCGCCTTCCGTGGCCGGGGAACCGAAGCCCCCGACCACGGCAGGCAGCCGCTGACGATGACCGTCGTGCTGTGGGTCCTCGCCGTCCCGTCCCTGGCGCTGGGCGGATTCGCATTCCGCCTGCTGCCCGACTGGTTCGACGGCCGCGACCTCGGCCCCACCCTGACCACCTCCGTGCTCGGCACGGGCCTGGCACTGGTCGGCGGCATCGTCACCTACGCGGCCTGGCGGCACACCACCGCCCTCGCGGCCCGTGTCCCCCTGGGCGCCGTCGCGGCCCACCCCGAGGGCGACGCCGCCCAGGTCGAGGCGGAAGCCATCGCCACCCACAAGCCGGCCTACGGCGACATCGCCTACGCCCCCGATCCTGCCGACCCGGGACGGTTGCTGCTCGGCCCCCTGCACCGCCACGCGGCCGCCGGCTTCCATCTGGACGCCGTGTACACGGTCCTCTTCGTCCGCCCGGTCCAGGCCGGAGCGAGCCTCGTCCGGTTCCTCGACCGCGAGGTCGTCGAGACCTACGTCCGTGGTGCGGGTGCGCTGCCCCGCTGGCTCGGCGCCGCCGTACGGCGTGCCCAGACCGGCAACGTCCAGACCTATGTGAGCGCGCTGCTCGCCGGCACCGTCGTCCTCGCGGTCGCCGCCGTCCTCGTCGCCACGGGAGCGTGAGCAGGCGTGATCGATATCAACGAGTCCGTGATGCAGTTCCTTCTGGCATTCATCGTCGTCGGCCCGCTCCTCGGCGCCGTCGCGGCTCTCCTGCCCGCCCCGCCCGGACTGAAGGGGAAGTCACCCGAGCAGGCCGTGCTCCGGCACGGCGTGACCGTGACCGGCGTGATCCTCATCGCCGCGATCGTCCTCGCGCTCGGCTTCGACCACGACCATCCCTCCAAGATGCAGGCCACCACCGACATCAGCTGGATCCCCGCACTCGACGTGCGCATCCACCTCGGCGTCGACGGCATCTCCCTCCCCCTTCTGGTCCTGACCGCGCTGCTGACCTTCCTCTGCGCGCTCTACTCGTACTTCAAGATGCCCGAAGGCCCGGCCCCGAAGGCCTTCGTCGCCCTGCTGCTCGTCCTCGAGGGCGGCACGCTCGCGACTTTCGCCGTACTGGACCTGCTGCTGTTCTTCCTCGCCTTCGAGATGGTCCTCATCCCGATGTACTTCCTCATCGCCCGCTGGGGCGGCGAGGACCGGAGCCGGGCAGCCTGGCGATTCATCCTCTACACGCTGCTCGGATCCGTGGTCATGCTGCTCGGCCTGCTCCTGATCGGGATCAAGGCGGGCACGTTCGACATGATGGCACTCGCCACTGACAACGGCCGGTCACTCACCGCATCCGTGCAGGTCATCGCCGTTCTGGCGATCGGGATCGGGCTCGCGGTGAAGACGCCGATGTGGCCGCTGCACAGCTGGCTGCCCGACGCGCACACCGCCGCCCCCACCGTCGGCTCGGTCCTCCTGGCCGGCGTGCTGCTCAAGATGGGTACGTACGGATTCGTCCGGATTCTGCTCCCCATCGCGCCGGACGGTTTCCGCACCTTTGCGCCCTACCTCGCCGCCCTCGCCGTCGTCGGCATCATCTACGGATCCCTGGCCTGCCTGGCCCTCGCCAAGCAAGGCGCGAAGGGCGACCTCAAGCGCCTCATCGCCTACTCCTCCGTCGGCCACATGGGCTTCGTCCTGCTCGGCATCGCCACGATGACCCCGACCGGCGTGAACGGCGCCCTGTTCGCCAACATCGCCCACGGCCTCATCACCGGCCTGCTCTTCTTCCTGGTCGGCGCCCTGAAGGACCGCACCGGCACCACCGACCTCGACACCCTCGCCGAGGAGACCGGCGCCGCCCTCTACGGCAAGGCCCCGCGCCTCGGCGGCCTGCTCGCGTTCGCCGCCGTCGCCTCGCTCGGCCTGCCGGGCCTGGCCGGTTTCTGGGGCGAGATGCTGGCCCTGTTCGGCGCGTTCCGGCCCGCCGAAGGCCTCAACCGCGCGGCCTTCCTCACCTTCATGGCGATCGGCGCGTTCGGCACCCTGCTGACGGCCGCATACCTGCTGATCGTGGTCCGCCGGGTCTGCATGGGCGCCCTGCCCCAGGACGCCCCGACCCTCACCGACGTCCGTTCCTACGAGTTCGCCGCGTGGACCCCGCTCGTCGTCCTCACCGTCGTCGCGGGCCTGTGGCCCAGGGCCCTCCTCGGCCTGAGCGACCCGGCCGTCCAGCAGCTCCTCGCAGGAGGCACCCGATGAGCTCCCCGGCCCAGCCCCTGGCGGCGTCGCTGGTCCAGTCCGTCGACTGGCTCGCCATCGCTCCGCCCACCATCGCCGCGGTCGTCGGACTCGTCGTCCTGGTCGCCGACCTGTTCGTCGCCGAGCACCGCAAGGCCCTGCTCGGCTGGACGTCGGTGGCCGGCCTGGCCGCCGCCACGGCGATGCTGCTGCCCCTCCTCGACGGCGACCGCGACACCTTCTGCCTGACCGGCGACGCCGCCGTCTGCAGCTACACGGCCGACCGTTTCACCCTGGTCATCCAGTTCCTGGTCCTCGGCGGCGCCCTCCTCGCCGCCCTCCTGTCCGTCACCGCCCTGAAGGACGCCCGCAAGGACCTCCCCGAGGGCGAGTACTGGTTCCTGCTGCTGTCCTCCGCGGCTGGAGCCGCCCTGCTGCCCGCCTCCCGCGACCTCGCGACCCTGATCGTCGCCCTCGAGGTCGCCTCGCTGCCCGCCTTCGCGCTGGTCGGCCTCAGGTACGGCGACCGGAAGTCCTCAGAAGCGGCCCTGAAGTTCTTCCTGTCCTCGGTCACCGCGACGGCGGTCAGCCTGATGGGCGTCAGCTTCGTGTACGCCACCACGGGCACCCTCTACCTCACCCAGGTCGCCGAACGCATCCAGCACGTCGACGGGCAGTTCCACACCCTCGCCCAGGCCGGTGTGGTCCTCACCCTCGTCGGTTTCGCCTTCAAGACGGCCGCCGTGCCCTTCCACTTCTGGGTGCCCGACACCTACGTCGGAGCGCCCCTGCCGATCGCGGCCTACCTGTCGGTCATCGGCAAGGCGGTCGGCTTCAGCGGCCTCATCCTCGTCACGGTCGTGGCCCTCCCCTCGTACGCCGACGTCTGGGGCCCCGCCCTGGCAGCCCTGGCCGCGCTCACCATGACCGTCGGCAACGTCGGCGCCCTGCGCCAGCAGGCCACGCGCGCGTACAGCGCGGTACGGCTGCTCGCCTGGTCCTCCGTCGGCCAGGCCGGATACCTCCTGGTGCCGATCGCCGCCGCCGCGTACTCCGGGGACGCCGAGAAGTCGATCGGCTCCACCGTCGCCTACGCCCTGATGTACGGCGCCGTGAACCTCGGAGCCTTCGCCGTGGCCGCGCTCGTCGGCCGGACAAAGGTCCTGAACCGAGTCGCCGACTACCGCGGCCTGTACGCCTCCAGCCCCCTGTCCGCGCTGCTCCTGGCGTTCTTCCTGCTCTGCCTCGCCGGACTGCCGCCGGGCATCATCGGTCTCTTCGCCAAGGTCACCGTCTTCTCCGCGGCCGTCGACGCCGGCCTCGGCTGGCTGGCCGTGGTCATGGCCGTCAACGTCGTCATCGCGCTGTTCTACTACCTCCAGTGGACGGCCCTGCTGTTCCGCGCACCCGAGGGGGAACCGGAGAAACACCGCGTTCCCGGCCCGGTCACCGCCGCGATCGCTCTGACCGGGGTCCTCGGCATCGCTCTGTCCGGCGCCCCCCAGCTGGTCCTGCGCTTCACCGACACCGGACTCTTCTGAAGCCCGTTCCGGGCAGAGCCGACCCTCACGAGAACCGACCGTTCACACCGTCCGCTTACACCGCGCGCGTGCGGGCACTCGCCCTCCCACGCGCGCGCCGTCTCCCCGTGCCGTCACCCGGACGGCCCACACCGGCTGCCCCACGCACCAGGGAACTCGAACCTCCCGCCTGGCGTTGACCAGTACGGGAGGGTCCACTGGACGTGACGACGCGGCACCAGTGGCACCGCAGACACAGCAAGCAAAGGTCCCCCTGCCGCACCACTAGGAGGGCGTACCGTGCACCGCCGGCACAACGGGCTCAGGACAGCGATCCTCCTGGGAGGACTGTCCGCACTCATCATCGTCATCGGCAGCTTCTTCGGCCGCATGGGGCTCGTCATCGCCGTCCTGGTAGCACTGGCCACCAACGCGTACGCGTACTGGAACAGCGACAAACTGGCACTGCGGGCGATGCGCGCCCGTCCGGTGAGCGAGTTCGAGGCTCCTGCGCTCTACCGCATGGTCCGCGAGCTCTCCACCCAGGCCCGACAGCCCATGCCACGCCTGTACATCTCCCCGACGGAAGCACCCAACGCCTTCGCCACGGGACGCAACCCACGCAACGCCGCCGTGTGCTGCACCGACGGCATCCTGCGGCTGCTGGACGAGCGGGAGCTGCGCGGCGTCATCGGCCACGAACTCAGCCACGTCTACAACCGCGACATCCTCATCTCGTCGGTCGCGGGCGCCCTCGCCTCAGTCATCATGTTCCTGGTCAACTTCGCCTGGCTGATCCCCATCGGACGCTCGGACGACGACGACGGCCCCGGTCTGCTCGGCATGCTGCTGATCATGATCCTCGGCCCGCTGGCCGCCTCGATCATCCAACTCGCCATCAGCCGCTCCCGTGAGTACCAGGCGGATGCCTCCGGAGCCCAGCTCACCGGAGACCCGCTCGCCCTGGCCAGCGCCCTGCGCAAGCTCGAACTCGGCACGAAGCAGCTCCCGCTGCCGCCCGAACCGCGCATCGAGACCGCCAGCCACATGATGATCGCGAATCCGTTCCGGCCCGGTCAGGGCCTCTCGAAGATGTTCTCCACACACCCGCCGATGGCGGAACGCATCGCCCGGCTCGAGCAGATGGCAGGTGGGAACCAGTGAGGACCGTACTCAACGTCATATGGCTCGTCCTGAGCGGCTTCTGGCTGTTCCTCGCCTACATGCTCGCGGGCCTGCTGCTGTGCATCACCATCATCGGCATCCCGTTCGGCATCGCGGCCTTCCGGATCGGCGTCTACGCCCTGTGGCCCTTCGGGTACACGACGATCGAGCGCCACGACGCGGGTGCGCCCTCCTGCGTGGGGAACGTGCTGTGGCTCGTGCTCGCGGGCTGGTGGCTCGCCCTCGGCCACATCACCACCGGCATCGCCTTGTGCCTCACGATCATCGGTATCCCGCTGGGTATCGCCAACTTCAAGCTCATCCCGGTCTCGTTGTTCCCGCTCGGCCGTGACATCGTGCGGACGAACGAGCCGTTCGCGGTGCGCTGACGGAGGGAAACCGGCCCTCCGGTGTCCACAGGTCAGGGGTTATCCACAGGCCGGCCCGGTTGTCGACGGCGGCCTGCATGATGAACCCATGACCGCGAACGAGCAGTTGCCGCCCCGAGTCACGGACGCGCCTTACAACCCGTCCACGGGAAAACACACTTCGAGCCCCTGGCCACCGGCCCAGGCACAGGGCCGCCCGCCCTAGCTCTTCCCCTACCGACACAGGGTCGCGCCCGCCCTAGCCCTTCCCCTATCGGCACAGAGCCGGGCGCCCCAGCCCTTCCCCTACCGGCACAGAGCCGGCCGCCCTAGCCCTTCCACGCCCCGCCCTGCATCCACCGCCGCGCCGCGTACGCAACCACCCCGACCGCCAGCACCCCCGCGCCCACGACCACCGACACCCCGGGCAGCGAGAACGCCAGCACCACGCATCCGGCGAGTCCCACCGCGGGCACCACCCGTGCCGCCGGCGCCGAAGACAGCGTCCATGCCGACGCATTGGCCACGGCGTAGTACGCCAGCACACCGAAGGAGGAGAACCCGATCGCGCCCCGGACGTCCACCGTGGCGGCCAGGACCGCGACCACCGCACCCACGGCCAGCTCAGCCCGGTGCGGCACCTGGAACCGCGGATGCACGGAGGCCAGCACTCCCGGCAGATGCCGGTCCCGTGCCATGGCGAGCGTCGTCCGCGACACCCCCAGGATCAGCGCGAGCAGCGAGCCCAGTGCGGCCACCGCCGCACCGATCCGCACCACCGGCACCAGCCACGGCGCCCCCGCCGCGCGCACCGCGTCGGCCAGCGGCGCCGTCGCGTCCCCGAGACCATCCGGCCCCAGTACGGAAAGGACAGCCACCGCCACACACACGTAGATCACCAGCGCGATGCCCAGCGCCAGCGGAATCGCGCGCGGAATGGTGCGTACCGGATCCCGCACCTCCTCGCCGAGGGTCGCGATCCGGGCGTACCCGGCGAAGGCGAAGAACAGCAGACCGGCCGCCTGCAAGACCCCGTCGGCCCCGCCCGAGGCCCCGATGTCCAGCCGCCCGGCATCGGCCTCACCCGACGACAGGCACACCACCACCACGGAAGCGAGGACAGCCAGGACCAGCGCCACGATCAGCCGCGTCAGCCACGCGGACTTCTGGACACCGCCATAGTTCACCGCGGTCAGCACCACCACGGCCGCGACCGCCACCGCGTGCGCCTGCTCCGGCCAGACGTACGTCCCCACGGTGAGCGCCATCGCCGCACAGGAGGCCGTCTTCCCGACCACGAACGACCACCCGGCGAGATACCCCCAGAACCGGCCGAGCCGTTCCCTCCCGTACACATACGTGCCGCCCGAGGCCGGGTACAAGGCGGCGAGACGCGCCGACGACATGGCGTTGCAGTACGCGACCACGGCGGCGACGGCGAGGCCGAGGAGCAGCCCGGTGCCGGCGGCGCGCGCGGCCGGCGCGAGGGCGGCGAAGATCCCGGCTCCCACCATCGAGCCGAGTCCAATGACGACTGCGTCGCCCACGCCGAGGGTGCGGCGCAGGCCGGGACCGGAAGCTGTCATGAACCGCACCCTACTGATCAGCGCAACCGGTGGATGCGGGCGGAGCGTCCTCCCCACCAACACGGTGTGAATGTGCGTGGCGAGGAAGCCGCGCCCGGGACGCCGGACGAACGACGCATGGGCCCGGCCTGCCGAAGGCAAGATCACACGGCCGGGACGGTGCGGGCACAGCGTGAAAGGGCAGGTTCACGGCATGACCATCATCAGCTGGATCATCCTGGGACTGTTGGCCGGAGCCATCGCGAAGTTCCTGCTGCCCGGGCGCGACCCGGGCGGTCTCATCGGCACCACCCTGATCGGCATCGCTGGCGCGTTCATAGGCGGCTGGATATCGGCCCGCTGGATGGACCACCCGATCACCAAGGGCTTCTACGACGGTGCGACGTGGGCGGCGGCGGTCGGCGGATCGCTCGTCCTCCTGATCGCCTACCGCCTTCTGTTCGGCCACTCGCGCGACTGACCCCGCGTCCCGGTGCGTCCGCACGGCCGCCGGAAGACGCGACGAAGGGCGGGCACCGGTAGTGCCCACCCCTCTTGTATCCGTGCGGGCGGCAGCCCGGGGACAAGACCTACCGGTAGTTCACGTACTGCCCGTCTGATCGCCTCACCTGCACGTTGACCCCGAAAGGGCGGTTGACGTGCCAAAACTACTGCCAGTAGTTGTCAACGCTTCGCAGCGTTATTCGCGGGCTTGTGCCCGCGCTGTGCCCTCGTCGGGCACGGGCCACCCCTCCCTCTCAGTGAAGGTCGGTGCGCGCTCCCTGCCCCGGGCGCACGAAGTCGATGATCGTGGCTGGCTTCCACGCGGGCGAGCGGCCGAACATCCGATCCTCCTTGGGGATCTCGCCGCGGCCTCGGGACCGGTACGTGCGGATCGTCTGCGGGCTCACCCCCCAGTACTCCGCCACCTCGGCAACGGTCCAGTAGTCGGCTTCCGGGTCGACCGCCATGCCGTGACTCCTTGTCGTCGTGATCTGGACAAAGTCTATGCACCTCCGGCTATGACGACAGCCCTGCAACTTTGCCCCAGTGATGTTGACAAGGTTCCGGCCGGGCCGTAACTTTGTCAATGTTAGGCGGACAAGGTTCTAGTCCGCCTACAGGACGGCCCCGAACCGGTGACTCCAACACCGGCCGGGGCCTGACGGACCACCTGCTCTCGACAGGAGACCCGCTGTGTCGCATCCTTCCATCCGCCGTGAGCGCCGCACCAACCGGCGCACCCTCCGCGCCACCCTGCGCCGCCGTGTGGCCGCCACCCGCCTCGCCGCCTCGTGCCGCCGCCGGCCCCGCTCCCTGACCACCGTGGCCGTCGCCGCGGGCGTCGCCAAGAACACGGCCGCCGGCGTCGCGTCCGGCCTGCGCTCCGTGGCCAAGCGCCTCGCCCTCACCCCGGCCGCGACCGCCCGCACCCGCCGCACCGTCGCCGGTGGCCGCGCCCGCCGCAGCCACTCCGTCTACCGCTGGACGCTCGCGCAGGTCGCCCGCCTCGTCGCTGCCTACCGGCCCCGCAAGGCCGAGTACGTCGCCGCCGTCGCCCTGATCGCCGCCTTCACCGGCGGTGCCCGATGACCCACCAGACCGAGCAGGCGCCTTCCACCACGCCGGGCGCCCGCCCGCCGGCCGGGCCCGAGCCCACCGACCTCGACGTAGCGGTCAGCGTCGCCCGGCAGCTGCTCGGCAGCAGCAGCGTCCCCGCCCTGCGTGAGGCCCTGCGGCTCCTGCTGCGCGCCCTGGACGCCGAGCCCGACGTCACCCCGCCGCCGGTCCAGCCGCCCGCACTGCGCTGCCCGGCCGCCCACCTGGAGGACCCGACCCCGTGCGTCGGCCCGGTCGTCGTGACCGTGCTGGACACCACGGGCGCCGGGGTCGACGGGTGCGAGCACCACGCCGCCCGCATGCTGGCCTCCCTGGACGGCGGCCGGGTGTACGCCCTGCCAGCCGCCCCCGAGGGCGCGGCGATCCGCGTCTTCAAGGCCGCCGACACCACCCGCCCCTTCGCCTGGATCACCGCTCCGCGCACCCGCCCGGAGCAGCGCAGCCACGCCGAGAACCGCCGCGGTGGTGAGGGCCAGTGAGCACCGAGCCCCGCACGGCCATCGTGAACGTCCTCGTCGTCCAGGCGCTGGAGGTCGACGAACCTGCCTGGTGCACCGGCGAGCACCCGGGCGCCGAGTTCCTGCCCGACCTCACGCACAACGGCCCCGAGGTCTCCGCACGGTTCGAGACCCGGCACGGGCCCGTCGAGTACCTCACCGCGTGGATCACACAGGCCCCGCACGGCGAGATGGCCCCCGAGCCCTCGCCCCGGGTGGCGGTCGAGTTCGGCGGCGGGGCGCACTCCCTCACCACGGACGACGTCCGCGCGTTCACCGCCCTGACCCGCGCGCACCTCGACGTCATCGACCGGCTCGCCGACGAGGCCGACCGCATCCGGGAGCAGACCCGGTGAGCGCCCGACCGGTACGCCGCCCGACCGAGGCCGCCGCCCTGCGCGCGGTGGCCCGGTCGGCCCGGCCCCTTCCCCCTGTCCCCGCCCTGATGGCCGCGCTGCTCGACGCGAACGAGCGCCGCGACCGCGAGGGAGCCTGTCTGGCCGCGCACCGCGCCGTGCGCGCCGCCGCCCCGGAGGTGGGCGAAGCATGATCCGCATCGTTCGTACGAAGACCCTCCGCGCCCTTCAGGCCGGCATCACCGAGGCCGAGGCCGCTACCGCGTCCGCCCGGGCCGAGGCCGAGCAGCGCACCAACGACGTCCGCAGGGCCGCCGACTCCGCGTTCCGGGCGGAGACCGCCCTCGAAGCGCTGCGCGCCGAGCACGCCCGCACCGTCACCAGCGCCGCCCGCAACGAAGGTGAACTTCAGACGCTGCGCGCTCAGCAGCTCCTCGACACCGAGGACCGGGCCGCCCTGCGCCTGCTGCTCCGCACCGTCCGCAAGTCGGCCGCCGCACAGCAGGTGTTCGTGCTGCTGAAGCACGGCCAGTTCCACAGCGTCCACCCCAGCCGGCCGGACGCCGAGAAGGCCGCCGAGCGCGAGGGCGCGCACCCCGACGGCTGGCTCACCCACGGAGCGCCCGGCACGAACGTGCCCGCCTCTGAGGTGCTGTGGCGTATCCAGCCGACGCCGCTGGCCGGTGAGGCCCGATGAACAGCACCGCACTCACCTGGGCCACCGCCCACCCCCTGCCCGCGGCCCTCGCGGTCGCCGCACTCCTGGCCGCTGTCGTCGCGCTCGTCGTGGCCGGGCGCCGTGCTGCGCGCCGCACCCCGGCCGCCGTCCTGGTCGCCGCGCTCGCCGCCCTGGCCTGCACCGCGTACAGCGCGGACACGTCGTGGCGGTTCGCTGAGCACAGCCTCGGCATGGTGTCGACCACCGAGCGCGCGGCAATGTTCGCCGCCGCCGAGCTGGCCCTGTTCGCCTGCGCCCTGATGGCCCGCCAGAACCTCCGCACCCAGGGAGCCCCCGGCGTCCCCGGCGCGCTCGTCTGGTTCATCACCGGCGTGCAGGTCATCCCGGCCTACGCCGAGTCCGGCATCGTCGGCGGCACCGTCCGCGCCGTCGTCGGGCCCGTCCTGGCCGCGCTGCTGTGGCACCTCGCCATGGGCATCGAGCTACGGCACGCCCGGCCCGGCGCCGACTCGGGGAGCCTGCCCGCCCTGCTGGCCCGCGAGGCGCGCGAGCGGCTGCTGTCCCGCCTCGGTCTCGCCACCCGCGACCGCACGGCCGAGCAGATCACCCGGGACCGGTGGACGGTCAAGGCCGTGGGCCTGGCTGCGAAGCTCGCAGACATGCCCGCGAAGGCGCGCGGCCGTGCCCGGGTGGCCCGGCGCCTGTCGGTGGCCGTGGGCAAGGCGCAGGCCGGCGCGTCCGAGGAGCAGCGGGCGAAGCTGCTGGAGCTGCTGGCCGCGCGTCGGCACGCCGCGGCGCTGGCCACCGTCGAACTGCCCTCCCCGTGGGAGGCCGCCGAGGTGACCGCCGAGCGGATCGACGACGAGCAGCCGGAGCCGCCCGCCCTGACCGCCCGCCCTCGGCCCGAGGTGGTCCCGGCCGGCGTGCGCCTGCTGCCGCTCGTCGCCCGCCCCGAACCGGCCGTAGAGGAGCAGGCGGCCCCTGCCCCGGTGGTCATCCCCTCGCTCGCCGATGCCGTGTTCTGGAGCCCCTCGTGGCGCCGGGACCTGAACGGCAAGACGACCGCCTCGGTACCCGCCGAGACGGCCCGAGAGGTGGTCACCCAGGTCATCGCCCTCACCCCCGCCGAACTGCGCCGGAAGGCCCGCGCCCTGAACAAGGAAGCGGTCAGGTCGACGAACCGGCCGGTGACCATCAAGACGCTTCAGGACGAACTCGGCCTGTCGCGTCGAGAGGCGACCGACCTTCGCCGCGAAGTGGTCACCACGGCGCTCGTCACGGGGGAGAGCCGGTCATGAAGTGGCTGATCCTCGGTGCCCTGCTCGGCGTACTGCTCGCCGTACCGCAGGCCCTCGATGTGACCGCGTCCGTCGTCGACGGGCTGGCGTCGAAGCCCCTGCTCGTCGCGTTCGTCCTCGGTGCCGTAGCCCGCCCGTACCTGCCCATGCCGAGGAGGCGGACCCGATGAGCGACGCCCTGGAGAAGGCCGAGCAGGCCGCCCGCGAGGCCGAGACCAACACGGCCGCCGTGCAGCTGGCCACGATGGCGATGGAGCTGGCGAAGCTGGCCGCGCAGCAGCAGGCCCAGGCGCCGGCGCCCACCTGCCAGCACGACCACAAGCCGCGCCGCAGCGCGGGCGAATGGCTCGGCATCGCGTGCGCGGTGTGCGTCGGGGGCGTGGGGGTGGCGTTCGCGTCGCTGGCGCTGGCGATCCTCGGCGGTGTTGCGGCGATCGTCGTGCTGGTCCTGCGGGACATGTGGCGCGACATGCGTAAGGGCCGCTGACCTGCCCTTCCGTCCCCCATGGCCCGCCCGTGGGGGTGCGGTGGGGCCGGACAGCCCGGCCCACCACGAGAGGAGCCCACCGTGACCACCTGGCGCTACAGCGCAGAGGACCGCAACCGCGACGAGACCGGCGACGGCACCGTCCAGGCCGAGGACGTCACCACCGCCTACGAGGCCGCCTCCCAGGACGCCCGCAGCAAAGACACCCCGTTCTACAACCTCGTCGTCTGGCCGAAGGAGAGCTGAGCATGGACCGCACCAAGCACCTGGCCTGCGCCGACGAGGCCCTGCGCAAGGCCGAGAACCTCGCCGGGGACGCCGAGGACGCCGCGCGCAGCCTCGACCACCGGCACAAGGCCGAGCCGCTCGCCGCGGCCGGCGCCCTGTGGGCCAGCATCGCCCGCACCCACACCGCCATCGCCCGGGCCCTCACCGAGACGGAGCCCGCCGATGGCTGACGACCTGTCGCTCAGCGACTTCACGCTCGGCGAGAAGGCCCGCCTCGCCGGCCTGGTGGCCCGCATGGGCAAGCGCGGCCTGGCCGGTGAGGGCGTCGACATCAGCGACCTGAAGCGCAGGGCCGAGCGGATCGAGGACCAGGCCCGCCGTCGCAAGCACGGCAAGTAGCACCCGGAACCCAAGGAGACGCTTCGCATGATCGAGACGTTCGAGACCATCCGCTTCACCGCAGACGTCGTCGTCACCAGGACCGACGGGTACGTCCTGCTGATCGAGCGCCGGTGGGACCCGTTCGAGGGCCAGTGGGCCCTTCCCGGCGGCCACGTCGACGCCGGCGAGACGAGCCGCGCCGCAGCAGCCCGGGAACTCGCCGAAGAGGCCGGTGTGTACGCGGCGCCGGAGGAGCTGACGCAGGTCGGCACGTTCGACGAACCCGGCCGTGACCCGCGCGGCCGGTACGTCACCGTCGCCTACCACCTGACCGTCATCCCCGGCACGCCCATCGAGGCCGGCGACGACGCGGCCAACGCCCAGTGGTGGCCCCTGAGCCACCTGCCGCCGCTCGCGTTCGACCACGCCGACATCATCGCCGCCGCCACGACCAGCAAGTAGCAACGCCCCGGGGCGGCCGTCAGCTGCCAGGCGAACCGGCCGCCCCGGGCCCCGGACCGCCCAACAGAACGACCGGAGAGATCAGCATGACGGACACCGTCGTACCCGCCAACGCCGAGGCCACGAGCACACCCGTGCCTCCCGTACCCGGACCGGTGGAATCCCCCGCCGCACCCACACCTGTGGACAACCCGAACCTCCCGGCCCCGGGCGTGGTCGACGAGAAGCGCAAGCCGATCCTGCCCGCCTGGCTGAAGGACCGCACGGAGTTCGCCACGGCCGCCCGGCACACCGCCAGCCGCCTCGGCTACGCCGCCGCCTACCACGGCGTGCGCCTGCCCTGGTACGCCGTCCAGCTGGCCGCCATGTCCCCGCGCGGCGCCTGCCGCTTCGTCGCCGAGACGAACCGGTGGGTGTGGGACCGCGAGGCCGCACCGTTGCGGGACCACGCCGTGCGCACCGAGGACGTCGACGAATACCTGCACCTCGCCCGGCTGCGCGGCAACCGGGTCCGGCTGCGCGGACTGGTCGTCGTGGTCGACGCCGCGTTCGGCCTCGGCTTCGCCCTGTGGCTGTACGTCATGGCCCCCGCCTACCTGTGGGTGTTCGCGGCCGGCGCCGTCCTGACCCTCGGCTACCTCGGCCAGCAGCCCGACGCCCCGGTCATCGGCCCGGCCGTGCTGCGCACCGAGTTGCAGAAGCTCACCGGCACGATCGTGCTGCGCGGCCTGGACTCCATCGGCAACCCGAAGATCTCCGCCGCCATCAAGAAGGGCGGCGACATGGACGGCATGCGCTTCACCTCGGAGATCGTCCGCGACGGGCCCGGCTACCGCGCCGACCTCGACCTGCCCTACGGCGTCACCCCGGACGACATCATGGAGAAGCGCGAGCAGCTCGCCTCCGGCCTGCGCCGCAAGGTCGGCTGCGTCTGGCCCTCCGGCGACCCCGACGAGCACGAGGGCCGCCTGGTGCTGTGGGTCGGCGACCGGCCCATGAACGAGACGACGAAGCCCGCCTGGCCCCTGCTGAAGGACGGGCAGGTCGACCTGTTCAAGCCCGTCGTATTCGGCAACGACCAGCGCATGCGGTGGGTCGAGGTCACCCTCATGTTCGCCAGCGTCGTCATCGGCTCCATCCCCCGCATGGGCAAGACGTTCCTGCTCAGGCTGCTGCTGCTCATCGCAGCACTCGACCCGCGGGCCTGGATCCTCGCGTTCGACCTGAAGGGCACCGGCGACCTCGGCCCGCTGGAGCCCGTCGCCCACCGGTACCGGTCCGGCGAGGAAGACGAGGACGTCGAGTACATCGTCCAAGCACTGCGGGAGGTCAAGGAGGAGCTGCGCCGCCGCGCCAAGGTGATCCGCTCCCTGCCACGCGCCCGCTGCCCCGAATCCAAGGTCACCCCGGCTCTGGCCAGCGACAAGCGCCTCGGCCTGCACCCCATCGTCATCGGCATCGACGAATGTCAGGTGCTGTTCGAGCACGAGAAGTACGGCGCCGAGATCGAGTCCATCTGCACGGACATCACCAAGCGCGGCCCGGCCCTCGGCATCATCGGCATGTTCGCCACTCAGCGCCCTGACGCGAGGTCCCTGCCCCCGGGCATCTCCGCCAACGCTGTCCTGCGGTTCTGCCTGAAGGTCATGAACCACCAGGCCAACGACATGGTCCTCGGCACCGGCATGTACAAGTCCGGCATCCGCGCCACCATGTTCAGCCGCCGGGACCTCGGCATCTGCTTCCAGGCCGGCGAGGGCGACGACCCGCGCATCGTCGCTTCGGCGTTCGTCGACGCCCCTGGCGCCGAGCGGGTCGTTGCCCGGGCGCGGAAGATGCGCGAGGAGTACGGCAACATCACCGGCCACGCCATCGGCGAGGGCCCGTCCGCCACGGTCGGCATGGACGTCCTCGGCGACGTGCTGAAGGTCGTCACCCCGAAGGAAGAGCAGGTGTGGAACGAGCGGGTCGCCGCCCGCCTCGCCGACCTTCGGCCGGACGTGTACGGCGGCTGGACGGCCGCCAACGTCACCCAGGCACTCAAGCCGTGGGCCGTGACCATCCGCGACGTGTGGGGTGAGACCGACGAGGGCGAGAAGGCCACCCGGCGCGGCTTCCGTCGGGCTGACGTCGTCGCCGCTGTCACGCGCCGTGAGGCGGACAGGCTCGCCGGCTGACCCGCGAACGGCCACTAGGCCTAGCAACCCCACCTGCTAGGCCTAGCAGCCCCGCTAGCACAAGATCTGGCCCCTGAGCAGGCACCTAGCGCCTAGCAGGGGTCGCCCGGGAAACGGGAAACACCCACGATTCGAGGGGGAGGACACCCCATGCTGATTGCGATGGCCGCGCTGCTGCTCGGCCTCGGCGGCTACGCAGTGTTGTGCGCGGTGAAGCCGTTCGGCCCGTGCCGCCGGTGCCGAGGGGCGGGCGAGATCGAGCGGTTCCGGAAGGCACGTCGGTGTCCGCGGTGCCGGGGAAAGAGGCTTCGGCTGCGCGTCGGCCGGCGCGCACACAACGCGTGGCGCCGCACCCACCAGGTCGGCAACCGCTGACACCTACGTGACGGCCCCCTCCTCGATCGTCGAGGACGGGGGCCTTTTACGTGTCCGGGTCAGGCCGCCTTCAGCCGGGCGACTTCCCCCGCCCGCTCGGACAAGGCCCGCACCGCTGGAAGGGTCTTGTACGCGGGCAGGCTCTTCCGAAGCGTCTTCAGATGCTCATCACCCCGCGCCGAGCTGATCGTCACGTACTCGTCGAGGAACTGCCCCCACGTCTCGCAAGCAGCCTCCACGTGCCGCATGCGGAACTGCCGCTCAGCGATCACCCCGAGGCAGTGCACACGCCCCTGACGCTCCAGCGGGGACCGCACCGCGTTGGACTGCCTCAGCGCCCGGACGGACCCCTCGTGATCCTTCAGGTGCCAGCGGACATGAGCCTCGTGGAAGAAGTACGCGGCCTGGTCGTAGCCGCCCACAGCGTCACGCCGGTCGTCCGCCCGTGCGAGCGCCGTCTCAGTTTCGGTGAGCCGGGACAGGGCAGTGTGTCGGTCACCCGTCATCGCCGCCGCCGCGGCCTGCTGACCACGCAGGAACGCCACCAGGCGCGGCCCGGCGGAAGGCGCGGCCTCGGCAGCAGCGTCGGCGAGTTCCAGGCCCTTGGCGCCGTGGCCAAGGTGGGTGGCTTGCAGGCTCATCCCGCGCAGGGTCCGGCAGTAGGTGACGTGGTCCTCGGCGGCGCCGGCGAGTTCCAGCGCGCGCAGGTAGTACTTCTGCCCGAGGCCCTGCTGGTTCTCGTACATGGCCATCCAGCCGGTGAGGTACACGAAGTCCGCGACAGCCGCCCGCATGTCGCGGGTGACCTGCTCGGTGCCGCTCGCCCGCAGGTAGGGCCCAGCGGTGTTGACCAGGAAGGCCGCGGCCATCGGCCGGGCGTGCCCGGCGCCGACCTGGTCGAGGATGTCGGCGACCTTGTCGGTCATCGTCCGGACGGTCTCCACGTCCGAGCGTCCGATGTGCACGGTCCGGCCTGCCGTCACCGATGCCAGCCGCCCCGTCACATCCTCGAACCTCGGTACGGCCAGCGCCGCCGCGTACATGCCAGTGGCCAGCACGCCCCGGCGGGATGGGTCCATGTCGGCGCGGCTCAGGTCGATCACTCCCGCTACAGGGTCGCGTGGTCCGGCGCCCTTGGTGTCGGGCCAGCCGATTTCAGCGCACGTTACGGGGCGCCCGAGCAGGCGCGAGAGCGCTTCGGTGATCGCGGGCCGCGCCTCTGGCTTCGGCACCGACCCTGAGAGCCAGTGGGACACGCTCGTCTTGTCGTAGTGGAGTGTGACGCCCAGTTCGCGGCCGGCCGCATTCACCCTGCGTGCTAGCTGCGCGTTCCCGATTCCTCCCGCCTGCATGAGGGCTGCGAGGGCCGTGTTCGGTGTGCGTGGTCGCCGTGGCATATGAACCCCCGAGTCGTGTTCAACCAGTTCAACCGCTGCTCCACTCTCCTCCCTTACCCGCGCCAGCGCACAGGGGTTGGGTGGATACAAGCCGTTCGCGCCCCGACCGGCGGTTGACGCCCGGCGCCTTCTACCCCCGAGGAGGGCGCCGGGCGCCCTTGGAACGACCACGCCCCGGCAGCCGCTGACACAGCTCCGGGGCGCATGGCCGACTGGTGAAGGAGTCGACGTGCGACAAGCTACCGCTCTCGCCCGCGCTGCGGCAGAGCACGACCAGGCCCCGCCCGACGTCGCCACGATGCGCGAGACCGCGCACAGCGTGCTCGGGCCGGACAACGCCCCCGAGGCGACACCGCCGGCCGGTGACGAGCTGGAGACGCTCACCGTCGCGCTGCGCGGCCACCTCGAACTGCTGGCGCCCGCCGTCGAGCAGGCGGCCGGACGACTCCCCGAGGACGCGCCCACCCGTACCGCGGCCCTGGCCTGCGTCGCCGAGGCACGCGGCAAGCTCCGCGCCCCTGAACTCGGCTTCGCTGGGCTGGCCGGAAGCGTCATGTACGCCCGGCGCCTCGCCCGCGTCCTGGACGCCCTCTGCGGCCACTACGAGACTGCCAGCGCCGACATCGAGAAGTCGCCCGTGCAGGCCGCGTTCGACCGCCTGGCGGAGCACTGCCTACGGTGCCCCACGTGCCGCACCGTCGACGAGCAGGGCGCCCACGCCGGCCTGCCGTGCGACGAAGAGAGCCGCCTGCACGAGGCCTACCGCGCCGCCCGGGCCCACGCGGCCGCCGTCCGGCTCGCCCAGCGCAGGGCGGAGGACACGGCATGAACCAGACCGAGACGGAGACTCCTGTCCCGGACGAGGTCGATCCCGAGGCGGAGTACGAACAGCTCAGCCAAGAGCTGCTGCACAACACGCTGAACCGGCGCCACCGGGCCGCCGTGCAGGCGCTGGTCGAGGAGCGGACGATCCTGTCGCGGCCGGCCGTCCAGCGCGTCCTGATCGTCGACAGCCGCAAGGGGCGGGCGGCCAACTTCCCGCAGCTGTCCGGCCTCCTGTACGGCCTGGGCCTGGACGAAGGGCAGCGCACGTTCCTCGCGCTGGTCATGTCGATGGTCGGCCTGGGCGTCACCACCCTGGCGTCGATGGAGGACCTCGACGACCGCCGCCTGCCCATCATGCTGCGCGCGATCCTGCGCATGGCGGGCAACGAGGACCTGGCCGTCGGCCGACGGCTCTGACCCGGCCCTACGGGCCCGCACGGGCGTACGCGCGTCCGCCCGGGGTCCGGCCGTCCCTGCCCCTCCCCCTCGCCAGTGAGGGGCGGGGCGGCCCTCATACGGGAGCGCACGGACGAGCCCACGCGCGAGGTGCTCAGCCGTCCAGATGACGGAGCCGTGCCCTCCCCGCTGCCCCGCTGGCACAGCCGCCTGCGGGGCAGCCCACCTTCAGTGAAGCGAGCTGGTGCCCACCGGCCGCGCCTGCTCCTCCGCCGCCGTCAGCGGCCGAATCTCGGTCACGCCCAAGAGGCCGGCCGAGCCGTTCGGCAGGGCCCCTTCCTGCCACTTCCACGCCTCCGGGCCGCCCTCGCACACGGCGAAGCCCATGTACCGCAGGGCGTCGTACCGCTCCATGAGGGACGGCATCCGCGCGAAGTCCCACCCGACGCAGATCGGGAACACGCTCTCGTCGTCGTGCCCGAGGAAGAGCCGCCATTGCCCGTCCGGCGCCTGCTCGCTGATCTCCAGCGTCAGGATCGCGCAGATCGGTTCGTTCGCCTCGATGCCCATGGTCACTTCCTCCCGACGAGCCCTTGCCACGACAGCTCCCGAACCATCTCCTCGGGAGTGGCCCGGGCCCCGTTCAAGTTGATGTAGTACGTGTTGCTGGTCTGACCTCCGCCGCCCGCGTACACCGCGGCGAGCTGGCCCGGCAGTGGTGTGGCGGACAGGGCGCCGCCCACGCCGGTCGCGGCGTTGAGCACGCTGGCCGCCACCGACCGGGCCGTCTCCATCACCCGGCCCGACGTCGCGGCCAGGCCACCGCGCCAGCCCTCCATGTCCATCACGCCGATGTCGAAGAACGCGCGGGACGGGCTCTTGGTCTTGTGGGACTTCTTGACCGTCTTCAGCATGCCCTCGGCGATCCGCCGCATCTCCCGCTCGATCGTCGCCTCCTGCGACCGGAGCCCGGCCACGAGGCCCTGCGCCGCGCGGATCCCCGCGGAGTACAGGGCGTCGCCCACGGTGTTGCCCGTGGCGGCCGCGCTCTTGGAGAGCTGTGATTGCAGGTCGTTGATCTTCTTCAGCTCGGCCGGGGTGGCGTTCGCCAGCGCTGCCGCCGTCGCACCGCCCGCCGCCACGCCCGCATCCGCGATCTGCTGGAGCAGGTCTGACCGGAGCCCCGCCTTGCGGAGCTTGGCGATGTTGGCCTGAAAATCCTTCGTCGCCTTAAGCGACTGCTGGAGCCCCACCGTGATCGCGCTGACGCTGTTGACGTCGGCGTGGCCGGTGGTGATGTTGGCCTCGTCGAGGATGCCCTTCGTGATGTCCGCCCGCACCTTGTCCCGGGACGCGACGAGATCCTTGATCTTCTTCTCGACGTTGGCCAACGCCTTGAAGACGTTGTCCCGCTTCGCGACGAGCTTCTGCAACTCGCGCGTCGAGGCCGCCAAGGTCTTGCCGATACCGCTGCGGACGTTCGCGGGCAGCGCCTTCGTGATGGACTCCAGCCGCGTCTTCAGCTTGGCCGTGGAGTCGTTGATGCCTCGGATGAAACCCTCGATCAGCAGGCGGCCGGCAGGCTGGAGGATCTTGGCATCCTTGGCCGGCGGCCCCTTCCAGCTGGTCAACTTCCCCGTGATCTCGCCGAGCTTGGACTTCACGGAGCCGACCATCGAGGCGATGCCGTTGATGAACCCCTGGATCAGCGACTTGCCCGCGGCGACCAGCGTGCCGTTCAGGCTGCCGAGCGCCGCCCGGGCCCGGCTCGGCAGACCGCGCACCCACGTGACCGCCGCAGAGATCTTCTGGCTGATCGCGTTCACCATCGACTGTCCGGCCCGCACCGCAGGCGCCACCATACTGGCGGCCAGATTGCCCAGCGCGGACAGTGCGCGGCCGCCCATGCCGCGCAGCCACGCGACCGCCTTGTCCACCGCCTGGCCGATCCATCGGCCGATCGCCGACGCCTTCTCTCCGATGAACGACGCGGCCTTGCCGACGCCGTTCTGCGCCATCTGCCAGGCGCCGGAGAAGTCCCCGGTCAGCAGCTTGGCCAGGAACTTAAGGACGGGCACGACGACGTTCGTGATGGTCCCAGCGAGCAGCGAGGCCAGGGTCCCGGCCAGGCTGGCCAGCAGTCCGATCAGCGGTTGGATGACCGGCATCAGCGCGCCGAGGATCGTCGCGACGAGCTGGCCGAGCGCGGTCAAGATCGGGGCGACCGCTGCGAGGAGCTGCCCGAACGCCAGGCCCAGTGTCGCCAGACTGGGAGCGAGCTGAGCGAACAGCTCGGCCACGACCGGCAAGACCGTCTGCGCCAGCATCGTCAGAACGTCCGCGAACGGCTGGACCAGTGCCGGCAGCTGGGCGAGGATCGGCGCCAGGACCGAGGTGAGGATCTGCGCCACCTGCTCGATCACCGGCGCCAACGCCTGGTACACCTGCAACCCAGCCTCGAACAGGGGCGTAAGGGCAGGCAGCAGACTGGCGACCAGCTGACCGATGACGGCGATCAGAGGGGAGAACGCCACGGCCACAGCACCGATCTCGCGCGCCATGGCCACCAGCACAGGACCGAGCGCGGTGATGATCGGCTGTAGAGCATCTCCCAGAGCAGCGATCAGGGTCTGTGCCGGTGGCCCCAGCGCGGTCAGGACGGGAGCCACTGCCGCGAGCGCAGAGGCCAGGAGCGGCGCGACCGTCGACCCCAAGGTGCCCATCGTCTCGAACAGGCTGCGCAACCCAGACTGCACGCCCTCGGTGTTCACGATGTCGGCTATCGCCTGCGTGACCTGCTGCAACGTGCCGACGAGCCCGCCGCCGCCCTCCGGCACGGCGTTGAAGATGCCGCCGATGATCTGGCCGATGTTCCCGCCGACCTCCACCAGGTCGCCGATCAGGTCGATGGCCCGCTCGATAGCGGCCTGCATCGCGCCCGACTCGAACGCCTTGCTGAGTCGCTCCCCGATGCCCTGCGCTGCCGTGGCGGCCCCGGCCGTGAGCCGCTCGAACGACGGCCCTGCCGCCGCCGCGATCTGCCCCAGCCCCTTGACCACGATGCCGGGGACGCCAGACAGGTTGTGCAGGCCCTTACTCGCGGAGCCGAGCGCCTTGCCCAGGGTGCCGTCCTCGGCCAGCTCCCGCGCCGAGGTGGACACGCCCTTGGCCATGTCGTTCAGCGCCGTGCCCGAGGACACCAGGTTGGTGCGCAGCACCGGCAGCACCTTGGCGCCGGTGCGCTCCAGCTCCCCCGCCAGGCCCCGGAACACCTCGTTCTGCACGGCCTGCTGCATGTCCCGCAGGGCGGGTGCCGCATCGCGTACGGCCGTGGCGAACTTGGCCGCCTCGGGCGACAGCTTCTCCAGGGCCTCGCTGAACTCCGCCGCCTTGGACGGATCGAGCGCGGCCGACAGGGCGTCGTCCATGCCGACGGCCGCCAACTTAACCGCGCCCGAGGCCAGCTGCACGGCAGCCATACCCGTGACCGCCACACCAGCCGCCGGCGCCACGTTGGCGAGGGTCTGCACGAGGCCGGCCGCGAGGGGCACGGCCGCGCCGATGCCAGCCGCAGCCTTTCCCACCCCGGACAGGGCCCCCACAGCGCTGCCCGCGACCGAGCCGAGACGGCCGATGATCCCGGTGAGCCGCTGGGGCCGCTCGGTGTCCACGTCCACGTCGATGTCGACGTCCGTGTCGTCCACCCGGCGCGCCGCGGCGAGAAGTTCGTCCAGCTGCCGTGCGGCCTGCCGAGTGGCAGCCTGCACGTCGATCCGCGGATGCGCGTCCGACAGCCGCTGAAGGTGTGGGTTCAGTTCGTTGATGCGACGGATCGCCTGGTCGATCGGGATGTCGATCCCGATGCGCTGGTTGCTCAGCTGCTCCAGCTCGCGGCGCACGCGGGCAAGGTCCCGGTCCACCTCGTCGCTGTTCGCGTCGATGGGGACGTCCGGGAGGTGCGCGAGAAGCCCCTGCAACTCGCGCTGGATACCGCCGCCGAGCGCGGCGCCGACGCTGGAGCCCTGCCGGGCGGCGTCGGCGACCGTGCCGTTCAGCCCGTCGAGGTTGACCGCGAGGTGGCTGATCAGGTTCGGCAGGTTGATGTCGTCAGCCACGAGGCCACCTCCTACGCGACGCCCCCAGTCCGGAAGGCGTCCAACGACGCACGGTCGATCAGCCACACCGGGCCCGCACGACGCGCAGCCACACGGCCCGACCCAGCCAGACGACGGACGTACCGCGTGGAACACCCGAGGAGTTCGGCCGCCTGCTCCGTCGTCACCTCCTGCACACTCGCAGCCCGCTCAACTGGAGTTCCGCCGCCGGAACCGCCCTCGTCCGGGCGCCACGCCGCCGCCTCGTGCAAGGCCCGCACGATGCCCCGAACGGCCGGGGACACCTCCCCACCGTCAGCCCGCACCCGCGCCGTCAGATCCCGCACCAGAGCGCGCACCACCTCCCGAGCCAGCGGCGCCGGGATCGTCACCGAACCGTCCGGCCCCAGCACGAACGCGGCCTCACCCCGCCCGGCCAGCCCCGACGTGCGCACACCACCCGCTGCCCAGGAAACCCCCGCGTCCCCCGACCCGCGCATGACCAGCCGAACGGGCTGCTCCGGCTCGGTGCCGTGAACCTCAAGCATCGGAACTCCAGGGACAGGGAGAGGGGAAGGGACCAACACCCCGAGGACCAACCGCCCGAGGACCAACACACGCGCGCGTGCGCGAGGGCTGGCGCGGCGGGTCTTATGGCGCGGCGGGTGGTGTGTCGGGGGCGGGCTCGGGCGGCCGGGCCTCGGCGAGTTCGTCGAGCAGGGCGAGGACCAGGGGGCGCAGCTCGGTGGGGATGCGGTGCTGGTCGAGTAGGCGGCGGGCGCCGGCGTGGGTGCGGGCCTCGTCGAGGAGCAGCGCGGCGACGCCGGCCGCCTTGCGCTGGGGGGTGCCGACGGGGGCGAGGCTCTGGCGCTGGCGTGCGAGGGCGGCGGCCTCGGCGGTGGTGGTCACGGCGCGGCGGGGCCGTCCTGCTCGGCCTCCTGCTCCTCGCGCTTCCATCTGGCCTCGGCCTGGTTGCGGAGCTTCTGCGCGTGCCGGTGGGCGAGGCCGCGGCGGCGGGCGGCGGCGAGGTCGTCGCGGCGTTTCTTCGCGGCCTGGACGCGGATCTTGGCGGCGGCGATGCGGGCCTGTATCTGCTGCTCGACGTGGGAGGTGGACTCGGTCATCGAGGTCTCCTGATCTTGGAGGGTCTTGTTGTTCGTCCCAGTTCCGGTCTCACGTCTCACCCCTAAGGGTGGTGAGACGAGACGAGATTGAGACTCGCTGCTGAGACACCCGTGAGACTGCGAGAAAGCAGCCGGTCAATGGCGTGTGTCGTCGTGAGACACGCTGAGACCCCTTCAGGCGTCTCGCGGGCTTATGGATCGCACGTGAGAATCCGGCAAAGCAGTCATCAACCTCCATTGCGGGCCGATCCGGGGAGGCTGTAGCGGGCCACCTTCTCCGTGCCAACGTTGATCAGCTGGCCCCTCTTGGTGAGGGCTGTGAGGGCCCGGTACACGCTCGCCCGGGAGATGCCGGACACCTCCACCAGCTGCGCGGCCGACGCGGTGGTGTAGGCGAACGCCTCCCGCATGGCGGTGAGGATCTTCTCTTCCGTCTTCGTCGACTCCGCCAGTTCTGCGGCCTGCGAGGAGCCGGTGAGGACGACGCTGTCGAGCGTCGGCGTCATTTGCAGGCGGATCGGCGGGAAGTCCTCCACGTCCTTCTGCTTGTCGCAGAGGACGTCCACCCAGCGGTCGTTGTCCTTGCCCACCTTGATGATGCTGGTGGCTGCGCCCTCGAACGCTGAGGCACCGCGCATGTCCAGGCCGTTCTTGCCGCTGTGGTGGACCATCAGCACGCAGGCGCCCGAGGCTTGACGGATGCGGTCGGCCGCGTCGACGACCTTGCTCATCTCGCCGTTGCTGTTCTCCTCGGCGCCGACGGTGACGCGGGCCTGCGTGTCGACAACGACGAGGACAGGCTGCATTTCGGTGACGAGGGCGACGAGCGCTTGCAGGTCTATGCCGTTCAGCAACTGCACCGCGATGGGCAGGAAGACGACGTCAGCCATGCCAAGGTTGGCCGCGTGTTCCCATGCCCGGACCCGACGCCGGATGCCGGAGACGCCCTCGGCGACGAGGTACAGCACCTTGCCGCGGCTCACCGCCCGGTACTGCCACGGGAGGCCGTTGGCGATGCAGCCAGCCCAGTCGAGGGCAACGAAGGACTTCCCGGACCCTGGCTTGCCGTAGAGCCACGCGAGAGAGTCCATGAACAGCACGCCGTCGATGAGCGGCACGGGCTCCGGAATGCTGTCGATGGTCTCGGCGTCGACCAGGGCGGCGCGCAACTGCGTGAGTCGCGCCTGGGTGGGGTTGCTACTGCTGGTGCCTGAGGCGAGTGCCTCCAGATCAGCCAGGTCTGCCAGAGCGCCTTCCAGATCCTGTTCCCGCTCGACACGGGTCAGTGCGCCCCGAAGTTGCGCGGCTACGCGCTCGCGCATGTGGAGTTGCTGGAGCTGTTCGGCGTGCCAGCGTGCGTCTCCGACGGCGTGGTGTCCGAGGGTGACGAAGGCGGGCGGTCCGCCGATCCGCTTCAGGTCCTCGTCGGGCATGGCCAGTTGGAGAGCCGCGTAGTCGGTCGGCTCGCCCGCGGGGATGCGCTGGGCGAGCATGTCCCAGACGAGACGCGCGGGAGCGTGGCGCAGCATGCCGGGGTCGATGATCTCGGCGAGTCCGGAGAACTGCTGCGGGTTGAGCAGGGCAGTGCCAACCACGGCCCGCTCAAGGCCGATGCGCTCGTCGTCCCGCGCGCCCCACTGGGGTGCGCTGTCGTGCTCGGTCACTCTGCGGTGTCCTTGCGGGTGCTGGCGAAGCGGCGCCGGATCTCCCACGTCTGCCAACCACAGGCGGACAGGCGGCGGATCTCGGCTCTCACCTCGCGGAGGGTGAGCCCGTACGGGTTGTTCAGGAGTGCGTCACGCATGCCGGAGGCCCCGGCGCCGCGGTAGGCGCCAGGGCTTCGGCGAGCGGAGCGGGCAGTCACTCGCCGGCCTCGTCGGTGTGCAGGTCGAGGAGCGACCGGAACGCCCGGATCGTCTGCTCCCGGTTCGCGGACGTGCTCAGCGCCGTCTCCAGTGCCCGGGCAGCGAGCGAGAACGCGGCGGCCGAGGTCTGCTCCGTCTCGGATTCCGTGAACGGCGTCTTCCCGGGCTCCAGAGCGATCGCGAAGCGACGGCGGGTGGCCAGCAGCCCGATCACCCACGGCACGGCGTCGCGGACCAGGTCGTCCGTCTGCGCCAGGTCCAGTTCCGGCCACAGGCCGGTGCCCTGGAAGGTGAGCCGGGGGGCGTCGTCGTCCCACGCGGCCAGCTGCACGGCGGCGATGCCGTCGCGGTCGGGGTCCTGGAGGTACCGGCCGGTGAGGGCGTACTCGCGGCCCGTGTGGCGGTGCTCGCGCGGGTCGGCGTGGTTCTCCGGGTCGCCGGTGCACCAGCCGACGCCGTCCGGGCAGGGACGGTGCTCGGGGTGCTGGCGGGCGGACTCGGCGGCGAGCTGGTCGTCGCGCTCCCTGGCGGCCTCGGCGGCCTGGACGACGAACGCGCCGTGGCCGTTGGTGTTGAGGTCGACGGGCGGAATGACGGTGTGGTGTGCCATCCTGAGTACATCCGTTCTGGTTGGAGCCCCGGTCGCTGGCGAGCGAATGAGCCGGGGCTCTGGCGTTTCTGGGATCGGATAGGCCCCCGGCGCGAGGTGTTGGCGCACCTGCTGGGGGCCGCTTTCATGCGGCGATCGTCTGTGAGTCGAGCCAGTTCTCGACGTCGTCCCACCGGGCGCGGAGGTGGCGGCCGACCTTGATGAACTTGGGGCCGGTCCCGCGGGAACTCCACTGGTAGACGGTGGCCACCGGGACGCCGCAGTACTCGGCGATCTCCTGGGGCTTGGCCAGAGGGCGACGAGGTGCGGTCGCCGTCGCGGGCCGATCGGCACGAGGCATGGAAGGCCCTCCGTGTCCTCTCTGAGGATGACTGACATTCCCCACCATGACACCGCTGGAGCGGCCCTGTCAATGCTTGCCTTACCTTGTCGGGCTGTGTCATCGTCAGGAATGACGAGAGGGAGTTTCCGTGAGACTGGAAGAGGTCATTGGCCTACAGATCGCCGAGAAAAGGGCGTCCGCCGGCATGTCGCAGGCGGAACTCGGCGAGGCACTGGGGCAGCACCTTGAGCGGGCGTGGAGTCGCCAGGCCGTTCATTCGGCGGAGAAGGGGAAGCGTGCCTTCACTGCTGCTGAGCTGGTCGCATTCGCCCTGGTGCTTGAAGCGGAAGTGCCAGACCTGATGACGCCACCGCTCAGTCAACGAGACGGGGTGATCGAACTGCCGAGCAGCGTCGTCCCTGCCAGAAGGCTCGCCGACATCGTTGCGCCCGAGGCCCCCGATGACGTGCTGACGCGTATGAACCTCGATGGCCTGCACCACCTCGTCCCCATGCTGTCCGGCACCATCCAGACCCTCCAGCTACTCGACATCACGCTGTCCGAACTGATCGAGGATGCGCAGCGCCGTAAGGCTGGTGAGGACCCAGAAGGGGTGTCTCCGCTGGTGAAGGAGCAGATCGAATCCCGGGCGCGACTGGCTCAGGTCATCGCCGATGCGCTGGGGCAAAAGGACGTGGAAGCGAAGCGAGTACTGGAGATCTTGCAGAACGACGAGCGCGCGGAGGCTGTGCGCAGGGAGGCTGAGGGGGATGGCTAGCGTCTACGACAGGTGGCACCTGTCGCGCCCGAAGGGAAGCGCCGAGCCGTGCACTGAGCACAGCAGCAAGACCCGCATCCTCGTGCCATCTGCTGATCACGGCAAGGGCAAACGCTGGCAGGTCCGTTGGCGCGATGCGGCTGGCGAGCAGCAAAAGGAGAACTTCGCCAAGCGCAGCCAGGCTGACACCCGCGCGGCCACGATCGAGGCCGACCTCGCCCGCGGCCTGTACGTCGACCCGGCGGCCGGCAAGGAGAGCTTCCGCGCGGTCGCCGAGCGCTGGCGCACCTCCGCGGTCCACCGCACCGGCACCGCCTCCCGCGTCGAGCGGGCCCTACGGCTGCACATCTACCCGACGTTCGGGGACCGGCCCATCGTCTCCATCCGCCCGTCGGAGGTGCAGGCGTGGGTCAAGGACCGGTCGCAGGTCCTCGCCCCGTCCACGCTGCGGATCACGTTCGCCTACCTCGTCACCGTGATGCACACGGCCGTCCGGGACCGCACGATCGCGGTGAACCCGTGCGCCGGCATCAAGCTTCCCGAGGTGCGCCGCCCGGAGATCGTGCCCCTACACAAGGACGCGGTCCACGCCCTGATCGAGGCGGCCCCGTCCCGGTACCGCGCGATGATCCTGCTGGCCGTGGCGTCGGGGCTGCGGCAGGGAGAGGTGTTCGGCCTGGAGGTCGACTGCATCGACTTCCTGCGCCGCGAGGTGACGGTGCGCCAACAACTCATCGTGCCGGACAAGGACACGGACGCGGCCGAGGACGAGACGCCAGAGCCGTACCTGGGCGAGCCCAAGACCCACGAGAGCTACCGCACCGTGCCGCTGGCCGGCCTCGCGGTCGACGCCCTGGCCGCGCACCTCCAGCAGTACCCGGCGACTGCGGTGGACATCGAGGACCGGACGGACCCGCGCAAGCCGCGCCGCCGTAAGGCTCACCTGCTGTTCACGACCGACCGCGGCGACGTCATCAAGCGCGCCAGCTGGTCCCACGTCTGGACGCGCATGGAGGAGCGGGCGAACGAGGCCCTCGGCAAGCAGTACGCCGAGGCGTACGCGTCATGGGTGCAGCGCGGCCGGCCGGAAGGGCAGGAGCCCGCGCCTGTGCGCGTGCCGGACGGGGCGAGCATGCACGACCTGCGCCACTTCTACGCCTCAGCGCTGATCAAGAACCGCGAGAGCGTGAAGACGGTTCAGCGGCGGCTGGGCCACTCGAAGCCGTCGATCACGCTCGACATCTACACCCATCTGTGGCCCGACGACGAGGACACGACACGGGCAGCCGTAGAGGCCGTCCTCGGCGATGTGCCCGCGTTGTGCCCTCGCGTCGAGATCATTTCCGGATAGTGCAGGTCAGCGACTCAGGTCACCGGTAGTTCACGAACTGCATCGCGAAGTCGAAGTCCTTGCCCTTCAGCAGGGTGATGACGGCCTGCAGATCGTCACGGCTCTTGGAGCTGACCCGCAGCTCCTCGCCCTGCACCTGCGCCTTCACGCCCTTGGGGCCCTCGTCACGGATGGTCTTCGCCACCTTCTTCGCGTTCTCCTGGGAGATGCCCTCCTTGATCGACGAGAAGATCTTGTACTCCTTGCCGGAGAGCTGGGGCTCGCCCGCGTCCAGGGCCTTCAGCGAGATGCCCCGCTTGATCAGCTTGGACTGGAAGACGTCGAGGATGGCCTTCACCCGGTCCTCGGAGTTCGCCTCCATGAGGATCTGCTCACCGGACCACGAGATCGAGGCACCCACGCCCTTGAAGTCGTAGCGCTGTGAGATCTCCTTGGCGGCCTGGTTGAGTGCGTTGTCGACCTCCTGCCGCTCGACCTTCGAGACGATGTCGAAACTGGAGTCGGCCATGTCCTGTGGCTCCTTGTATCAGGGTGCGTATCGTGCGTACCGGCGTATGCGGGCGGCCGCAGGGCCCGTTCGGGTCATGGGCCGCATCCGGACCAGCCTAGCCACCCGCGGCCGACGGAGCGCCGATCAATCGGGTGGCGAAGCACCCCTCGGCATCAGGTATTGTTTACGTCGTTGCCACGGAGCACCGCCGAAGAGCGGTTCGAAGGGCAGCAACCCCGGCGGTGTGCCCGAGCGGCCAAAGGGAGCAGACTGTAAATCTGCCGGCTCAGCCTTCCCAGGTTCGAATCCTGGCGCCGCCACAAGACCGAAAGGGTCTGTGACCAGCAGCAATGCTGATCGCAGACCCTTTTCGGCGTTCACGGACGCGACCTGGTTGCTATGCGTGCTTTTCCCCAGTGTGTCTCACTCTGATTCGGGTGCTGACCAGCCCGTGTGGGGCAGGCGTGGGGCAGCTTCCGGCCCTCCTAGCTGCCGTTCTTCAGCGCTCGTTCGATCCGAGCGTTCGCCGTGGCGGCACCGCCGTCCAGGCACTTCGCGTACACCCGGAACAGCACGGCCACGCTGTGGCCGGCGCGCGCGGCTACCTCCTGGGGTTCCACCCCGGAACTCAGCCACGTGGACACGGCAGCGTGGCGAAGATCATACGGACGCTTCGCCAGCAGCGACGCGCACTGAGCGGGTGTGAGAGCGCGCGCACGGGCTTCCGCCCACACCTCGCCGTATCCGGTGTCCTGGATGAGCCCACCGCGTTGCGTCCGGAACAGCCGCCCGTCGGGGGCGACGCCGTACGCAGTGACGTGCCACCGCAGCAGGTTCACGAGATCGGGCGGGATCGGAACGGTGCGGACTGCTTTTCGGGGCCGGTGCTTGAGCCCTCGCCGATCGTGCGCCTCACCGCTGTCCGTCCAGGCCGACCCTGAGCGCGGGCGAGTCTCCCGGAGGCGCAGAGTGCCCCACCCCCTGCGGGGCAGGTCGCAGTCGTGGAGACGGAGGCCGATGACTTCCGCCGGCCGTGCCGCCGCGTAATACATGCAGCCGAAGAACGCGACCAGGCGTCTCCCACGGGGGCTCTGCGTACGCACGGCATCGAGCAGGGCGAGAGCCTGTCGGGGGTCCGGTACTGAGGCGGGGTCCAGTTCCTCCGCTACCTGCTCCGGAGACTTCCACTGCACCTGTGGCAGGGGGTTGTCCGTCAGGCGTCCGGCGTCTACGGCGTAGCCGAGAGCATTGTGAAAGATGGCTCGCTTCCGGCGGATGGTCGACGCCGCCGCCGTGGTGCCGTCCAGTTTCTTGGTCAAGGCGTCCAGGGCGGCGCGTACCTGCATTCGGTCGGCCAGCGCGGACGTGGGCAGGGATTTCCGTTCGAACCATGCCAGCACGGCGGCCACCTCGTCGGGCGGGTCCTGGTCGCGGCGGCTCACGTTGAATGCCCAGCTATAGAGAGCTGTCCGAACCGTCATGGCGTCGGCCATGCCCTTGGTGTCCTTGACGAGAGCTGGCGTCACGGTTGCCATGGCTTCCGCGAGCGTCCGGCGAGTCGAGCCGGGGGAGTGCTGCCACTTCATCTCGATGTACTCGCGGGCGTGCTGGTACCAACTCACGTCGTTGCGCTGCCGCAACTCAGAGAGCGGTACCCCGGTGGACTCGTCGAACGGCTCGCCGGCGTGTGTCGCCCGCAGCAGCTCAGCACGTCGGCCCTCGGCCAGCGTCTTGGTGCGGAACGTCTGCGAGTGCGGAATCTCACCGGTCTTCCAGCGCAGTTCCGCGGAGGTCTGTCCTCGGTCCTTCCGCTGCCGGACGGACCAGATTCGAACGTCGTACGTCTTCCCCATCGGGGGCCTTCCTGCGAACGGGGCCCGGTATGAGCCGGACCCCGTGGGTGGGTTGGTCAGTCGAAGAGATCAATAGGCGGGGGAGTCCAGGTTGTTGAGCCAGTCGTCCAGGTCGTTGCGGCGGACGCGCAGGTGACCGTTGGGCAGCTTCACGAGTCGCGGCGCCTGCCCACGGGCACGCATGCGGTAGAAGGCGGCGCGGCTCATGCCGATCTCAGTGAGGACTTCGGGGAGCTTGAGCATCTGGGGGCGGGCCAAGGTGCACTCCTTGTCTCTGTCTCTCTTCTGGGGAATCCGCCACGTCCGCCACGCCGCCACATCGCAGGTCAGAGCCTTGATTGTGTGGCGGATAGCGGTTTTGTGGCGGATAGGTGCCGCCACACCCGGTTGGTGCGCGGCACTGAGGGCGGCCGGGTCGGGCTATCCGGCGAGGGTGGGCTGTGTGGCGGTTTCCGCGGGCGTGTGGCGGATGACTGTGGCGGTATCCGCCACGGATTCACCCCCGCTGACCTGCGGTGTGGCGGACGTGGCGGACGTGGCGGATTCTCCGGGGGGTGGAGGGCAGTACCGCGTCCAGGCGTCCGTGAGGTCGTCCGCGTAGTAGCCCTTGGGGAACCCGGAGGGGGTGCGGATGCCGCGGGGCTTGATGGGCTTGTTGTTGGGGGTGACGTACTGCCCGAGCAGCTTGGCCAGCATCCGGGAGTTCAGCGGCTTGTCGTCCACGTCGCCCCACGGGGCGTCCTCCAAGGCGAGCAGCATTTCCAGGATCACCGCGGTCGGCACTCGGTCCGCGCCGCAGAACACCTTGTCGCGCAGGTCGGTCAGCAGCCTCACGCCAAGGGAGGATTCGTCGTTGTCGTGGGCTGCGTTGACCAGTTCCAGGCACGCGGTCCGTGCCCGTGTCGGCCAGTCGCCCCCGGCCGCGTCCGCTACGGCGAGCAGGGGTTCCCACACGTCCGCGGGCCGGTCGGTGACGCCCTCGGGCATTTCGGGCCAGGCATCGGTGACCTGCTCGCGCACGCTGTCGGCCCACTTAGCGAGCCGGTCCCGTAGGACGTGGCCCTGCTTCTCGTGGATGCGCTGGCGGTAGGGCTCGACTTTCTCGTTCGGGGCGCGCTTGCGCATACGCACGATGACCGAGCGGGTCAGGACGGTGTCGGGAAGGGAGCCGAGTCCCGCCATGGCGACCGCGCAGTAGGAGTTGAAGATCTGCGCGTTCTGGTTGGAGCCCTCCCCGACGCAGCGCAGAGCGCCTGTAGTCCGCCGGTATCCGGCGTTCAGGAAGCCGCGCAGTGCTTCGTCCGCGCCGGCCTTAGGTCCGAAGATGGTGTCCACCTCATCAAAGAGCACGGTGGGCAGTCCGGCAGCCGAGTCCACCAGCCGGTACAGGGCGTTCGCGGAGGCGGACACGGTGCTGACCGGCCGGGGGGTGAGAAGTTCCACGATCTCCAGCGCGCGGGACTTGCCCGACCCGGGCTCCGGGGAGAGGAAAGCGATTCGGGGGGTGGTCTCGAAGCACTCGATGAGGTGGGCGTGGGCGTCCCACAGGGTCACGGCGACGTAGGCGTCCTCGGTGGGAAAGACGTTGAACCTGCGGTGGAAGGCTTCCACCTCGTCGAGCAGCGCGGCGCCGTCGATGGCGTTGATGGGGGTCATGCGGCGTTCCTCCCTTCGGCGGGCGCGGCGGGCGCCCCGGTGCAGGCGGACTTGTGGGCCTCGTACTCGGTCACCAGCGCGGCAACGGCGTCTGGGCCGGTGGCGGTGGCGGTCAGTCCGCAGGTGCAGGCGTATGCGGCGGTGGGCAGGGCGCCGGGCCGTTTGGACCAGCGGGCCCCGTCGTAGTGGTGCCGGTAGACCGGTGGGGCGAAGATCTTGATACCGGGGGCGTCCGGGGTCGGGTCGGCCCCCGGCCGGGCCGTGGAGCGGTTCGGGAGAAGGGCGGTTACGACGCCCTTGCGGGCGGCGCCTTTCGGCTCGCCCACGGCTGGTGCGTCCACAGGCTGTGGAGCGGCGCGGGGGCCGGTGGTCTGGCCGGTGGGGCAATCCAGGCGGGGGGAGTCGGGGCCGGTCATGAGGCTGCCTGCCGTGGTGTGGCGTGGGCGATGACCCAGTCCATGGCGCTGCGGATGGTCGTGCGGCACTCGGCCGGCGGCAGTCCGCTCGCCTCGCCCGCCGCCTGGATTGCCTGCTCGGCCACGTCACGCGGGAGGTCGCCCCACGCGACGAACCGGCCCACCTTGCAGGCGCTCTTGTGGAGAGTGGTGTTGCGCCCGCCGTCGGTCGTGGCGGCGATGACCGCGCACTCCCGTTCCAGGGCCGCGCGGGCGGCCCGGGTGCCGTCCCGCAGCGGCGCCAGATCCACGACGGTGGGCCGGTGCGGCTCGGTGAGCCGTTCGGACAGCCACCCCGGCAGCGGGGCCACCGGCGCATCGTCGGTTACCTCGTAGGCGCCGTCCGGGGTGGCGCTGCCGGGAGCGACGACGTAGCCACCCCAGGCGCGGGTGTCGATGTGCGGCCCGAGCCGGTTCGCGCTGCACTTCAACCGCACCCCGGCCGGGGCGGTGAAGTACAGGTGCTCCCCACCGCGCGCGGTCCGCACCCGGTAGGTAGCCGGGAGCACCTGCCCGGCGCGCTCGCAGAGCGCTCGCAATGAAGTGGCGCCGTCAGGCGCTCCTTCTGGCTCTTCGGGCTTGCACACGTCCAGGTCGACGACCAGCAGCCCGGCCGGGCCGGTCGCGATGCCCACGTTGTAGGGGCGCGTCGCCCAGGTGGCGTGGATCAGGTTGGGGTTGGTGGTGGCGCGCTGTTCGGGCTTGCGGTGCCCGCCCACGCACCGGCCCGTGCCGGGGCAGTCGCGTTCGGCGTGCCCAGCGGGCCTCTTCGCGCGCGGGTGCAGGGGGATGACAGGCCAGCCCCGTTCCGCCGAGGTGAGAGCGGAGGCGAGCAGAGGCAGGCAGGCCAGATCGGCGGTCAGGATGCCGCTCATGCCGCCACCTCCCACGCGGGTGCGACGGTGGCGCTACCGAGCAACAGGCCGTAGGCGTGGTGGGCCTGGCGGGGCACGACGCCGTTGCCGAGGATCTTCAGTTGTTCCTTGCGGGGGATGCCGGGAACGGCGGTGACCCAGCCGGCGGGCAGGCCCATCATCCACTCGGTGAACAGCGGGGACAGCCGCCGGTTGCCGCGCATGCCCGCTTCGGTGGGGCATGGCGCCGGCCGTCCCGTGATGCGCTCCCAACGGCGGATCGCGGGACCGAAGTCGGTGCCGTCGCTCGCCACCCACCGCATGTCCAGCGGCACCGGGCCGGATGGTGTGGTGTCCACGCCGGCGAGCAGGTTCACAGCGACCTCGTTCAGGGGCCGGGCGTTGCGCTCCAGCAGGTTCGACGCGCCGGACTTCCAGTCGCGTGCCGCCGGCGTGGGCAGCAGGCTCACGACTCCGGGGGCGCCGGGAGTTTCGTGACGGCGGTACGCAGGTTCATCCCGCTCTTGCGCTTCGGCGACGTTCCGGGGCCGCCAGTGCCGTCCGAGCTGGTGGGGGTCGGCATCAGCGGGATGGGCAACTGCGAACCAGCGGTCGCGCTCGTGCGGGGCCCCGGTTTCGGGGTCACCAGCGCGTACGCATGTCCACCGGACGTCATACCCGAGCGCGGCCAGGTCCGCGGCGACGACGTCCAGCCCCCGCGAGCGGAGCGCCGCCACGTTTTCCAGGAAGACGAGGCGCGGTCGAACGATGCCCACAGCCTCAGCGACGTTTTTCCAGACCCGCGACCACTGCCCATTGATCCCGTCCCTTCGTCCAGCGTTGGAGGTGTTGCGGCAGGGGAAGCCCGCGCCGATCACGTCCGGCCGGAACACGTCCCGGACCTGATCCCAGTCGACGTGCCGGATGTCCCCGAGGTTGGGCAACCCCGGGTGCCGGTGGGCGAACACGGTCGCGGCGTACGGGTCGTTCTCGGCGAAGGCGGCGACCTGGCCGCCGATACGGGCCCGGATCGCGGCCTCTAAGCCGCCGTAGCCGGCGCACAGCGCCAGCAGGCGAGGCGGCGAACCCGGGGCTCGCCCGACGTCGGTCAGTTGCGTCATGCTGGGAGACCTCCACAGGTCAGTTGGCTGGCAGGTGGGCAAGGGCGGCCCCGGTTCTTTGGCGAGATGCGGGGGCCGCCCTTGGCGTAGCTAGGTCTTGTTGCGGGCCAAGCGCAGGGTGATGCCGCCGATGCCGATGGGTCCGGCGACGCTGGCGATGACGGTTGCGGTGTGGGCGGCGGCGTCGAGCAGGAAGCACAGGGCGGCGACCAGTCCCCAGCCGCCGGCGACCGTGGCCCCGGCGATGGCGAACGGGATCAGGACCCGGCGCCACGGGATGCCGGCTGGGGCGGGGTCGTGGACGACGATGACGACGGGCTGTCCGGTGGCTTCGGCGCGCTGCCAGTCGTCGGCGGGTATGTGCGGGGCGATGTTCCCCGGCGGGGTGCGGTGGTCCACTTTGGGGCTCCCTTGGGTGAGCCGCGGGCCCGCACCATGAGGTGGTGCGGGCCCGCTCGGATGGGTGGTGGTGCTTGTCGCGTTGCTTGTCGTCTCCCTTGTCGCGTGCTTGTCGTGTGGCTTGTCGCTTGTCTTGTCTTGCCGCTTGTCGCCTTGCAGGTCACAAGTCGTTTCCGGGCCTCTGGGACCCGTCACAGCGGCTTGTGTTTTCGCGGGGCGACAAGCGACAAGTGGTCAGCTCTCGGGGGGCTGTTCGGGGGCGTGCTGGCGGTGGACGTAGCGGGCCTTGGTGCCCTCGCCGACGCGGACGGCGGTGCCGTCCTTGACCCAGTTGCGCAGCCATCCCACGACTGTCTGACGGGATGTGCCGTGCTCGTCGGCGAGTCCGCGGGCGATGGCGGAGGCTCCGGTGCCCGCGGGGCCGGCGGCGAGCAGCAGCGCCAGTGCGGCCTGTTGTGCGGGGCTGTCCTGCTCACCCCGCAGCGCAGACAGGTTCAACCCGCCCGCGGCCGGCGGCCCGTCACCACCCGCGGGAGACTGCGGTTCGGGGGCGGTGCCGAACTGGGCGTCGATCTCCTCGCGGAACTTGCGCAGCATCTCGTCTTCCGGTGAGCCCTGCGCCTGCTCGGGGCGGTTCAGGGCGGACAGGTTCAGCCCGGCTCCTGCCGTTCCGGTGGCGCCGTCGGTCTCGTCGGTGGCCTGCTCGCGCATCCACCCGGTGCGGTCGCTGTCCCAGCGGCGGGCGTAGGCGGGTCCGGCCGCCTTGGCGGACACGGCGTCGAGCGTGGGGTGCCGGTCCGAGGTCGCGGCGATGATCTCCCGGATCTGGTTGGGCAGGATCCGCCATGCCTTGAACAGGGCGGCCGGGGACTCCGGGGTGCCCATGAACCCAGCTCCCTTGTAGGGGGCCTGGTCCACGCGCAGTCCGCGGGAGCCGGGGAACATCTTCGACAGGTCCATGCCCTCGGTCTCACCACCGGTCAGGGCCACCCTGACCTTGGCCTCCCGCCGGATCATGAGGTTGCTGAGCACGCTGCCGGTGGCTCCGAGGGCGGTGAGGACGGTGCGGATGCCCATGGCGCGGGCGATCCGGATCACTTCCAGGATCTTCTCTCCGAGCTTGCGCACCTGCCGGTCCGGGCTGGACAGGATCTCCGCGCCCTCGTCGATGACCAGCATGATCTGCGGAATCTTCGCGCTGATGGGCAGCAGATCGGTATTCGCGCGGGCGAGGACGTCCTGGTAGCCCATCTTGCGCTGCTTGGCCACGCGCACGGCCACGTCCAGCATGGTCATGGCCTCGTCGTACGTACCGGCCAGCCAGTCGATGCCCGGCCGGACCGGCTTGCCGTCCGGGGAGCTGATCTCGCCGTTGAGGGCGGGCAGCACCCAGGGCAGGCCCGCGGATCCGGCGTTGAGGTCGATGACCCAGGTCAGGATGTCGTCGGCGCGGGCGAACCCGGCGAGGATCGAGTGGACCATGTTGGTCTTGCCCGATCCGGTAGGACCGACGATCAGGGCGCACTGCTCGCGCAGGTAGGTCAGGATCTGTTCAGCGTTGGTCCGGTAACCCCACGGGATGCCCGTGCACACGGACAGCGGCCCGTAGTCGCTGGGGTAGGTGCGCTCCTGCTCCAGCACGTTGACGGTGGTCACGTCGATGATGACCCGGCCCTGGTCGATGCCGGGGGACGCGGTGACAGTGCAGCCATGCGGCAACCGGGCATCCGCGGACAGGCGGCCGGACTCGGCAGCGATCTTGTTCCAGGTGGCGCCACCGGCTGGGAGTTCGGCGTCGATGGAGAACCCGGCACCGGTGGCCCACATCTCCACCCCGACCACCCGCACGGTGATCGAGCAGACCCGCTGAATGCGGTCCACCCACTCCGAGGCGATGGCCCGCCGCTCCGCGGACAACTCACGGGCGATCTGCCGCTGCTCCGCGGCCAGTGCCTCCTCCTCCCGCGCCTCCTCGAACAGAGCGGCGGAGCGGGCGGCGGCACCAATGCCGACGCCCATCGTGGCCAGGGAGCCGAGGGCGGCCCAGGTCAGGGGGCCGTGGGTCATGGCCCAGGTGGTCCACCCCGCCCCGACCAGCCAACTGGCGGCGCGGGTGGCGAGGGTGCGGCCGGCGTTGCGCACGCGCAGACCGACCACGGTGTGGCCGAGGGCGCCGGCCGCGCCGACGGCCAGGGCCCAACCCGGGGGCATGCCGGCGGCGGCGCCGGTGGTGGCGACGGCGAAGGCTCCGGTGGTGGCGGACAGGGCGCCGGTCACGGGTCCGTGACCGGCCGCCCAGTCCAGCACCGGGCCACTGGTCGCCTGCTGCTTCTTGGTGGCGGTGGCGGTGCTGCTCATGTCAGACGTTCCAGCCCTTCTCGGCCTCATGGCCGTTGCGGGGGTCCTCATGCCGGGCGATGTCCTGGGCGTGGACCTGGCGGAAGACCGGGCCCATGTCCTCGGCCACGGCGACGGCGCTCATCAGGGCGCCGAAGATGTCGTTGAAGTTGTCGGCGATCTGCTTCTCCAGCGGGAACTCGCTGTCGGAGCGCTCGGCGAGGATCTTCATCACGTTCGCCACGCTGGTCAGCGCGGCGGGCAGGCTCTCGACCATCGCCAGGATCTCCATGCAGCCGTCGGGCTCGTAGGAGTTGGCAGCCTGCTCCATCTCGGAAGCGGCCTCTTCGAACCGGAAACCGGTCACGTGCTCTCCTTCACTCGGGACGTTCGTGCTGGTGGGAACTTGTACGGCGGACCGCTCGACGCCGTCCGCGATGCCTTCCGTACCGTCCTGCGCGGCCTCGGCATCGGCCGCGGCTTCCTGCTCGGCCTGCTCCTGGCGGATCGCCTCATCCCGCGCGGCCCGCTGCTCTACAGCAACACCGGCCAGCCGCCGGTACAGGCGCCGCCCCGGGTGGACGAGGGCGGGGATGCCGAACTTGCGGCCGATCGGGCTGGTGACCAGCCCAAGCAGCCCAGCCGGGAGGGCGAGCAGCGCGGCGAGCAGGCGACGGCCGTGGAAGCGGGCCGCGGACCGGCGCAAAGCCTGCCGCGCCGCTCTACGGGCCGGAGCCTTACGGACCGCCGCGCGCTTGGCCGCGACCGTGCCCGCCGCCTTGGCGTCCCGCTGCGCACGGCTCTTGCCTACCGCCATATCCCGAGCGGCGCGGGCCTTACGGACGGCGCCCCCGAGCATCCGGTCCGCCAGGCCGCCCCGGCGCCCGGCCCGGGACGTGGACCCGGTACCGCCGTCGGCGGTGCGGGCCTTGGCGTTGCGGCGGGCGTCCGCGACCGCGCGACGGGCGGCCGTGGTCTGCGCCCGCTGTCCGGCCCGGGACCCGGCCGCAGCCCGCTGCGCCGACCGCAGAGCCTTGACCTGCCCAACCCGACCCGCAGCCTTCCCGAGGACTCCCGACGCGCGCTTGGCCGGGCCCCGACCGGCCTTGCTGTGGGTCTTCCCGACTCCGGCGGTGTTGCCGTGCCGGGCGGACGAGCCGGATTTGCGGCGGTGCTGACCAGGCACGCTGCCCGATCGGCCATCGGAGCGACCGCCACGAGCGGCAGACGAACGCCCCCCAGAACGGCTGCTGGGAGCTCCCGCACCGCTGCGGCGCGGGCCCGCGCCGCGTGCGGCAGACCGGCCAGCGGTACGGGCGGCGGCCCGGCTAGCTTCCTTGCGCGGGTTGGTCGTACGGCTGCGGGTGGCGGCGACGGTGCCAAGGACGACGGCGCCGGTAGCGGCCACTATCGCGGCAACCGGGCCGCCGGCCAGGGCCGCAGTGGCGACCATCCCCACAGTGCTGTTCGCACCGGACAAGGCGAGCGGGACGACCGGCCAGCCGCCGGGCGTGTGCTCCACTTCGGCCACAACCGGGGCCTGGGCCTGCTCAATCGGTGGCGCGGGTACGGGCGGGGGCGGTGCCGGCGTGGGAGCCTCGACGGCTACCGGCTCAGTGCTGAGTTCCGTCATGCTGTGAGCACTCCTCTTCTGGGAGTAGGGCCCGGCCGGGGCTGTAGGAGGTTGCTGGCCGGGCCTGCCAACAGGGCTTATGCGGCCCGCTGTTCGTCGGGGTAGGCACATGGGGTGCACATGCCGAGCGAGGGCGGGATCACGTATCCGGCATCCCGCCGGCACTTCGGGCAGATCCGCCGGGCGGCGTTGGCCTTGGCCAGCGCCGCCCGCTTCGCGGGCGTCATCGGCCTCACGGGCTTGGCATGCTCGACCCGGTAGAGGTAGGCGACCAGCGGTTCACGCCGTCGGCGGGGGCGTTCGAGCTGCGCGGCGACGTCCTGCCCGCCGGGCCGCGACCCGAGCGCGCGGAGTTGCCGGCGTGTAGCCAGGCCGTCCGGAGCGAGCCGCCACCGGTAGACCGGGACAGCGGGCATCAGACGCTAACCGTGTCGACTGCCCGCAGGACTGGTCGGGCTGGCTGCTCGTCGTCGCGGACGGCGAGGATCTGCTTGCGTCCCCAGGACTCGCTCATGCCGAATGCCTCACCCAGCGCACGGGCGCTGAGCGGGCGGCCCGCCTGTGCGGACTCGGCATACGCACGGCGTGCGTCCTGCCGCATCCGCTCCAACTCCGCCTCCTCGAACTGCGCCTGCCGTAGCGCGTCATCAGCGCTCTCGGTTTCAGGTGTGCGGGCGGTGTGCGGGCTGTGCGGATCGGTTGCCCGTCCGGCATTCGCACGGGCCGTGACCAGCACAGACGCCTCGGGCTCCGGAGCAGCGGCCAGCGGGGCCGGGGCGCTCTGGCCGACGGGTGCAGGGGCGTGCGGGATGGGTGCGGATTCCTCCCCGTCCGGCCCGCACACGTGTTCCGGTGCGGCAGGGCCGCGCTGGTGCAGAACCTTGGCCACGAGGTCGGAACCGAAGTAGATCGAACCGACCGGCAAGGACGTGGCGAGCAGGACGAGCACCCAGTGCGCCACATTCCACTCGGCCAGCCGCACTCGGGCGGCGCCGTCGCCGTGCGTAGCGGGGACGAGTCCGTGCACGTAATTCAACACCAGCGACGCGAGGGTGTAGGTGGCCAGCACCCGCAGCGCGAACCGCTTGTCGTTCTTGTCGGTCAGGACCAGCGTGGCGATGAGGGCCAGCGCCATCAGTCCGTCGACCACGAACGGGTACAACAGCGCCGCGGTCGCGTCCGCGCCGATGGACTGCGCCACATCCCGCAGGGCGTTCCAGGAGACGCGGAAGGCCATGGCGACCACCGCGACCAGCGCGAGAACGAGCAGGACCCTTCCCTTGCGGTTCACCGCGCACCCCTCTCGTCGGTCCACGGGGTGTAGGTGACCGGCTCACGGTCCACCCAGGCACGCAGCGACAGCGCGGCCCGTCCCGCCTCGTGTCCGTCATCGAGGACCCCGGCGAGGATGACCCGCGCATCCCTCGCCCGGTGCACCACAAGACGGGCGTAGGCGCGTTCGTCTGCGTCGGTCAAGCCCGGCAGCGGAAGATCCAGCGTGTCATGAACAGCGCGGAGCAGCGCCACCACCGGGCCCGGGAGCGAGTCGACGCGGTTGGAGTCGGTGCGCCCGCTCATGCGGCGCCCCTCTCGGCCGCGGCCTGGTTGGTCAGAGCGCAACGGGAGGCCAGGGCCTTGCGGCGGGCCCGGCGGATCCGACGGGCGTCCAGCTCGGCCGGCCGGTTGTCCAGCGAGGCAATCTCCGCGTCGACCAGGTCGACGTCCGCGAGGATCGCGGGCATCTCCAGCTCGATTGCGTCCAGCTCCGCGGCCGTCGGCTCCTTCCAATCGGCGAACGCGGTAACAGCTTCCTGAACAGTGACGATGTGGCTCATTGGGTCGTGTGTCCTCTCACAGGTGAACGGCCCGAACAGCGGCTCCCGGGAGGCACCCCGGGAGCCGCGCGCCGTTTAAGAAGTAGGTCCGAACTCAGCGGCGAAAGGCCCAGGAGATGAGGCCACTGACAGCGTCGGTGCAGTCGGTAACCCGGCCGGACTCCAGCTCTTCGGCCCGGTCCTCCATCTGCTTCGCGGCAGCGTCCTTGCCCCGACTACGCAGCACATTCGCTGCCTCGCGGTTCTTCGAGGCCTGCGCCTTCAGGCGGTCCATGAACAGTCCTCTCGATGGGTGAAGGGTGAAGCCCACGCGGCTCCCCACGCCCCGCCCGTACGGCACGCGCACTAGGTGCGGAGTCGGACGGGCGGGGGAGGCGACCGGCCCTCAGCCGCTCAGGGCTGCGGAGAGGTCGAATAGCGCTGTACCTCACGCGGGAGCTCCCGCGTGACCGCCTACTTGGCCGAGGAGAGGCGGCGTGATCCCCATGCAGTTGTCAATGAACGCCCAGTTCAGGGACTTACGGCGAACCGCAGTAGCCCGGCCTGGCATAAAGACTGACTCAACAGTGTTGGTGGTGTTGTACCAACAACTGATTGCCCTGAGTGTTGCCTCAAGTCGCTACGACCGTCAAGGCAAAAGGCGTATGTTGTTGGCACAAGTCAGCCAACTAGCAGGGAGGCACCGTGCGGGAGCAGCGTCCCAGGTACCACCGAATCGCGGATGACCTGCGAGGACAGATCGAGCGGGGCGAGCTGGAACCGGGTCAACAGCTCCCAACGGAGTTCGAGTTGGTCGAGCGATACGAAGCAAGTCGCAACACAGTCCGCTTGGCCCTACGGCGCTTGACCGAAGAAGGACTCATCATCGCTGGTCAGGGGCGGGGTAGCTTCGTTCGCCGCAGTCTGACACCGGCCGTCTGGGACTGGTCAGTATTGGAGTCTCGGACCCGGCACCAGTCGAACGAGCGCGGTGACCAGTGGGCCAGCATCGTGGCTGAAAGTGGGCGCCAACCTCGGCAGGAAGTTCGCGTCTCCATCCGGCGTCCACCGGCCGAAGTCGCGGAACGCCTGGAACTGGATCCCGAGACCGCACTGACTGTCGTCCGGGAACGAGTGCGCATAGTGGACCACGATCCGTACGCCCTGGCTGACTCCTACTTCCCTGAAGAGCTAGTCCGAGGCACGCCGTTGATGCTGCCCGAAGATGTGTCAGCGCCGGGTGGCGTGCTGGCCAGCGTTGGCCTTGTCCAGGCTCGCTACAGGGACGAGATCACTGTGCGGATGCCGAGCCGCGCCGAGGTCGAAAAGCTGTCGCTTCCCTCCGCTACCCCTGTCGCTGTGCACATGCGCACGGGCTACGACGAGAACAACCGGCCCCTACGAGTAATGATCACGATCCTTCCGGGAGACCGTCATGTCATCAGGTACGACGTTTCGGCAGACTGAGCGCGTCTCTCAGGAGCAGGCAAGAGTGAAGGCCCTACACAGCATTGATCCGACGTTGCCGACCAACCACTACCCGGAACGGGTCTGGTACACGTCCTACGGCTCGAACATGCACCTCGATCGACTCGCCGCGTACATCCAGGGCGGTCGCCCACCCGGCGCGGCACGGGAATACCCAGGGTGCCGAAACCCGACGATGCCCGCGAGGTCGATCCCCGTTGAACTGACCGGCGCCCTGTACTTCGCGACCGAGTCACCCGTGTGGGGAGGGGGAAGGGCCTTTTACGACCCGCAAGTGAGTGGACGAGTGCTGGCCAGGGCTCACCTGGTGACTACCGATCAGTTCTCCGACATTGCCGCCCAAGAGATGTACAGGGAACCGGGTGCGGCTCTTGAACTGGTGGATGTGCTGGCACAGGGCCGCGCGGTGCTAGGTGAGGGCCGCTACGAAACACTCGTGTGTGCCGGTCAGGTCGATGGGTTGCCAGTCCTGACCTTCACCGCCCCGTGGGGCGTGCGGGACGTCCAATGGGTCCCGCCCTCCGGCGCGTACGTGCGCTTCTTGGCTTCGGGACTACTGACCGCCGGCGCATGGGACGTCGAGGCGGTGGCCTCATACGTAGCAGCATGCCCCGGCGCCGCCGGTCACTGGTCGGAGCAGGCCATCCGCGATCTCTTGAGCGAGGACGTTTAAGCCGTGGTGCTGCCAGCGCGGTACAGCTGACGTAGTTGCCTCTTCTGCCACACGAGTTCTACCCCGCGCCCATAAACTGATCAGGTCACACACCAGCCACCTTGGATGACGACCCTATGACAGAGCCGCTTCGCTTTGGGGAAAACCCACTCGTACCCTCACAGGCTTACGCCGAGGGTTGGTCAGATTTCACACAGAAACGCTGGACGCGCTTTCTGGATGCCTATCGAAGGCGCGTCAACGAGCTGTACATGGAACTCGCGAAACAGCAGCCTCACTGCTTCACGCTCCTGCGGCCACTGGAAATTTACATCGTCGTCTCCCTGACCAAAGAGTGGGTTTTCATCAGGCCGGCAGACGCGGACATCTTCGTCATGAAGGAACGGTGGGAAGATCCGCGCCTGGCTCAAAGGGACATGTTCACCCGTGCAGACCACGAGCGAGTGGTGCGTGAAGCCTGCGACTTGAGCGATGACTACGACCTGTACAAGACGGACGACATGAGTCAGCGGTTCGATCTCGATCGAGCACCTAGGGTCGAATCCTCGAACGCCGAGTACTTCGGTCGGGAGCAAGCAGACGAAGACGCCCGTTCAGCCATTCACCAACCAAAGCTGGAGAGTGCGATCTCTGCTCTGTTGGGACGAGCGATCGAAGAAAAGGCCCTTTCAGGGCTACGAGAGCAACTGGAGGAGATTTCTGAACTACGGGGAACTCGCCGAGGAAACCGGTTCGAAGCATGGTTCGGCGAGCTACTAAAGGCACACGGATGCGAGGTGGAGCCGGGCGTCACGAGTGACGGTGAACAGGTGGATTTCTTCGTCCACAAACCATTCCGCGCCATCATCGAGTGTCGATGGAAGAAAAACCGGCTTCAACCACGTGAACTTGCCGACTTGACGGCCAAGCTCAACAGGCGCCCAGCAATCATTGCCGGCATCTATGTCGCCTGGTCAGGATTCACTGACAATTGCCGTCATCACGCCTCCCAGGAGCCGAACGGGAGGACGGTCTTGCTCTGGGACGCGAGCGATGTGAAACGCCTACTCACCGGCCAAATCCATGCCCTGGATCTCTTTGAGGAACACGTCTCTGACCGAGTGCGCCGCTACCAGCAGGGTTAGTCTCGCGCAAGATCGAGGCAGGGGGTTCCTAGCAAGACTTACACGGTCCCGATAGGCCACATCGGACCCCACGCACTCCCGTATTCAGACCTCTGCCATCCGGTTGCTCGCGCCGCAGGCGTCAAATGCCCGCCGTGCGCCGTGCCCTTATTCGGTCCATTGCGGATCTAACAAATGTAAGGAGTAGCAGTTTGTAACCAAAGGAAGGCACAAACACTCCTGCCCAGATCCAAAAAGTTCCCCACCAGCCGGAGTCTCCGTCAGGGTCCACCACGGGAAGCCAGGCAAAATTGCCAGCGATCACCCAAAGCCACTTCCCGGTTTCGAAGGGGATTCGACCAGCCCTGAACTCGAAAAATATGGTTAGGGCCATAATAATCATGAATACGTAGAGGTTAGATACCCACAGCGTAGCGCTCATATCTGAGGAACCCTCAGCGAAGCGAATTTGATAAGGCCACGCCACCAACATGAGCAAAATCACGATCTGTAGCGGAAGGGACCTGATCAGGTTCCTGCGAATAGTCTTAAGGCGTTCCTCATACCGAAGGGCCAAGTCCGCTAGACCTTCATACAAGGGGTTAGGCGCAGTGGAGGGGTCTAGCCCCTGCCTAGCGCGAACCGCTTCGGCCAGTGCCTCTTCCTCAGTCTCCGCACGGATACGCATCCTCTCGTCGCCAGCGTAAGTAGCTACTTCCGCATAGAAGTCATCGATTGACTCGGAGTTGAGCGGAGAGGTGCTTGACACTTGGACCCATCCGGGACTTTCGTCTACGGACCTCAATTGTTCAGTGAGATTGACCCAGAATAATTCTCTCTTCTTCATGTCGTAAACGACACCAAGAATTGGAATACGGCTCTGCCGCCAATCTTCGAAGTGGTCCTCAACGGGAATCGCATACCCGTGCGCCCGCTTGTACTTCTTGCCGCTCTTCACCTGAATGGCGATCCAGTACGGCGTTCTCTTGCTAGCGCGGGTGAAGTTGACGATCATGTCCTCGCCATGATCATTTCCTCCATCGATCTCCTGGACGATGTGGTCGTGCTCCTCAAGGAGTGAACGCAGGGCGTTGACGCCCGCCCTCTCAATCTTGCGACTAGCACGAACAGTTGACACCCAGCCCCCTGAAGTCAGTGTTCGTCAGAATAGCGGCAAGCACTGACAACCTGGGTAGGTCGCAACCTTCCGGCCACGCGCTGACCTGCTCCCTGGGGTAGTTGCAGCGTCTACGACAGGCCCTTGATGTCTGCAGCTTCACTAGCTGCGGGCCCATGCGCCCTCATCACGTACCCACCGTCGTGGCATGCTCCAGTCGACGACATTGGCGGCGTGGCTGGGTCTGTAGGGGTGCAACGAGGCATACACGCGCCTGGTCCGTCAGCGCGCCCCCGTCATGGCTGACTGTCGTCGGCTGAGGTTTCGTGCCACAACCGTTGCCAGATGCAGGGGTCAGCCACGGTCAACACGGGTTCTCTGCGGTTGAGTAGCCGCTTGCAACCTTGGCCACCGAAGCCGCAGCTCAGACGCTAGATCACGCACCCTCTCTCCTGAAGCGGTGCTCACAGGAACGTGCCTCCGACGGCAGTGACGGCAGTGCTGACGGCAACGACGGTGGACGGTAGCGGTGCTCAGAGCCCGGCACGGCAGCGGCACAGGACGATTCGACCGGGCGCACCGGGGCCTGCCCGCATCTTCTAAGCGCTTGTCGCATGTGTCTTCTGAAGCGGTGTTCACTAGGCCACCGGGCTCGGCTTCCCCCAGGTGTCCCCCGGCAGCGGGCGTACTACACAAAAGCGCAGGTCACCGCGCGCGAACTGAGCCCGCTGTAAACGGGCCGGCTCCCAACTTCTATGGCCATCGGTGCGGAGGCCTACGCTGCGGCATGTGTGAAGGTCCCTAGAAGAGAGTGCTGTGAGTACCTTGCGTACGAGGACGCCCATCGCGCGGCGATCGTCGCTGGCAACTCTGCTGGGAGACACCTGGGTAGGGACCGCGCGGCATTGTGTGCAAGTCCCCAGCCGCCGCGCAGGATCTTAAGTAGGTTCGGCATCACACGGTGTCTGCGATTGCTGTGAATGCGGGTAGCGGCCTCCGCGTCGCGGATCAAGCGAGGGTCGGCCCTCCGCAGGACCGACCCTCACTTTGGCTAGGTCATTCGTCGTCGTGCTCGGCGTCTTCGTCCTCTCCGGGAGCCGCGCTTTCGATGTAGCCCTCGCCGGGATCGGGGTGATTCCTCACGAGGAGCTCGTAGACCAGCTGGGCGGTCTTCCTCATGCGCTGCCAGTCCTCGTGCGTGCCGAAGGGGTGGGGCGGCGGGGAGACGGTTGAGTTCTCCAGGGCGGTGGCCGCGTCCTTGGCGATGTCAAGGGCCATGGTGAGGCGTTCGCGGTTGTCTTGGTCGCGGTCCTCGGGGCTGGCTGCCTGGTTGCGGGCCTTGCGTGCTTCCTGTTGCTTGAGGAAGCCCGCCGTGGCCTTGGAAGGGCTGGCGATCTCGTAGAGCCGGTACTCGGTCAGCCGTTCCGGGCCTCGGGTCTCGCGGGTGTCCCCGGTGATGATGAGGCTGCCGTCGGCGTTGATGACGGGGATGTTGTAGTCGTGCGCCGGCTTCGCCGGGTCCCAGTACTCCCAGGCGGTGGCCAGCATCCGCAGGCCGTGTTCGTGGCCGGCCAGGTCCGTGAGGATGGCGGGGGGTGAGCCTCGGAAGGGGGCGCTGCCCTCGAACAGCTTCGACTCGCGGTCTCGGGTGAGGTAGCCGTCCATCATCAGGGCGAAGCCGCCGCCGATCATGAGTGTGATCCGGGCGTCGCGGTCGCCGGCGAGGGCGCGTTCCAGCAGCTGCGGCAGAGGGGCGAACACGGGGATCCACTGCCGCCCCGGCACGTCCTCGGTGAGGAAACCGCCGTCGCCGAAGGCGTTGCGAGCCCTCTGAAGGGAGGAAGGCCGGCGTTTCCCGGGTTCCTTTCGGGCCTTGGGACGGCGGACGTCCCGGTCGACGATGACGCCAAGCATGAAGCTGAACTGCTTGTTGGTGACGGCGCGGCGGGCCATGATGTTGCGGATGTCGGCCTTCGTCTCACCGAAGGACGAGCCGGCGGTGAGGCGGTAGGCGATGTAGATGCACCGCCAGATGGGCGAGGGATCGGGGCAGCCCAGCGCGGTGGGCAGCTCCTCCAGCGGGGTCAGGCCGGTGATGATGTCGGCTTCCTCGCGGCGGAGCTCGCCCCGGGCCACCAGAGCGTCGATGGTCTGGTTGGCGATGTTGTGCCACATCGCGTCCGGCGTCCACGGGTTCTTCTCTAGGTGCTCGCCGGCGACGAGGTTTTCCACCATCGTCACGAACGACGTCCCGGGCGCGGGCATGGGCATTGCGGTCTGCGTGGTCACCGGTTGTCCTCCATGGTGTCGCCGTTGCGAGCGCCGACGACCAGGCGCACGGGGACGGTGGCTGCCTGGCCGACGCGGACCACTTGGTCCGTCAGACCGCGCTGGTAGGCGGAGTTGTAGTGGGCCACCTCGTCACGGATGGCGCGGCGCAGGGAGTTGGGGTCGCGCAGCAGGTCCTCGACGACCGCGTCGGCGGCACCGGCGATGGTCTTGCCCGTGCGGGTCATGGCCGCAGAGGAGAGTCGGGAGATGCCGTCGACGACGACCGGAAGGACCCGGCTGGGCGAGTTGTCGGTGAACGTGACCCGCACCAGGATGACGAGCAGGGGCTCGGAGACCCCACGCTGCATGATCGAGTCGGAGTAGTCGGCCTTCGGCACGTTCAGGGTGCCGGACACGGTCTCGCGGACCAGGTCCGCGAGCTGCTTGGGGCTGTCGAACGAGCAGCGGGCCTGTGCCATCGGGCCGTTGGCGTCGTTGTCGTCCAGCAGCTTCGGCGGCGGCACGGCCAGCGACAGGGCGGCGATACGCGGCTGGTAGAGCGGGAAGAGCATGCGGGTCCAAGCCCGGCACTCGATGACGTAGAGCGAACCGCCCGGGACCGCCACCTCGCTCAGCAGCGAGACACCGTTCTGCTGTGACGTGACCAGCAGCGCGGCCCGCTCAGGCTCCACCTGCAGGGCGGCGGCCGCCTTGCGGGCGTCCTCGCTGAGGTTGGTGAGACGGTTGTTCTTCAGCCGCAGGGCGACCTTGCGCAGCGCGGATGTCTCCGGGACATCCGGCAGCGGCTGCGGCCGGCGGGTGATGCTCAGCTCTTCCAGGTCCTCGGCGGCCGGCGTGGACAGGCTCACGGGCGGCTGCGGGTTCTGCGGTTCCTGGAACAGGGGAATGTTCTCGGTCACTGGCTCATGGTCCATCGTGACACCACCGCACACAGCCCAGCGCTGTGACGGCTTCAGCGTGCGACACCAGAAGGTGGAGATTCGTCCGCCCACGAAGGGAATCGCCGCCCGACGGCTGACGATGTGCTCCGCGGCGCCTGCCGCATCTTGTCGTTGCTGAACATTCACCGTGGTCCCGCCGGAGCTTCTTGCCTAGGCGCTTCCTCGGATCGCAGTGCCCCTCACGGGGCCACCCGGGTTTGGTGGTCCAGGTGTCGAGCGACGACGACGACGCAGATCGACGCAGTCAACGTATAGCGGCACGCACGCCGGACCGTCAACTCCAGTCTCCGCAGGCACAATTCCCGTTCCCCTAAGCACTCATAACTACAACTGCTATGTGGATCACAGCACTTGGGAACGAACCCGGGAGGCCGTAGTCGTAGCGCGCCAAGCAGCTCCTACAGTCAACTCGTGGTTGCCTACGAGAGGCTGCTGCGCAAGGGCGTTGGCGAGGCACCATCAACGCTGGCTGCGTCGTCTGGGACGCTACGGCTGTGCAGTCAATGTCAGGGCAAGCAGAGAGATGCGCTACATCTTGACCTTGAGCTGTTCCTGGTTGAGAAGATCGAACCTGGATCGACGGGCGCGCCCACCACGCCCGCGTGGGCGTGCAAGCACACAGACACCCCGGGGGGATGAGTCAGCCGATGCGCATCGTCATGCAGCCGGCCGGTCTGGCGCGGAAGGTCGTCAATCGGCACTTCCAGGACACCATCGTTAAACCCGTGATGTTCGACGAGCACACTGATCTGTTGGAGCCCGGGGTCCGGGAAGAGCTGAAGCGCCTCTTCCCGGACGGCGCCGCGCCGATGTGGGGCGTCATGCCCGGTAAGAGGAACGTCAACGTCGCCAAGATCCGCAAGATGCAGCCCGGTGACTGGGTCTTCTTCACTGGCGAGAAGAAGATCTACTTCGGCGGCACCGTCGCCCTCATGTGGCGCAACGGAGAGCTGGCCAAGCGGCTATGGAAGGCAGACGACGACGGCAGCACCTGGGAGTACATGTATGCCCTCTCCGGCGTGCGCACCTTCGACATACCGATGGACGAGGTCCGTGAGTTGCTTGGCTGGAAGCCCACTCGCCACGTTATGGGCTTCATCGTGCTCAGCGACGGCGAGAGCGACACCCTCCAGGCGCTCCTAACCCTCGACCCGGCCAACGCCGCGATCACCCCCCTTGATCCGAGAACCGAGCAGGCCGCCGTCGACGCCTTCGACGGAGAGCTGGAACGCAAGGCCCAACGAGCCGCGCGCGGGGAGCAGGCCGCCCTTAAGCGACGCCTCCTGCCCGGTACCACCGGCGAGTGCGCCTTGTGCGGACGAGAGCTGCCAGGCACCTTCCTGATCGCCGCACACATCAAGAAGCGTGCCATGTGTACCGAAACCGAAAAGCGGGACCTCGCCAACATCGCCATGCTTGCCTGCGTCTTCGGCTGCGACGCCCTGTACGAGCACGGGTACGTCACTGTTGCCCCGGGCGGGGACATCCAGACGAGCCCTCTCGCACACGAAGTTCCCGAGGTTGCTGCCTACATCCAGGGGAAGCTGGCGAGCCGGACGGTCACGTGGTGGAACGAGGATCGCGAGCCGTACTACGACTGGCACCGCACGCACACCTTCAAGGCCGGACTGCCGACCTGATTCTGGCGATCGACGGTCGATGCCGGAGACCTATCCGATGCCGGCCCACCAGGGGTGGGTCCTGGGGGCCCCGGCGGGGATGGGAGACCGTTTGCCCTTTTCCATGAGGTGGTCGGCGTCGTGCGCTCCAGCATGCTCGAGTACGCCCTCAGCCGTGCATCGCGCGAAGCTGATCATGGAAAATCGCCACACCTTGTTCTCTCAGTTAACTCTCATCATGGGTCTCTCATCCTTGGACTCTCACATGGCCCTCCCATAGCACCCGCTCGTGCGGTCAGATTCAGGACGGGTAAGACGTTTGGATCCGGGCAGATGCCGCGGCTACCTTGAGACGCATGACGACGACATCGCCCGCCAAGCGGGACATGCACCTCACCCCGGTGACCGGGCGGGACGCACGAATCGCGATCCTGGAACGCTCCGTGCGCGCCACCGTTCCCCTCCGAAAGACGTTCGTGCAGGCCAACGCGGGTAAGGGGAGCCGACACGGCCCTCTGAGGAGGTTCGTAACGAGCGGCGACCTCAGAGGTCTGAAGGCCTACCTGCTCATCGTGGCCGCCTGTAGTGACGGCAGCAAGGGCTGGTCCACCACTCACGACAGTGCTGTCTGGGCCCGACTCATGGACATCGACATGTTCGCGACACCGGCTGCGGCCCGCACGGGTGCGTGGCGGACCCTGCAAAGGCTGCAGAAACACAATCTGATCAGGTGCACCCGCCCCCGAGGGAGCACCATGATCACGGCCACCCTCCTGCGTGAGGACGGCAGTGGGGAGCCGTACGACCGTCCCACCGGCAAGACGGCGGAAGACAGGTTTCTGCAGATCCCGCAGGCCTTCTGGAAGAAGGGATTCGACGAGCAGATCGACATCCCCGGGCTCGCCATGTTGTTGGTGATCGCCCGCGAGAAACCGTGGTCTTCGTTCCCGGCCGAGAGAGCTCGCGAGTGGTACGGCTGGTCAGCCGACACCCACCTGCGAGGCCTCAACAAGCTGATCGAACTCGACCTGGCCGAGCGACGGGAGACCTACACCAAGGCCCCGCTGTCCCCGAGCGGCCTGACCATGACCTACCAGTACAACCTGAAGCCGATCATGCGCCCGCGCAAGCCGAAGAAGCAGACCAGCAGCGACAAGAGCCAGATCTCCTCGCAGCCGTCCCCTCCCGGCGCCGGCAAGGGCCGGAGGTGAACCATCGACAACATCACGGGGGAACGCACGCGTACCCATGACCCTCATGCCCCTACGAAGTCCGCCTGGCTGGACGAGTCGTTCCACGAGCACGAGGATGCCGGCTTCTACATCATCGCCGCGGCCGTTGTGGAAAGCGAGTCTGTAGCGGCGGTGAGAGAGGAGGTCCGCCGTCTGAAGGGTCGTAGGGACACTGCGAAAGCCCACTGGCGTGAGATGGACGACCGAGATCGTCGTGCGGCAGCCCGTCTGGTGGCAGTGCAGCCCGGGCTGCACATCGTGACGGTCGGAGCCCCTGTCCCCAGGCGCAAGCAGGAACGCGCACGCAGCAAGTGCCTGACAGCTCTCGTACCTGAACTGCACGCCTTCAGCGTCGACCAGGTGTACATCGAATCCCGCGAGGAGGAACTCAACAAGAAGGACATCAGGACGATCATCGAGGTCCGCCGCACCCTGCCGAAGGGCACCGCCTTCCGCGTCGAGCATGTGCCGGGCCAGGTCGAGCCGCTGCTGTGGATGTCGGACATCGTCGCGGGAGCGGTGCGTGCTCAGCGGCAGGGCGACACCCGGTACATCGACATGCTCGGGGAGGTGGTGCTGGACTTCGACATCCACACCGGTTGCTGAAGGAAGGTCTTAGAAAGACGCCGAGCCAGGCTCCTGGTCTGCCCCAGGTCACCTGGCTCCACTTCCAGTGGCCCACGGCCACTGACTTATGTCTACAGTACAGGTCAGTACCACAGCCGCAAGCGACCGCGTCGTGAAAGAGTCGCACCTTCGCGGGGCACCAGTGGGGCGAGGAAGCGCGCCAGAGCCGTAGGAGCTGGTCAAACCCTACGTACGGCGCGGACTGTAAATCTGCCGGCTCAGCCTTCCCAGGTTCGAATCCTGGCGCCGCCACACTGGGGAAGACCCCCTCCGATCAGGTAGTCACCTGATCGGAGGGGGTTTTTCGTTGTCCCGTCCTGGTGCTCCCATGAGGGACCGGGCGTGGACGCGTCCGACCTCGTACTACTCGCGCCCCGCCTCCGAGCGGCGTACGTCGCCCAGGTGAGCATGATCACTCCAGTTCGCCAGGTGGAGGGCATGGACGCGTCAGATACGCTGCCGCCTCTTGTAACGCCATCCTCCTGAAGAGGTGCCATGAAAACAGGCAGACGAACCGTCGCGGTGGCCACGCTCGTGGGGGCGCTGGGGCTCTCGGTGCTGAACGCGCCGGCCGCTCAGGCGGCGGACACCGGAATCACCGTGTCGGACATCGTCATCAACAACGGCAAGCCGATCGTCGTCGGCACGTCGAAGGTGGTGGAGCCGTCGATCAGCTTCGCCATCGCACTGCCCTCCGGCTACAGCACCGCGGACCCCTCCCGCTACGACGCCTACCCCTTCCTCTACCGGGGCAGCATCGAGACCGCGGCCGACACGGGTGAGAACTTCATCCAGCCGGGCAGCTACACCTGCTACGAGACCGACGCCAAGCACGCTCGCTGCGAGGGCGCCCTCTACATCGACCCGCACCCGAGCCAGGAGCACGTCGACTCCAACAGCGACGCCACGACCTGGAAGGTCGGCGTCTCACTGAAGCTGTGGAAGGCCGACGGCGGCCTCAAGACCGGCGAACTGGAGACGCGGTCCACCACCGCCCAGCTCAAGCGCGCGGCCAAGGCCACCACCAACGCCTCGCCGGAGCCCGTCACCAAGGGCAAGACAGTCACCGTCACCGGCAAACTGACCCGGGCGAACTGGAGCACCAAGAAGTACGACGCCTACAGCGGCCGTACGGTGAGCCTGCAATTCCGTGCCAAGGGCAGTGATACCTTCAAGACGGTCAAGAAGTCCACCACCAGCAGCACCGGGGGACTGAAGACCACGGTCACCGCATCCGTCGACGGTTCGTACCGCTGGGTCTATTACGGCAATTCCACGACCGGCGTCGCCACCAGCGCGGCCGACTACGTCGACGTGCGCTGACGTAGACAGCGACGGGTCGGGATCCCGCGCCCCGTCTCCCCAGGCCCCTGGACGTCCTGACCTGCCGTTACATCCACGCGGGGGGGGGCGTCACCAAGGGTCCGAAAGCGTGGCGGAGGCAGGATTCCGGCCCGATGCGCAGTGAGACAAAAGCGTCGGCGGCACGGAGAAAGACCTGCGAGAAGAAGCGGCCGGCACCCATAGGGAAAGGCAAAGGCATCATCAGCTCCTTGCCACTCTCAACGTATAGCGCAGGGGGGACCTTGCGGCAAGACCCCCTTGGTGCCGCAGAATCTTCGCTCCGAAGCCAGAAACGGGCGACATTGGGGTCTTCCTTGATCGATGTGGTCATCACCGGCGGTGGTCCGACCGGAATGATGCTGGCCGGGGAACTGCGGCTGCACGGCGTGCGGCGTGTGCTCGTGCTGGAGAGGGAGGCCGAACCGGCCGCGTACGTGCGCGCGCTCGGTCTGCACGTGCGCAGCATCGAGGTGCTCGACCAGCGCGGTCTGCTGGAGCGCTTTCTCGCCGAGGGCACCAAGCACCCGCTCGGCGGCTTCTTCGCCGGCCTCGCCAAGCCGTCACCCGCGCGGCTGGACACCGCGCACGGGTACGTCCTCGGCATCCCGCAGCCCGCCACCGACCGTCTGCTCGCCGAGCACGCCACCGAACTCGGCGCCGAGATCCGGCGCGGCTGCGAACTGGTCGGGCTGACCCAGGACGACGACGGTGTGACGGCCCGACTCGCGGACGGCACACGGTTGCGCGCCCGCTATCTCATCGGATGTGACGGCGGTCGCAGCACGGTGCGGAAGCTGCTCGGCGTCGGCTTTCCCGGCGAGCCGTCCAGGGTCGAGACGCTGATGGGCGAGATGGAGGTGGCCGCGTCGCCGGAGGAACTGGCGGCCGTGATGGCGGAGGTTCGCAGGACCCACTTCCGGTTCGGTGCCATGCCGGTGCGGGACGGCGTGCATCGCGTCATCGTGCCCGCCGAGGGAGTGGCCGAGGACCGGACGGTCCCGCCGACCTTCGACGAGTTCAGGCAGCAGTTGCGGAAGTACGCCGGGACCGACCTCGGTGTGCACTCCCCGCGCTGGCTCTCCCGTTTCGGTGACGCCACCCGGCAGGCCGAGCGTTACCGCACGGGCCGCGTCCTGCTGGCCGGCGACGCCGCGCACATCCACCCGCCGACCGGTGGGCAGGGGCTCAACCTCGGCATCCAGGACGCGTTCAACCTCGGCTGGAAGCTGGCCGCCGAGCTGCACGGCCGGGCTCCGGGGGGCCTGCTGGACAGTTACCACTCCGAACGCCACCCGGTGGCCGCCTCCGTCCTGGACAACACCCGGGCGCAGATGCACCTGCTGGCACCCGAGCCGGGGCCGCAGGCCGTGCGCCGACTGCTGGCGGAGCTGATGGACTTCGAGGAAGTGAACCGGTACCTGATCGAGAAGGTCACGGCGATCGACGTCCGCTACGACTGCGGCGAGGGCCACGAACTCCTCGGCAGGCGGCTGCGGGACGTGCGCTTGCAGCGGGGCCGCCTCTACGAGCGGATGCGCGACGGGCGAGGACTGCTGCTCGACCAGACTGGTGGCCGGCTCTCGGTGGCGGGCTGGTCGGACCGGGTCGGCCATGTCGTCGACGCCAGCGAGGACCTCGACGTGCCCGCGGTGCTGCTGCGACCGGACGGGCACGTGGCCTGGGTCGGCGACGACCAGCGGGAGCTACTCGACCGGCTGCCGAGGTGGTTCGGACCGGCAACCGGCTGCACCGGCTGAACTGGCTGCACCGGCTGAACCAACAGAACTGGCTGCACCGGCTGCACCAACAGAACTGGCAGCACCGGCTGCACCGCCTTCGTACGGCCGAAGCCCCGCAGGTCGTCGGGATTGGGGCATCCCCGCAACCCGACCTGCGCAACCCCACCCGCGTGCCCCAGCCCCCCGGACCGTCTACTCGCCGTCGGCGTGGGCCAGTTCGATGTCGTAGTCGTCCACGCCTGGCGACAGCGCCGCAGGGGAGAGGTATGGCCGGCCCGCCCACGCGGCACACTGACCCCATGTCCTCCCGCCGCAGACTCTGCCCCGAGTGCCGCCGCGAGATCGCCATCGTCGCCGGGCGGTACGCGCGCCACGACCCGCCCGGCGCCCGCGAGCACGGCGAACTCACCTCGTGCCCGGGCTCCCGCCGCCCGGCGCGCCCCGGCCCGGAACAACCGTCCCTGGACGGCTACACGGTCCCGGACTTCCCCGGCCAACTGCCCCTGTTCTAGAGCGCGCTCGGGCAGCCGACGGCGAACCTCAGTTCCCCGCAACCGACTTGACCGCCACCGACACCGGCGCCGACCCGCTGATCAGCTCCAGCGTGAGTCCGGCCGTGGCCGGGGTCTCCACCAGCTCCGCCAGTACGGCGGCCACGTCGTCGCGCGGGATCGGGCCGCGGCCTGTCCGGGCCTCCAGCCGTACGAGGCCGGTTCCGGCGTCGTCGGTGAGCTGACCGGGGCGCAGGATCGTCCAGTCCAGGGCGTCCAGCCCGCGCACGTACGCGTCCGCCTCGCCCTTGGCGCGCAGATACACGTCGAAGATCTCGTCGCCCTGGTGGCGCGGGTCGGCGCCCATGGACGACACGATCACGAAGCGCCGCACCCCCGCGCTCACCGCAGCGTCCGCGAAGAGGACCGCCGCGGCCTTGTCCACCGTGTCCTTCCGGGTGGCCCCGCTGCCCGGGCCCGCGCCCGCCGCGAAGACCGCCGCGTCGGCGCCCCTGAGCTGCTCCGCGACCTCCTCCACGGACGCCGACTCCAGGTCGAGCACGACCGGTTCGGCACCGGCCTGCCGCAGGTCGTCGGCCTGTTCTGCCTTCCGGATGATCCCCGCTACCTCATCCCCGCGCGCGGCGAGCAGCCGCTCCAGCCGCAACGCGATCTGACCATGACCACCAGCGATGACAATGCGCATGCCTTCGACCGTACGCCTCGACAGCACTGTCCGCCGCACGACTCGAGCCCGCTCCGCCGCAACCCCTACGGCATCCCCTCACGCGCCCTACAGCACCTCACCCAGCCCGCCCCCACCG
>NZ_JAKEIO010000022.1 GCF_021474405.1 [Streptosporangium] indianense
CGCACCCCACTGCCGCTCACGGGCCGGGACCCCGGGCGCCGGGGTGGGCGGCGTGCCCTGGGCCGACGGCAGGGCCGGCTGCCCCGGCAGCGCCCCTCCCTGCGCCGGGGTCGCCGGGTGCTGGACGGGCGGCGCGGGCGCCCAGGGGCCGGGCTCGCCGTAGGGCGGGGTGCTGTACGGGTCGGGGTCGTGCAGCGGCTTGGGAGCTTCCTGCGATGCCGCGGCAGGTGAGGCGGCGGCGACAGGGATGTGCTGGTCCGACTGCCGTGCGGCGGGGACCGGGGCAACGGCCTGGGCAGCGCCGTTGACCACGGCGTCATCCCCCTTCGCCGCACTGTGTGCCGGCGCGGTGGAAGCGGGGGCAACGGCCTGGGCAGCGCCGTTGACCACGGCCTCATCCGCATTCGCCGGGCTATGTGCCGGCGCGGCGGGAACGGGGACAACGGCCTGGGCAGCGCCGTTGATCACGGCCTCATCCGCCTTCGCCGCACTGTGTACCGGCGCGGTGGAGTCGCCCTCGGCCTCGGCCGGAGCCGCCTCGGGACGCCTGAGCTCGTAGTCCCCGTTTTCGTCGGGCCGGGGCGCGGGGCGCGGCAGCTCGAAGTCCCCGTCGGCGCCGCCGCTACGGTCCGCCCGGGCCGACTCCGCCTTGCGCAGACCATCGACGCGCTGGCCCTCTTCGGCGGGGTCCTCCGTCACGGCCAGGCATTCTTTCACGCCCGAGCTCTCCGCCAGGTCCTGCCCCTCGGCCACAGCCTGGTCCTCTGTCCGGCCCCGGCTCCCCGTCACGGCCTGGGCCTCCCTCACGCCCGAGCTCTCCGCCAAGCCCTGACCACCGGCCACGGCCCGGTCCTCTGCCACGCCCTGGTTCTCCGTCAGGCCCCGGCCCTCTCCCACGCGCGGGTCCGTTCCCTCCCGGTCCCCCGTCTGGTCCTGCGGTCGCGGACGGCTCCACCACTTCGCTTTCGTGGGCTTCCCCTCGTTCATGCTCTCCCCACAGCCGCGGCACGGCTCGTCGCGATGGCCGCAGTTCCTCGAACCGGCGCCCGGCCACACCTGGGCCGCGGGCGACAACCCCCGGATTCAATCAGGTTCGCGGGCCGGTGCGCAGAGGCCGGGTCAGTGAGCCGTACGCGGGGAGGCGGGCCAAGAGGGGGACGAGGTCGGGTCCGCGAGGGGCACGGCGAGCAGGGGAGCCGTGATCTCGGGGACCGCGGACCACGAGGTCAGAGCGGCCGGAGTGGCCGCCTCGAGCGGGCGTATCAACGGGGACATGACGGCGGCACCGGCGACCACCGGGGCGGTCAGCGCGTGCATCGCATGGTGCCGGGCGGCGGACGGTACCCCGGGCAGCAGCGGGGCCGAGACCTCGGTCGGAGCGACCGGGGCGCGGCCGAGCAGGCTCTCGCCGTGCACCTGCCCGAGCAGCGGCGCCGTCCGGCGGCGCTGGGACTCGGGTGGCGTCACGGCGCCGGTGCCCTGGGTGCGCATGGGTGTCACGTTGCTCCCCGCGCCCTGGCCCCCGCGGGCCTCCGCATCGGTCGGGGTGCCGCCCGTGACGCCGCCCAGGGCGATCGCCGCCAGGGACACCGCACCGGCGGCCACGAACGCGAACCGCAGCCGCGAGGAGGACCGGTCGCCGTCGGGCCGGCCGACGTCGTGGATGCGCAAGCCCCTCCCGGAGGCGAGGCCCCGGTGGCCGGACAGCGGGCCGCCGCCGGCCTCGGAGGGGAGGTTCCGGCTGACCGGGGGCGTGGGCAGGACGGGCAGGTGCGGCCGGGAGGGGGCGTACCCGAAGTCGAACCGCTCGCCGCGCTTCACTCCGAAGACCCCGGACGATCCGAGCCGTCCCGACAGCCCTCCGGGCAGGCCTCCTCCGCCCGGCGGTGTGACATCACCGTCCGGGCCGCCGCCCGCGGGTAGTCCCTGCAGGCGGGCCAGGAAACTCTCGGAGGGGGGCGGCGGGGCCGCCTCCGCGAAGACGTTCTTCAGCCGGCGCTGGGCGTCCACCTCCGCCTTGCACTTCGGGCAGGTGGCCACGTGCGCCAGTACGCGCTCACGCGCGTCATGACCGAGCTCTCCGTCCACCAGGGCGGAGAGTCGGTCTCCCAGATGCTGCTCTGCGAGGTGACCCTCGGAGGCTTTCGGCCGAGATCCGCTCACGCGCTCGCGCCCCCTCCTCCCAGGGCGGGAACACGGGGCACGAAGGAGCGGCGCTCGGCTCGCGCCTGCGGGGAGCGGTGCGCGAGGGCCTTGCGCAGCTGGGAGCGGCCGCGGTGGATCCGGGAGCGGACCGTGCCGAGCTTGACGCCGAGGGTCGCGGCGATCTCCTCGTAGGACAGTCCTTCGATGTCGCACAGGACGACCGCGGCGCGGAACTCGGGGGCGAGGGTGTCGAGGGCCTGCTGGACGTCCGCGTCGAAGTGCGCGTCGTTGAAGACCTGCTGCGGCGTGGGCTCCTTGCTCGGCAGACGCTCGGCCGCGTCCTCGCCGAGCGCGTCGAAGCGGATGCGCTGCTTGCGGCGGACCATGTCCAGGAAGAGGTTCGTGGTGATGCGGTGCAGCCAGCCCTCGAAGGTGCCCGGCGTGTAGGTCGACAGGGAGCGGAAGACGCGGACGAAGACCTCCTGAGTGAGGTCCTCCGCGTCGTGCTGGTTGCCGGTCAGACGGTAGGCGAGCCGGTAGACCCGGCCGCTGTGCGTGCTGACGATCTCCTCCCACGTGGGCGGAGTCCACGCCTGCCCGTCCGCGTCGGTGGTGAAGGTCGCGGTCTGGGCGAAGTCAGCGGCGTGACTGTGGTCAGCAGCGGTGTCGTTCACAGATGTCGGCCTGCCCGCCGGTCCGAAGAAGCGCCGGAGCACTCCTGCGCGATCCACAGGCGCAGCCGCACCTCCCCTGTCAGCTCTGGTGGTGTCCAGTGGAGCCCCTACCATAGCCACCTCGCCCGTTAGGACCGGATAAGCGGTTTTACGAGAATTTGATCTGTGCTGATACGCCTCGTACTGCTGCGTCGGCACTTGCTCGGCGTCCCGATCCACTGCCTGCCCCCCCCGTCACGACCCGCGCCACTTGCTCGTCCCTTTAAACGACCGGTCCCATCTGCGGGTTCCCGTGCCCAACGGATACAGTCACGCCCAGGCATTCACGGGGACAGGAGAGGGTCATTACCGGCAACCGGCAGACGAGCTGGGCGTTCGCCGACGCCTATGTCGCCGAGGACGAAACACTGCAATGGGCCCGGGACCGGGCCCGCGAGGCAGGGTTGCGCTCGGTGACGCCCGGCACGGGCGCCGCGCTGCGGTTGCTGGCCGCGTCGGTCGACGCGAAGGCCGTCGCGGAGATCGGCACGGGCTGCGGGGTCTCCGGGATCCACCTCCTGCACGGTATGCGGCCGGACGGCGTCCTGACGACCGTGGACCCCGAGCCGGAGCACCAGCAGTTCGCCCGGCAGGCCTTCCGCGCCTCCGGCTTCGCCAGCAACCGGGCCCGCTTCATCCCGGGCCGGGCTCTGGATGTGCTGCCCCGCCTCGCGGACGCCGGTTACGACCTGGTCTTCTGTGACGGTGACCGCCTGGAGGTCATGGACTACCTCGCTGAATCGTTGCGTCTGCTGCGCACCGGCGGGCTGGTCGTCTTCGAGGGCGCCTTCGCCAACGGGCGGACGGTGGACTCCGGTCCCCAGCCCACGGAGGTGCTGCGGCTGCGGGAACTGCTGCGCGCGGTGCGCGAGAGCCAGGAGCTGGTGCCGTCCTTGCTGCCGGTGGGCGACGGGCTGCTGTGCGCGGTGAAGCGCTAGCCGGGTCGTCCGTCAGCGGAGCGACGGCCGGGCAGGCGCGGGTCGGCGGTGGGAAAACAGCCGCCCCGGCACCACAGGTGATGCCGGGGCAACTGAAAGGGTATGGTCGCTTGCGCGTCAGCCGACGACCTTCTTGAGGGCGTCGCCGAGCGCGTCGGCCTCGTCAGGGGTCAGCTCGACGACGAGCCGACCGCCGCCTTCGAGCGGAACGCGCATGACGATGCCCCGCCCCTCCTTGGTCACCTCGAGCGGGCCATCACCCGTTCGCGGCTTCATGGCCGCCATGCTCGTTCCCCTTCCTGAAACCCAGCTCATCGTCAAAGCCGACGGCCCCTGAGAAGGGCACACGTGCGGCCCTTGTGGCAGGACACGCGACACCGGCATCGAACACATTGCTTCCAGGCCATTATCCCGCATCCCAGGACCCGATGACCAACATCAGTCGGCATCGCTTGGGCAACGCACGCGAGCAAAACCACTCAATTCGGCGATGAGACTGCGATACTCCGCCACCGCACACACTTCCGCCGAAGCGATCCGGACGAGAATTGTTTGACGCAGGTCACACGTCCGGCCCGGTTCCTCGTCCGCGATCTCCGTCATGCTGTCCTGCAGACCCGGGGCGTACCGGCCGGTACGCCCCCGTTCCGCGACCCGGAGGGGAAACGCCATGGCCGACACCGTGCTCTACGAGGTGAGCGACGGACTCGCGACGATCACGCTGAACCGCCCGGAGGCGATGAACGCGCTGAACGTGGAGACCAAGGTCGCCCTGCGGGAGGCGGTCGAATCGGCGGCGGGCGACGACGCCGTGCGGGCGGTGCTGCTGACGGCCGCCGGGGACCGGGCGTTCTGCGTCGGGCAGGACCTGAAGGAGCACATCGGGCTGCTGGTCCAGGACCGGGAGACCGGCTCGGGGCAGACCATGAGCACCGTACGGGACCACTACAACCCGATCGTGCGGGCGCTGGCGGGGGCGGCGAAGCCGGTCGTCGCCGCGGTGAACGGCGTGGCGGCCGGGGCGGGCTTCGGCTTCGCGCTCGCCGCGGACTACCGGATCGTGGCGGACACGGCGGCGTTCAACACCTCGTTCGCCGGTGTGGCACTGACCTCCGACTCGGGGATCTCCTGGACGCTGCCGCGGGTGATCGGCCCGGGCCGCGCCACCGACCTGCTGCTCTTCCCGCGGAGCATCAGCGCGCAGGAGGCGTACGAGCTGGGCATCGCCAACCGGCTGGTGCCGGCCGGTGAGCTGCGCGCGGAGGCCGAGAAGGTGGCCCGGGCGCTGGCCGGCGGGCCGACGGTGGCGTACGCGGCGCTGAAGGAGTCCGTGGCGTACGGGCTCACGCACACGCTGGAGGAGGCCCTGGAGAAGGAGGACGAGCTCCAGACCCGGGCCGGCTCCTCCGAGGACCACGCGATCGCGGTGCAGGCTTTCGTCAACAAGGAGAAGCCGAAGTATCTGGGCCGCTGAGTCGGGGGCGGAAGCGCCGTCGGGGGCTGCGGGACCTGTGTGGTGGATCGCGCCCCGCGGCGGAGCCGCGGATCGACTCAGCTCCGCGCCGCTGAAGGGGCCCGCCTGGCCACGCAGGTTTCCAGGTGATCGTCGACCAGTCCGCACGCCTGCATCAGGGCGTACGCCGTGGTGGGGCCGACGAAGCGGAGGCCTCGCTTCTTCAGGGCCTTGGACAGGGCCGTCGACTCCGGGGTGACCGGTGGGACGTCGGACAGGGTCCTGGGGGCCGGGCGGCCGGCCGGGTCGGGGGCGTGGGACCAGATCAGTGCGTCCAGTTCGCCCGGGGACCATTCGGTCAGCGCACGCGCGTTGGCGAGGGTCGCGTCGATCTTGGCGCGGTTGCGGATGATGCCCGCGTCGGCCAGCAGGCGCTCGCGGTCCTCGTCGGTGAAGGCGGCCACCGCGGCGATCTTGAAGTCGGCGAAGGCGGCACGGAAGCCGGGGCGGCGACGCAGGATGGTGATCCACGACAGGCCGGACTGGAAGGCCTCCAGGCTGAGCCGCTCGAAGAGCGCGTCGTCGCCGTGGACGGGGCGGCCCCACTCCTCGTCGTGGTAGGCGACGTACTCGGGGGCGGACAGGGCCCAGGGGCAGCGCAGCGCGCCGTCCGGGCCGGCCAGGGCGGCGCCGTCGCTCACGGCCGGTCCTCCCGCCGCGGCTTGTCCATGGAGATGTGGTTCTCCCCGGCCGCCGCCGGGTGGACCGGCCCCTGGTCGGCGGCCGACCGGGCACCGGCCAGGGCGGACTCCAGGTCGGCGATGCGGGCGTCGCGCTCGGCGAGCTCGGCGCCCAGGCGGCTCAGGGCGTCGTCCACGTCGGCCATGCGGTAGCCGCGGGCGGCGAGCGGGAAGCGGAGTCCCTCGACGTCCGCGCGGTCGACCGGCCGGTCCGGGGGCAGCGGATCCCGCAGCCGCTCGGGGACCGCCTCGGGCAGCGGGGTGTTCTCGCCGCCGCCCACCACGGCGAGCGTCACCGCGGCGACCACGACGGCGAGCGCGACGACCAGGAACAGGAACATAACCATCGCGGGGCCCCCACGGCGGACGGATCGGACGCTGCGGACGTCCTCCGAGTCGGATGTTGTCAGGCTCCGATCGTGCCATGCGAGCGCGCCGGTTAGGGTCGCAGGCGGCGGAAGACGGGTCGTACAGGAAAGGTCACAGGGGATGCTCAGGCTGGGCAAGCGGGAATTCGGAACACACGAGCCGGTGATCATGGCGATCGTGAACCGCACTCCGGACTCCTTCTACGACCAGGGCGCCACCTTCCGCGACGAGCCGGCCCTCGCGCGGGTGGAGCGGGCGGTGGCAGAAGGTGCCGCGATCATCGACATCGGCGGGGTCAAGGCCGGGCCGGGCGAGGAGGTCACGGCCGAGGAGGAGGCCCGGCGGACGGTCGGGTTCGTCGCGGAGGTACGGCGGCGGTTCCCGGACGTGATCATCAGCGTGGACACCTGGCGTGCCGAGGTCGGCGCGGCCGTGTGCGAGGCCGGCGCCGACCTGCTGAACGACGCGTGGGGCGGGGTCGATCCGGGGCTCGCGGAGGTCGCGGCCCGCTACCGGGTGGGGCTGGTGTGCACGCACGCGGGCGGCGCGGAGCCGCGGACGCGGCCGCACCGGATCGAGTACGACGACGTCATGGCGGACATCCTGGACGTGACGGTCGGGCTGGCCGAGCGGGCGCTCGCGCTGGGCGTGCCGCGGGAGTCGATCATGATCGACCCGGGGCACGACTTCGGGAAGAACACGCGGCACAGCCTGGAGGCGACGCGGCGGCTGGACGAGATGGCCGCCACCGGCTGGCCGGTGCTGGTGTCGCTGTCCAACAAGGACTTCGTCGGGGAGACGCTGGACCGGCCCGTGAAGGAGCGGGTCGTGGGGACGCTGGCCACGACGGCGGTGTCGGCGTGGCTGGGGGCGCAGGTGTACCGGGTGCACGAGGTGGCGGAGACGCGGCAGGTACTGGAGATGGTCTCGGCGATCGCGGGGCATGGGCGTCCTGCCGTCGCCCGGCGGGGGTTGGCTTAGCCCCGGGTACCAGGGGGCTCCGCCCCCTGGACCCCTGGACCCCCTGGTACCTGTGTCCATCCGCCGCCCGAATCGGTCGGACAGCAAGCCCGGCTCGCTCGCCTGACACGGTCGGACAGGAGGCCGAGCCGGAACAGACCCCTACCTGCCCGCCTCCTTCGACACCAGTGCCACCGCCTCGTCCACGTCGTCCGTCACGTGGAACAGCAGCAGGTCCTTCTCCGCCGCCTTGCCCTGGGCGATCACCGTGTCGCGGAGCCAGTCGACCAGGCCGCCCCAGTACTCGGTGCCGAAGAGGACGATCGGGAACCGGGTGACCTTCTGGGTCTGGACCAGCGTGAGGGCCTCGAAGAGTTCGTCGAGGGTGCCGAGGCCGCCGGGCAGGACCACGAAGCCCTGCGCGTACTTGACGAACATCATCTTCCGCACGAAGAAGTAGCGGAAGTTCAGGCCGATGTCGACGTACGGGTTCAGCCCCTGCTCGAACGGCAGTTCGATGCCGAGGCCGACCGAGATGCCCTTCGCCTCCAGGGCGCCCTTGTTGGCCGCCTCCATCGCGCCCGGGCCGCCGCCGGTGATGACGGCGAACCCCGCGTCGACCAGGCCCTGTCCCAGCCGGACGCCCGCCTCGTACTCGGGCGAGTCCGCCGGGGTCCGGGCCGAGCCGAACACGCTGATCGCGGGCGGGAGTTCGGCGAGCGTGCCGAAACCCTCGATGAATTCCGACTGGATGCGCAGCACCCGCCAGGGGTCGGTGTGGACCCAGTCGGAGGGGGCCCGCTCGTCCAGCAGCCGTTGGTCGGTGGTGCTGGCCTGCACCTGGTCCCGCCTCTGGAGGACCGGGCCCAGGCGCTTTTCCTCCGGCGGCTGCTTCTTCCCCTCGGGGTTGCCGGTCGCCATGTGCGCTCCCTCCGTCGTGCCTGTCTTTCCACCTCAGCGTAGATCTACGCGGGTTACGAACGAGGGACGTGAGCATGTCCGCGATGCAGCGGCGTAAACCCGTGGGGGGTCCGGCGGGCTCAGGCGGTCAGCCAGTTCCGCAGGCGCTCCTCGCCCGCGAGGATCTTGGTGACCTCCACGCGCTCGTCCCGCTTGTGCGCCAAGTGGGGGTTGCCGGGGCCGTAGTTGACGGCGGGGACGCCGAGCGCGGAGAAGCGGGAGACGTCCGTCCAGCCGTACTTCGGCATCGGGGTGCCGCCGACCGCCTCGATGAACGCCTTGGCCGCCGGGTGGGACAGTCCGGGCATCGCCGCGCCGCTGTGGTCGACGACCTCGAACTCCTCGACCCCGCAGTCCGCGAAGACCTCACGGACGTGTGCGACGGCCTCCTCGGGCGTGCGGTCGGGGGCGTAGCGGAAGTTGACGGTGACGACGCACTCGTCGGGGATCACGTTGCCGGCCACTCCCCCGCCGATCCCCACGGCGTTGAGGCCCTCGCGGTACTCCAGGCCGTCGATGACCGGCCGGCGGGGCTCGTAGGAGGCCAGGCGGGCGAGGATCGGGGCCGCGGCGTGGATCGCGTTGGAGCCCATCCAGCCGCGTGCCGAGTGGGCCCGTTCGCCCGTGGTCTTCAGCAGCACCCGCAGCGTGCCCTGGCAGCCGCCCTCGACCTGGCCGTCCGACGGCTCCAGCAGCACCGCGAAGTCGCCCTCCAGCCACTCGGGGTGCGCCTCGGAGACATGCTTGAGGCCGTTCAGCTCCGCGGCGACCTCCTCGTTGTCGTAGAAGACGAAGGTCAGGTCGCGGTTGGGCGCGGGGACCGTGGCCGCGATGCGCAGCTGCACGGCGACGCCGGACTTCATGTCGCAGGTGCCGCAGCCCCACAGGACGCCGTCCTCGTCGAGCCGGGAGGGGACGTTGTCCGCCACGGGGACGGTGTCGATGTGGCCGGCCAGGATCACCCGCTCCGAGCGGCCCAGGTTCGTGCGGGCCACGACGTTGTTGCCGTACCGGTCGACCGTCAGGTGGGGCAGCGCGCGCAGCGCGGTCTCGATCGCGTCCGCGAGGGGCTCCTCGGTGCCGCTCTCGGAGCGGAAGTCGACGAGCCGTGCGGTGAGCTGCGCGGCGTCCAGCGTGAGGTCAAGCGAGGTGTCGGCCATGCCGTCGACCCTAACGCGCCGGGCTGCGCCCTCACTCTTCCCACCCGGCTCATACCACTCCGTACTCTCCAGTACCTTGTACGGCGTGCCAGAGTCGTCCTCTCCCCAGCGTCGTGGCCGCCTCTTCCGATGCGGAGCCGCTCTCGTGGCCCTGCTCGCGGTCGCCGGTTACGTCGTCGTGCAGTACATCACCGGGGGCTCGGGCGGACCGGGCTGCAAGGTCGTCTCGGGCAAGGGCGACGGGGCGTCGTACGAGTTCACGCCCGAGCAGGCGGTGAACGCGGCGACGATCACCGCGGTCGGGACCGCGCGCGGGCTGCCCGAGCGGGCCGTGACCATCGCGCTGGCGACCGCGCTGCAGGAGTCGGCCCTGCGCAACATCAGGCACGGCGACCGGGACTCCCTCGGCCTGTTCCAGCAGAGGCCCTCGCAGGGCTGGGGAACGCCGAAGGAGATCATGGACCCGACGTACTCGGCCGGTGAGTTCTACGAGCACCTGGTCAAGGTGCCCGGCTACACCCGGCTGCCGCTCACCGTCGCCGCGCAGCGCGTGCAGCGCAGCGGCTTCCCGCAGGCCTACGCCAAGCACGAGCCGGACGCCGCGCTGCTGGCCGCGGCCCTGACCGGGCAGTCGGCGGCCACGCTGACCTGTGAGGGCCGCCCGGCCGCGACCCGGGCCTCGGGCCCGGACGGGGTGCGTGCCGCGCTCGTGCGGGACTTCGGGCGCGATGTGCTGGAGCCGGCCGGGGCCGAGGTGAGCGGTGCGCCGACGGCCGCGCCCACGCCGTCCCCGAGCGCCGCGGGCGGGACCGGTGGGCGGACCGTGACACTGCCGGTGACCGCCGACACGGGGGCGACGGCCGGGCGGAGCGCCGACCGGCGGGGCTGGCAGCTGGCGCACTGGGCCGTGGCCAACGCCTCGGAGCTGCACATCGCGCGCGTCACCTACGCGGGACGCGAGTGGGTCGCAGGGAACACCGCCAGCCAGTGGCGAGACCCCGCGGCGAAGGGCACCGCGGGGTCGGAGCGGAACGCGGACGCCGTCCGCATCGTCACGATGGGCTAGGGCCTGTCGTTTGGATGATGGCGCAGGGCATCGGCAGCACCTGTGAACGCCGGTGAGCGGGGCCTGGTGCGTGCAGCTGCAAGGCGGAGGAGAGAGTCGATGCGGAGCATCGGCGAGTGACGACAACGCGGCAGATGCGCGTGCCAGGCCCCGCGTCTGCGTCGTGATCCAAACGACAGGCCCTAGATCGCGCAGGGGTGCGGGGACTCACCCGCGGGGATTACCCGCACGGCCCGGCCGCGACGGTGTGCGCAGGTTTTCACACCCTCACCCGGGAGGCCGGGAAATTCCTTGGCGGCACAGGGCGGGAAGGATTCGGCAGGCTTTCCGGCGAACGCCTCTTTGCCCGTTTTTATCCGCAGCCGATTATGCGACGCATTGCCAACTCTTTACGTTGCGGCGCCGCAACCTTCGCGGGCTTCGAGCGGTAGTCACTGCGTCCGAGCCGGGGAGCTCGACAGCCGGTCGATCAACTGCCAGCCCCGGTCGGACACTTCACGAAGCCCACTTTTCTCTCCCGTCGAAGGAGCACCATGTCCCTCCCCCTGACCCGCCGTATCGCCCGTGCCGCGCTGATCGTCGCTGCGGGAGCGGCTGCCGGGGTCGGTGCGGCCGGCTCCGCCAGCGCGGCCCCCGAGCTGCCCGCCGGCCCGAACCTCGGTGGCCTGACCGCCCTGGACGGGGCGAACGTCGGCAACACCGTCGACGGCGCGGCGCAGAAGGGCACCGAGTCCGCCGGCGAGACCGGCGGCAAGACCGTCGAGAAGGCGGTGCCGGACGCGGGCAAGACCAGCGGCAACACGGTCAAGAAGACCACGCCCGTCGCGCAGAAGGCGGCCGGTGACGCGGCCGGTTCCGCCGGTCGGCTCGTCGGCGACACGGCCCGTCCGGCCAAGGGCGGTCTGCCGACGAACTCCCTTCCCAAGGGCGGCGTGCCGTCCGCGGACTCGCTGCCGGTGAAGAGCCTGCCGGTCGGCTGACCCACCCGTGTCACAACGCCGAAGGGGTCCGGGGAGCTTCCCCGGACCCCTTCGGTGTGCTCGGCAGGGCTCAGGGAGCGCTCCTGGACCCCTTCGGCGTGCTCGGCGGCGCTCACATACGCCGGACGGCCGCCGCCACCCTCTCGTCCGTCGCCGTCAGCGCCACGCGGACGAACTCCGCACCCGCCGGGCCGTAGAAGTCGCCGGGGGCCACGAGGATGCCGCGCTTGGCGAGGTGGTCGACCGTGTCCCAGCAGGACTCGCCCCTGGTGGCCCACAGGTAGAGGCTGGCCTCGCTGTGCTCGATGCGGAAGCCGTGGGTGACCAGGGCCTCGCGCAGCAGCTCACGGCGGGAGGCGTAGCGCTCGCGCTGGACGCGGACGTGGTCGTCGTCGCCGAGGGCCGCGATCACCGCCGCCTGCGTCGGGGCCGACGTCATCATGCCGCCGTGCTTGCGGATCTCCAGCAGCGGGCCGAGGACCGCCGGGTCACCGGCCAGGAAGGCCGCGCGGTAGCCCGCGAGGTTCGAGCGCTTGGAGAGGGAGTGCACGGAGACGATGCCGTCGTACGAGCCGCCGTTGACGTCCGGGTGCAGCACCGAGACCGGGTCGGCCTCCCAGCCCAGCTCCAGGTAGCACTCGTCGGAGACGAGCAGGACGCCGTGCGCGCGGGCCCAGGCGACGATCCGGGTCAGCTCCTCCTTGGAGAGGACCTTGCCGGTGGGATTCGACGGGGAGTTCAGCCAGAGCAGCTTCAGACCCTCGGGGTCCAGCTCCGTCGGGTCGTCGTAGACCTCGTACGCGGCGCGGGCCAGCCGTGCGCCGACCTCGTACGTCGGGTAGGCCAGACGCGGGTAGGCCACCCGGTCGCCGGGGCCGAGGCCCAGCTGGGTCGGGAGCCAGGCGACGAGTTCCTTGGAGCCGACGATCGGCAGCACGTGGTGGTGCGTGACGTCCCGGGCGCCGAGGCGGCGCTCCACCCAGCCGGTGATCGCGTCGCGCAGCTCGGGCGTGCCCCAGACGGTCGGGTAGCCCGGCGAGTCGGCGGCGGCCACCAGTGCCTTCTGGATCAGCTCGGGCACCGGATCGACCGGGGTGCCGACGGACAGGTCGACGATGCCGTCCGGGTGGGCGGCTGCCGTGGCCTTGTACGGGGTCAGCTTGTCCCAGGGGAAGGTGGGCAAGCGGTCGGAGACTGCGGACACGGGTTCTGGCTCACTTTCTGGTACGTACGAGCCGGTGACGGCAAACGCCTCGGCCCCGTACGGCGATCAGCGGGTGATCGGGCCGTACGGGACCGAGGCGGCACGGAGTGCGGGCCGCTCTTACTGGTTCTGCGGCGGCAGCGCGGCGACGAAGGGGTGGTCGCGCTCGATCAGCCCCAGCTTGCTGGCGCCGCCCGGCGAGCCGAGCTCGTCGAAGAACTCGACGTTCGCCTTGTAGTAGTCCTTCCACTCCTCGGGAGTGTCGTCCTCGTAGAAGATCGCCTCAACCGGGCAGACCGGCTCACAGGCACCACAGTCGACGCATTCGTCCGGGTGGATGTACAAGGACCGCTGGCCCTCGTAGATGCAGTCGACCGGGCACTCCTCGATGCACGCCTTGTCCTTGACGTCGACACAAGGCTGCGCGATGACGTAGGTCACGCTGTCGTTCCTCCTCGATAGGGCGCTGGCGGGCCTCCTCAGGCTCCGCCGCCTGGCGCGCGGGAGCGCGGCGTCGTCGATGCCCGCCCCTAGTATCTCCGTTCCTGGGCATGATCCGAACAGGAGGGGTGAACTGACCTGTGGAAATCTCTGCCGCCGGGCGACTCGAGGTCCGTATCACCGCTGCTGACGTGGGCAAACGGGTCTCCGTGCGGAGCTTGATCGAACATGAGGCTCCGGGTGAGAAGTTCACCGACACGGTCGGTGTTCTCACATCATGGGACAACGGTGTGCTGCTCATCACACGCAAGAGCGGCGAGAGCGTCCGCATCGCGGAATCGGCGCTGGTCGCGGGCAAGACCGTGCCGCCCGCACCGGCGCGTCGCCGCGGTCCGGCCGCCTCCTACGAGGAGCTGGCCCGGGTCGCCGCGCGGGCCTGGCGGCCCGTGGAGAGCGAACGGCTCGGCGAGTGGGAGCTGCGGGCCGCGTCGGGATTCACCCGGCGGGCCAACTCGGTGCTGCCGCTGGGTGAGCCGGGCGTGCCGCTCGACGAGGCGCTCGCGGCCGTACGGCGCTGGTACGGCGAGCGCGGTCTGCCCGCCTACGTCCAGACCGCGACCGGGGCCGAGGGCACGCAGGAGCTGCTCTGCGCGGAGCTGGAGCGGCGGGGCTGGGTGCGGGAGGTGACGGCCGAGCTGTGGGTCGGGCCACTGGCGCCGGTCGCCGACCTGGGCGACCCGGACGAGGTCGTGCTGTCCCGCGAGGCCGGTGACGGGTGGCTGGCCCGGTACCAGCGCAAGGGCGTGAGCGAGGTGGCGCTGCGGGTGCTCGCGAGCGGGCCGTCGGTGTGGTTCGCGACCGTGCCCGGGGCGGCCGAGGGGGCGCCCCCGGCCGCCATCGGACGGTGCGTCGTGGACGGGCGGTGGGCCGGGTTCGCCGCCGTCGAGGTCGATCCGGCGCTGCGGCGGCGGGGTCTCGCGACGGCCGTGATGGCCGCGCTGGCCCGCCGGGCGCTCGACGAGGGCGCGTCGGCGGCGTGGCTCCAGGTCGAGGCCGACAACGCGGGAGCGCGGGCGCTGTACGCCGGAATGGGCTTCTCCGCGCACCACGCCTACCACCACTACCGGGCACCGGATGCCGACGGCACCGGAAACGGCCGGTAACCGATCGTCGTGAGAGGGCACGAGCCAGTCATGCGTCCCCCGTACCCCCCGTCCCCGGAACGCTCCGCCGAGCTGCGGCGGCGGTTCGCCGAGGAGGCCCGCTCCGAGCGGCCCGACCTGTCGACGCTGTGCCTGCTGGTGGGGGCGGAGGCGGACCGGGAGCTGGACGAAGCGGGCCTGGACGCCGCACAGGTCGAGCTGGACCGGCTGGCCGGGCTGCTGCCGTACCGGCCGGCCGGGCCGCGGGCGTGGGCGGTGGCCCTGCGGGAGCTGCTCGGTGAGCGGATGGGGTTCCACGGCACCCCGGGCGACTACCAGCGTCTGGAGTCGTCGCTGCTGCACGAGGTGCTGCGGCGGCGCAGGGGGCTGCCGATCCTGCTGTCCGTGGTGTGGATGGAGGTGGCCAGGCGGGCGGGGGCACCGGTGTACGGGGTGGCCCTGCCGGGACACTTCGTGGTCGGGTTCGGGCCCGAGGAGGGGCAGGTGCTGGCGGATCCGTTCGACGGGGGGCGGGTGCTGAGCGGGGCCGATGCGGAGGTGCTGGTGGCCGGGGCCACGGGGGCGGGGATCGATCCGTCGATGCTGCGGCCGGCCGATCCGCTGGACGTGGTGCTGCGGATCCTGAACAACGTGCGGGCGTGGGCGGCGGCCCGGCCCGAGCGGTCGGACGTGGCGTTGTGGGCGGTGGAGCTGTCGCTGCTGCTGCCGTCGCATCCGGCGCGGTTGCGGTACGAGCGGGCGCGGTTGCTGGTGCAGCGGGGGGAGTTTCTCGGTGGGGCCCTGGAGTTGGAGGCCTATGCGGAGGTGGTCTCGGCGGTGGACGAAGGGGCCGCTGAGCGGGTGCGGGGGGAGGCTTTGGCGGCCAGGGCGAGGCTCAACTGACGCCTCGTCGCCGTAGGTGTTCCGTGGTCGTGCGTGTGCGGGTGCGTGGGGGCTGGTCGCGCAGTTCCCCGCGCCCTTTCGGGGCCGGTCTACAACCAGCCCTTCTCACGTGCCACGCGGACCGCCTCCGCGCGGTTTCGTACCGCCAGTTTCTGGATCGCCGTGGAGAGGTAGTTGCGGACCGTGCCCTGGGAGAGGTGCAGGGTCGCCGCCAGTTCCGCGTTCGTGGAGCCGTCGGATGCCGCCCGGAGGACCTCGCGCTCGCGGTCCGTCAGCGGGTTGGCGCCCTCCGCGAGGGCCGCTGCCGCGAGGGTGGGGTCGATGACGCGTTCGCCGGTGAGGACCTTGCGGATCGCCTCCGCGAGCTGGGCCGCGGGGGCGTCCTTGACCAGGAAGGCGTCGGCGCCGGACTCCATCGCGCTGCGCAGGTAGCCGGGGCGGCCGAAGGTGGTGAGGATGACCAGCTTCACGGCCGGGAGTTCGGCGTGCAGACGGGCCGCGGCCTCTATGCCCGTCGCGCCGGGCATCTCGATGTCCAGGAGGGCCACGTCCACGCCGTGGGCACGGGCCGCCTCCAGGACCTCGTCGCCGCGGGCCACCTGGGCGACGACCTCGATGTCCTCCTCCAGGCCGAGCAGGGCGGCCAGGGCCTCGCGGACCATCGACTGGTCCTCGGCGAGCAGGACCTTGATCGTGCGGCTCATGCGGGGGATCCTACGTCCGCCGGTCCGGCCGTGGGCACGCGGGCGACCAGGCGGAACCCGTACTTGAACGGGCCCGCCTCCAGGGTGCCGCCCGCCTTGGTGAGGCGTTCGGTCAGACCCGCGAGGCCGTTGCCGTCGCCGGTGCCCGTGCCGCCCGAGCCGTCGTCCTCGACGGTGAGTTCCAGCACTGGCCCGTCGAGGGTCTGACGGCGCACCAGCTCGACCGTGCAGCGGCGGGCGCCGCTGTGCCGTACGACGTTGGTGACGGCCTCGCGCAGCGCCCACGCCAGGGCGGACTCGCTCTCCTCGGGCACACCGTCGAAGCCCGGTTCGGCGGGCAGTTCGGCGGTGACGCCGGCCGCGGTCAGGGCGACCCGGGCACCGGCCAGTTCGGCGTTCAGGCGGGGGCGGCGGTAACCGGTGACGGCCTCCCGTACGTCGACCAGGGCCTGGCGGCTGACCTGCTCGATGTCGGCGACCTGCTGGGCCGCCTCGTCGGGACGGTCGGGCAGCATCCGCCCGGCCAGCTCGCTCTTCAGCGTGATCAGGGACAGGGAGTGGCCGAGCAGGTCGTGCAGGTCCCTGGCCAGGCGCAGGCGCTCCTCGTTGGCGGCGAGCTGGGCGACGGTGGCCCGGGCCTCGCGCAGGGCGATGGTGGTCCGGACGAGTTCGCGCACACCGGTCATCGCGAAACCGCCGAGCAGGGCGGGGATGAGCAGCCCCGCCAGGTAGGAGTGTCCGTCCGGTACGGCGAACGCCACGGCGGTCAGCACCGCGCAGGCGCCCGGGATCGTCCAGCGGGCCATGCGCAGCGGCAGGGCGGCGCCGGACGCGATCGACACGTACACGAACAGCACCAGCCACTCGCGGCCCAGGGTGAGGGCGAGGAGCGTGGACTGGGCCGCCAGGACCCCGAGCGAGCCGAGCACCAGGCCGTTGCGCTCACCGCGGCCGGTGCGGAACACCAGCAGCATGTACCAGGTGACGAACGCGGCCAGGCCGAGCCAGCCGAGGATCCGCACACCGGTGCTGTGGCCGCCGTGCAGCAGGTCGCTGACGGGGGCGCTCAGGTAGACCAGCCAGATGCCGGTCCACAGCGACTTCACCACGCGCTGCCGACGGTTGACCGGGCGCTGTCCGATACCGACGCCGACGTCGTTCACGCCTTCAGGGTGTCCTTCCGGTACAGCCAGGCCGCGCCGCCCGCGAACAGGACGAACGACACCACCAGGACGGCGAGGTCCTGGACGTGCGGGGCCCGGCTCTGCTCGATGGCCTGCCCGAGGGCAGCGTACGCGTGCGTCGGCAGCCACTTCGCGACGGCCTGGAGCCAGTCCGGGAAGGTCGTCGTGGGCATCCACAGACCGCCGAGCATGGACAGGCCGAAGTAGGTGATCATCGTGATCGGCCGGACCGCGTCCCCGCTGGCGAGGTAGCCGAGGGCGACGCCGAGCGCGGCGAAGACGAGGCTGCCGGCCCAGATCGCGCCGGTGAGGGCGAGCCACTGCCAGGCGTCCAGGGTCACGCCCTTCACGGCGGCGGCGACGGCGAACACGATGACGATGGACGGCAGGCTGACGACGGCGGCGCTCGCGGTCTTGGCGAGGACGTAGCCGCGGCCGGGCAGCGTGGTCAGGCGCAGTTGACGTATCCAGCCGCCCTCGCGCTCCTTGGCGATGCGCTCGCTGTTGCCCATGAGGACGGCCGTGAGGGCGCCGAAGGACGCCATGGAGACCATCATGTAGGTCGGGAGGGTCAGGTCGCTGCCGGGGACCCTCGTGGTGCTGTCGGCGTTGCCCGCGATGATCAGGAACAGCACCGACGGGTAGATCACGGAGAAGAACAGGAACTTGCGGTTGCGCAGGGCGCGGGTGAGTTCCAGCTTGATCAGGCTGTTCACTTGGACTTCGCCTCCTCGGCGGTGGTGATGGCGACGAAGGCCTGCTCCAGGCCGAGTCCGGCGACTTCCAGGTTGCGGGGGAAGACACCGAGGCCGTACACGGCGTGGACGGTGGCGTCGGCGTCGGCGGACTGGATGCGCACGGTCCGGCCGGAGATGTCGATGCCGGTCAGGCAGGGCAGGGCGCGCAGGGCCGCCTCGTCGATGGTCCGCTCCAGGTCGAAGGAGATCCGGCGGGCGCCCGCCCTGGCCTTGATCTCGGCGGCCGTGCCGTCGGCGAGGAGCCGGCCGCGGTGCAGGACGAGGACCCGGTCGGCGACGGCGTCGGCCTCTTCCAGGTAGTGAGTGGCGAAGAGGACGGTCCGGCCCTGGTCGGCCTGCTCGCGCATGGTGGCCCAGAAGCCCTGGCGGGTGGTGACGTCCATGCCGGTGGTGGGTTCGTCCAGGACGACGAGGTCACTGTCGCCTGCGGTGGCGAGGGCGAAGCGGACGCGCTGGGCCTGGCCGCCGGAGAGCTTGTCGACCTTGCGGCCGGCGATCTGTGTGATGCCCGCCCGGGACAGCACCTCGGAGGGCCGGTGGGCCTTCGGGTGCAGGTCGCAGGCGAGCCGTACCAGTTCGGCGACCGTGACCTCGCCCATGAGGCCGCCGCTTTGCAGCATGGCTCCCACGCGCCCGGCGACGATGGCCTCCCGGGGGCTGGTGCCGAAGAGCCGGACCGTGCCGCTGTCAGGATTCTTCAGGCCGAGCAGGAGGTCGAGGGTGGTGGACTTGCCGGCGCCGTTGGGACCGAGCAGCGCCACCGTCTCCCCCGGCCTGAGGTCCAGGGTCAGTGCGTCCACCGCGCGGACGCTGCCGTATGCCTTGCTCACCTGGTCGAACGCGACCACCGAGGCTGTCGTTGTCATACGGACATCGTGGCTTCGGGGGTGCGGGCGGGGGCAGTGCCCGATGTCCGGACTGCCGCATGACAGGTGTCATGCCGACGGGATGACGACGAGAGCCCCCGTCCGCACCGGGCGGGGGCTCTCCTGCGACGGTCGGCCGGAGGTCAGTTCGGCTTGGTGTCGATGACTCCGACGCGCTCCGCGGGCGTCTTGCCCCGCAGGGCCTTGCGCAGGGCCGTCACGACGTCCTGTGGCGTGACGTCCCGCTTGCCGCTCGCGCCCTCGATCTGCACGCCGTCGAAGGTCGTGCCGTACGCCTCCTGAAGCGCCTTGAGGTTGTACGTGTCCACGAGCTTGCCGTCGACGGCCTTGAAGCTGAGGATCTTCGGCAGCGACAGCGCGCCGAACGGGATGCTGTGCGCCGGGTCGGTCTGCACGATGGCCTTGGCGGACATCGCGGGCTGTGCGAAGTCCTTCAGCACCCGGTCGACCTCGGCGTTCGAGACGGTCGGCTGCCGGGTCGTGGTCGGCAGGTTCACCACGCCGGAGGCGCCGGTCTCCACCTGGGTGCGGTACGCCTCCTCCACGACCGTCGTCGACTTGGCGAGGTCGACGCCCTTGCCGGTCTTGCCGTACACGGGGACGGCCTTGCCGCCCTTGAACTCGATCGTGCCGTCGGTCGACGCGCCGGAGGCGCCCGACGCCTCCTCCAGGGAGGCGTGCAGCTTCTCCTCGTCGACGGGCATGACCGGCGTGACGACGCGGTGGTTGCCGAACAGCGAGCCGATCACGGAGACCGGGTTGTAGTCGCTCTTCGCCGCCGCGTCGGCCGTGGCGTCCATGTCGAACTGCAGGCCCGCCTTGTCCGGGTCGAGGGCGACGGTCTTGCCGCCCACGGACAGCTTCAGCGGCGTGCCGACGCGGTCGTCGAAGGCCTCGTCGAGCTTCCTGACGGCGCCGTCGCGGGTCGTGCCGCCGATGTCGACGCCGAGCACGGTGGTGCCCTTGGGCACGTCGGTGCGGTTCATCAGCAGACCGGCGCCGTAGACGGCGCCGGCGGCCACGACCGCGCCGACCGCGAGCAGCACGAGCTTGTTGCGGCCCTTCTTCTTCGGTGCCTTGGAGGAGCTCGCCGGGGGCGGGGAGACCGGCTCGGGCAGCTTCGGGGCGGCGTGCGGCACCGGGCCGTCGGCGGGTGCGCCCGGGCCGAACGGCGAGGCCGTGCCGGGCGTCACGACGGGCATGCCGCTGGTGACGGTGTGCCCGGAGACGTTGTCGTGCCGGGGTCCGTAGCCCTGGCCGTCCGGCGGTTCGGGGGCCGGCTTCTGCGGGGTGAGGACGGCGGTGTCGTCGCTCATGCCACCGGCGGGGCCGGCAGCCGCGGCGCCGGGAGCGGCCGGAGCGCCCGGGCCGCCGCCTATGGCTCCGGGACCGCCGGGGCCTCCCGCCCTGCCGGGGGTGTTGAAGGCGCCGGGGGCTCCGGGACCGCCCGGGGTGCCGGTGCGGCCGGGCTCGTCGAAGGCCTCGGGAGCGCCGGGCCTGCCCTGCTCGCCGAAGCCGCCGGGAGCACCGGGGGCACCGGGGGTGTTGAAGGCACCGGGTCCGCCCGGGCCGCCGGGCGTGCTGAAGGAGTCCCGCGCCCCGGGGCCGCCCTGCTCGGCGAAACCGCCCGGGCCGCCGGCCGGCGGCACCATCGGGCCCTCGCCGGTGACCGGTCCGCCGGTCGGGCCTGCCGGGCGCCGGGACCCGGGGCCACCGGACGTGCCGTTCGCGCCGAAGCCGTCGGACGGGCCCGGGCCGCCGGCCTGACCGCCGTAGCCGCTCTGGCTGTTCTGACCTGCCTGCCCGTTCTGCCCGTTCTGGCCGTCGCGGCCGTTGTCTGAGAAGTACGGCAGGTCGTCGCGGCGCGGTTCGGTGCCGCCCGGGGCGGGGCGTGAGGCGTTGCCCAGCGGGCCCGCCGCCAGGGCCTCGGTGACGTCGAAGGAGCCGGTGCCGCCGCCGTGCCCGGGCGCGACGGGGCCGCCGGTGGCGCCGCCCGGAAGCCCGGCACCGTTGGTGCCGCCGGACCGGGAACCGCCCGGCGCGCCCATGGAGCCGACCACGCCGCCGGGCCGGCCGGCGCCCGGCCGCGTCCCACCGGACGCACCGGCACCGGAGCCGGAACCCGGCGCCGCCGCACCGGGAGCACCCGCTCCGGGACGCGAACCGCCCGGCATTCCGGCACCGTTGGTGGAGCCGCTGCCCGGACCGCCCTTGCCGCCGCCCGACTTGCGGGGCGCGAACCAGTCGCTGGCCGGCTTGTCGTCGCCCTGCTGCGCGGGTTCGGCGGGAGGCTCGGCCGGTGCCGGGGACGGGGTGGTGCCCGGGGCCGTCGACGTCTCACCGCGCGTGTCGGTGTCGGCCGTGTTCTCCGTCTCCGCGACGGGCTTGCGCACCACCACGGGCGGAATGGGCCGCGACCCGGGGATGTTGATCCGGATCCGGGTCGTCAGCGTGGTCTCGGTCTTGCGTTCCTCCGGCCGTGTGGCGGAACGGCCCGCGTCCGCACCGGCGTCGGAGACCGCCGGGGTCCCGTACGGCGGCGTACCCGACGGGTAGGCGGCTCCGCCGCGCCCGTTGGGCCCGGAGGACGGAGTGTCAGTTTCACGACTCAAGGCAGGTTCTCCCGGTTGGCTCCGCCGCCCGTCACGACCTCACGATGGGGGTCCCCCCTGCACGAGCGAGTCGAGCGCTTGGGGGAGGCTCGGCGGCGCGCACCACCATACTGGCCACTTCTCGCCCGTATCCCGTGACCGCCTTGGAAACCCACACCGGACCCCCACGGCCACGTCCTGGCGAAGTGGTACGTCACTTGGCAAGTCGGGCGGGGGCTCCGTCCGGTTGCCGCCCCGGGGCGAGGGTGGCGCAGATCACAGCAACGGCGATGCCCCCGAGCAGGAAGAGATAGGAGCCGCTCCCCGCGGCGAAGAGGAAGTCGCCCTCGGGGCGGCTGGCGGTCAGCAGGACGATGGCGAGCATCCAGCCGGCGGCGGCCGCGACGCCCCCGGCCCGGCCGCGGAGCACGAGTGAGCCGCCCAGGACGGCCCCGGCCTCTCCGGCCAGGGCGAGCAGCAGCCCGCCCGGGAACCACCCGGGCTGCACCAGGGCCCCGGCGACAGCGGCCACCGCGCCGAGCACGAAGAACCCGAGGCAGGCGCCGACCCGCCCGGCCGTGGGGGGCCGCATCGGCTGGGCCATCATCGGCGTCCGGTCGTTCATGAGGTTCCCCCGACGCCGGCGAACAGGTCCGTCTCCCGCTCGCCGGGGCCCGCCTCGCCGCGCACCAGCTCGTAGTACTCGGTGGTGAGGATCGGCTGGGCGAGTTCGTTGGAGAGCACGAAGTAGGGCCCGTCCACGGTGATCTGGGTGGCGTGCGCGCGCATCGCGGCGGCCTTCGCGGCGGCGTGCGCGGTGCCGTCGATCACGGTGGTGACGCGCTCCTCGGGCACGACACCCGGGACGTCGTCGATGTCGGCGACCTTGGTGAAGGACGTGTCGGACAAGTCCTCCCGGAGCCGGGCGAAGGACTCCTCCAGAACCGGTCGGGGGACCCGGTTCCAGTAGACCTTCGGGACCGGCACGCCGACGTCGGCGGACAGCTGCACGGCGCGCATGGCGACGCGGTGGGCCTGGATGTGGTCCGGGTGGCCGTAGCCGCCGTTCTCGTCGTAGGTGACGAGGACCTGGGGGCGCACCTCGCGGATCACCTCGACGAGGTGCGCGGCGGCCTCGTCGACGTCGGCCTGCCAGAAGCATCCGGGGTCGTCGTTGTCGGGCAGGCCCATCATCCCGGAGTCGCTGTAGCGTCCGGCGCCGCCGAGGAGGCGGAAGTCCCGGACGCCGAGCTCGGCCAGGGCGGCGGTGAGCTCACGGCGGCGGTGCTGGCCCAGGGCGGCGCCCGTCAGGTGTGCCAGCTCGGGCGGGATGACCTCGCCGCGCTCACCCAGCGTGCAGGTGACCAGCGTGACGTGGGCACCTTCGGCCGCGTACCTGGCCATGGTCGCGCCGTTGATGATCGACTCGTCGTCCGGGTGCGCGTGCACCAGCAGCAGACGCCGGTCGGGCAGTTCCGTCATGGGGCCAGCCTACGAGGTCCCGCCGGGGTCAGAACTTGATGCTGCCGATCATCCCCGCGATGTTCGTCGTCAGCTCGTTGATCGTGGGAGCGACGGTCGAGGAGGCGAGGTAGAAGCCGAGCAGCATGCAGACGATCGCATGCCCCGCCTTCAGTCCCGACTTCTTGACGAGCAGGAAGACGATGATCGCCAGCAGCACCACCGCCGAAATCGAGAGTGCCACGGCGGTTCACCTCCAAAGATCCACGAGGGCGCGGGGGGTCGGACTATGGGGGCATCAAATCCGTACAGCAGCCAGCAGGTTCATACCCACTATGCGTCATTGATCATAACTATCCCTCCGTGCGCATCGATCGGCGCACGGCCGCACAAGGGGGCGCATGGCCAATATGGTCAAGGCATGACGACCGAGCCTCACTCATTCCCCCGACGGCACGCCCGCACCCAGCGCTTCACGCTCGGCGCGCCGCGCTCGTTCACCGTGGCGCCCGACGGTTCCCGTGTCGTGTTCCTGCGCTCCGGCTCCGGTACGGACCGGGCGAATTCGCTCTGGGTCCTCGACACGGAGGAGGGCGCGGAGCGCGTGGCCGCCGACCCGCGCGCCCTGCTGGGGGGCGCTTCGGAGGACCTCTCACCCGAGGAACGGGCCCGGCGTGAGCGCAGCCGTGAGGGCGGGGCCGGCATCGTCGGGTACGCCACCGACACGGCCGTCGAGTTGGCCTCTTTCGCCTTGTCGGGACGGCTTTTCGCAGCGGAGCTGCGCGCGGGGACGGCACGTGAACTGCGCGTGCCGGGGCCTGTGCTCGACCCGCGCCCCTCGCCCGACGGGCGGCAGATCGCGTATGTCGCGCAGGGGGCCCTGCGGGTGGTGGGCGCGGAGGGTGAGGGCGACCGGGAGCTCGCCGAGCCGGAGTCGGAGAATGTCTCGTTCGGTCTGGCCGAGTTCATCGCGGCCGAGGAGATGGGGCGTTCGCGGGGCTTCTGGTGGGCTCCGGAGTCGGACCGGCTGCTCGTGGCGCGGGTGGACGACACGCCGGTGCGGCGCTGGTGGATCGCCGACCCCGCGCATCCGGAACGGGAGCCTCAGCGGGTGCCGTACCCGGCGGCGGGTACTGCCAACGCGGAGGTGCGGCTGTTCGTGATCGGCCTGGACGGGTCGCGTACGGAGGTCGCCTGGGACCGGGCGCGCTACCCTTATCTGGCACATGTGCACTGGTCAGCGGCGGGCGCGCCACTGCTGCTCGTACAGGCGCGCGACCAGCGCAGCCAGCTGATCCTGGCGGTGGACCCCGACTCGGGCGCGACGCGGATGGTGCACGCCGATGAAGATCGAACTTGGCTGGATCTTTTCCCCGGGGTGCCGTGCTGGAGTCCCTCGGGTCAGCTGGTGCGGATCGCCGACGAGGGCGGGGCGCGGGTGCTGGCGGTCGGGGACCGGCCGCTGACGGGGGCGCAGCTGCACGTCCGGGCCCTGCTGGACGTCTCCGAGCACGACGTGCTGATCTCGGCGTCGGCGGGCGCGGAGGCCGCCGGTGAGGCCGAGACGGGCCAGGTGCACGTGTACCGGGTGAACGAGCTGGGCGTGGAGCAGGTGTCGCGGGAGCCGGGCGTGCACGCGGCGGTGCGGTCCGGGGAGGTGACGGTTCTGGTCTCGGCCGCACTGAACCGGCCAGGTTCGCTGGTGCAGGTCCTGCGCGACGGAAAACCGACCAGGACTGTCCCTTCGTACGCCGAAGATCCTGGTATGTCCCCCCGCGTGACGCTCACCGAGGGGGGCGCACGCCGCGTACCGTGCGCCGTGCTTATGCCTCGGGACTACGACGGCGACACTCCGCTGCCGGTCCTCATGGACCCGTACGGAGGTCCGCACGGCCAGCGGGTGGTCGCCGCGCACAACGCCCACCTCACGTCGCAGTGGTTCGCGGACCAGGGCTTCGCGGTCGTGGTCGCGGACGGCCGCGGCACCCCGGGGCGCTCACCGGCCTGGGAGAAGGCGGTCCACCACGACTTCACGCTGTCGCTGGACGACCAGGTGGAGGCCCTGGAGGACCTCGCGAAGCGCTACCCCCTGGACCTGTCCAGGGTGGCGATCCGCGGCTGGTCCTACGGCGGCTGGCTGGCGGGCCTGGCGGTCCTGCGCCGCCCCGACGTCTTCCACGCGGGTATCGCGGGCGCGCCGGTGACGGACTGGAGCCTGTACGACACCCACTACACGGAGCGCTACCTGGGCACCCCGGCGGAGCACCCGGAGGCCTACGCGAAGAGCTCCCTGGTGACTCCCGACGGGCTGTCCTCCCCCGCCGAGCCGCACCGCCCGCTGATGATCGTGCACGGCCTCGCCGACGACAACGTCGTGGTCGCCCACGCCCTGCGCCTGTCCTCTGCCCTGCTGGCCGCCGGCCGCCCCCACGAGGTGCTGCCGCTGTCCGGCGTCACCCACATCACCCCGCAGGAACAGGTCGCCGAGAACCTGCTCCTCCTCCAGGTCGACTTCCTGAAGCGCTCCCTGGGCATCACGGCCGTCTGAACACGGCAACGGGCCGGGGCCACATGGCGCGCCCCGGCCCGTTTACGGCACCCGCACGGCCGTACGACGACCACCCTGACGCGTCCGTATATCGGAACCGGGTCGTCGAAGTTGCCTGCGTGTTAACGCAGTTGGCGGGGGTGCCGACCGGCCCGGACAGCAGAATTTCCCGGCACCCCTCGGGGATGCCGGGAAATCAAGCGGTGGGGTCAGGCCGCGTGGACCACGTCCTTCTCCTCCGCGAAGTGGCAGGCGGACTCGTGGGCCGCCGGGGTGTCGACGCCCTGGAAGCGCTCAGGGATGGCCAGGAGGGGAACCTCCTGGGCGCACTTGTCCTGCGCCTTCCAGCAGCGGGTGCGGAAGCGGCAGCCCGAGGGCGGGTTGGCCGGGGACGGGACGTCGCCGGTGAGGATGATCCGCTCGCGGCCCTCGCGGGACTCCGGATCGGGGACCGGGACGGCCGACAGCAGCGCCTGGGTGTAGGGGTGCGTCGGGTGGTCGTAGATCTCCGTGTCCGAGCCGATCTCGGCCATCTTGCCGAGGTACATCACACCCACGCGGTCCGAGATGTGCCGGACGATCGACAGGTCGTGCGCGATGAAGAGATACGAGAGGTTGAACTCGTTCTGCAGCTTCTCCATCAGGTTGATGACCTGCGCCTGGACGGACACGTCCAGCGCGGAGACCGGCTCGTCGCAGATGATGATCTCGGGGTTCAGGGCCAGGCCGCGGGCGATGCCGATGCGCTGGCGCTGACCGCCCGAGAACTGGTGCGGGTAGCGGTTGATGTACTCCGGGTTGAGGCCGACCACGTCCAGAAGGTCCTGGACCTTGCGCCGGCGGTCGCCCTTCGGCGCCACCTCGGGGTGGATCTCGAAGGTCTCCCCGATGATGTCGCCCACCGTCATACGGGGGTTGAGCGAGGTGTACGGGTCCTGGAACACCATCTGGATGTTCCGGCGGACCGCCTTCAGCGCGCGCCCGGACAGCTTGGTGATGTCCTGGCCCTTGTAGAAGATCTCGCCCGCGGTCGCCTTCTCCAGCATCATCAGCAGCTTGGCGACGGTGGACTTGCCGCAGCCGGACTCGCCCACGATGCCGAGAGTCTCGCCCTGGTAGAGGTCGAAGGAGACCCCGTCCACGGCCTTGACCGCCCCGATCTGACGCTTGAACAGGATGCCCTGGGTCAGCGGGAAGTGCTTGACCAGGTTGCGCACCTGAAGGATCGGCTCACCGCGCTCGACCGGCGCCTCGATGGCGGCCACGGCCTCCGCGTCGGTGGCGGCCTCCACCGTCTCGACCTCGGTGACGTTGGGGGTGGCGTCCATGGACTCGTCCGTCTTGTCCAGCTCAGCCATGGATCGTCTCCTTCCAGAAGTGGCACGCGCTGCCGCGGCCGGGCAGCTCGCCGCCGTCCCGCTCGGTGACCGGGTGCAGCGGCGGGACGTCCGTACGGCAGATGTCCTGCGCCTGCGGGCACCGCGGGTTGAAGGCGCAACCGGTCGGGATGCGCAGCAGGTTGGGCGGCAGACCCTTGATCGCGTAGAGGTCCTGGCCCTTCTGGTCCAGGCGCGGGATCGACTCCAGCAGGCCCTTGGTGTAGGGGTGCGCGGGCCGCTTGTACAGCTCGTGCACGGGCGCGGTCTCCACGATCCGGCCCGCGTACATCACCGCGATCTTGTCCGCGACGTCGGCGACCACGCCGAGGTCGTGGGTGATCAGGATCAGGCCCATGTTGTACTCGCGCTGCAGCTCCGCGAGCAGGTCCATGACCTGGGCCTGGACCGTCACGTCGAGGGCCGTGGTCGGCTCGTCGGCGATGATCAGGTCCGGTTCCAGGGCGAGCGCCATGGCGATCATGATGCGCTGGCGCATACCGCCGGAGAACTGGTGCGGATAGTCGCCGACGCGTTCCTTGGCGGCCGGGATCTTCACACGGTCCATCAGTTCGATGGCCTTGGCCCGGGCGTCCTTCTTGCTCAGGCCCTGGTGGACGCGGAACATCTCGCCGAGCTGGTAGCCGACGGACAGCACCGGGTTCAGCGCGGACAGCGCGTCCTGGAAGATCATGGCGATCTTCCGGCCGCGGATCTTGCGCCGGGCGTCGCCGGACATGGTGAGCATGTCCTCGCCGCGGTACAGGATCTGGCCCTGGGGGATGCGCCCGGGCGGCATGTCGAGAATGCCCATGATCGCCTGCGCGGTCACGGACTTGCCGGAGCCGGACTCACCGAGCACGGCGAGCGTCTCGCCGGAGTTCACGGTGTAGTTGACGCCGTTGACGGCCTTGGCCACACCGTCACGGGTGTGGAACTCGACGTGCAGGTCACGCACTTCGAGCAGGGGAACGTCGCCGTCGGCCGCGCCGCGCGGCTCGGGGACGTTCCGGGTCTTGTCGATGGTGGTCACGTACGCCCTCCTCAGCGCAGCTTCGGGTCGAGGGCGTCGCGCACCGCGTCGCCGAGCATGATGAACGCGAAGACGGTGAGGCTGAGCATGCCCGCCGGGAACAGCAGCGTGTGCGGGTTGTCCCGGATCACCTTGCTGCCTTCGGAGATGTCGATGCCCCACGAGATCGTCGGGTCGCTCAGGCCGAGGCCCAGGAACGACAGCGTCGCCTCCGCGGAGATGTAACCGCCGAGGGCGATGGTGGCCACGACGATGGTGGGCGCGACGGCGTTCGGCATCACGTGGCGGAACAGGATCCGCGGGGTGCCGGCGCCCAGCGCCCGGGCCGCCGTCACGTAGTCCGCCTGCTTCGCCGTGATGACGGAGCTGCGCATGACCCGCGCGATCGAGGTCCAGCCCAGGAAGGCCAGGGCCAGGATGACGACGTACACCTTGCGCTCGGTGAAGGCGTTCAGGACGACCATGGTGCCGAGCAGGAACGGCAGACCGAAGAAGATGTCGACGACCCGGGAGATCACCGAGTCGACCCAGCCGCCGAAGTAGCCCGCCAGCATGCCGAGCAGACCACCGATCAGCGTGACGGCCGCGGTGACGCAGACGCCGACGAGGATCGAGGCACGGGTGCCGTGGATGACACGCGAGTAGATGGAGCGGCCCTGCTGGTCGTAGCCGAACCAGTCGGGCTGGAAGAAGTGACCCAGCTGCGGCTTGCCCAGGTAGTGGTGGACGAGGTCGCCGTCTCGCGGGTCGACGCTGGTGAACCAGCCGGGGAACGCGGCGATCACCAGCAGCAGGACCAGCAGCACCGAGGAGATCCAGAACATGGGCCGGTGCCGCAGGTCGTACCAGGCGTCGCCCCACAGGGAGCGGGGCTTCTCGCTCTGCTGCGCGCTCTGCTTGCCGGGGGCGTCGACGGCCGGAGGGGCCACGGCGTCCACGGTCGCGGCGTCGGTGGTCTGGGCCTTGGTCACGTCAGGCATACCGGATCCTCGGGTCCAGGACCGCGTACAGCAGGTCGATGAGCAGGTTGATCAGGAGGATGACGAGGACGAGGACCGTCACCACACCCGTGACCGTCGAGCCCTCGCTCGTCTGGATCGCCCTGTAGAGGAGGTTGCCGACACCCTGGATGTTGAAGATGCCCTCGGTGATGACAGCGCCGCCGATGAAGCCGCCGACGTCGGTGCCGACGAAGGTGACCACGGGGATCAGCGAGTTGCGCAGCAGGTGGACACCGATGATGCGGCGCCGGGGCAGGCCCTTGGCCAGCGCGGTGCGCATGTAGTCGGCCCGCAGGTTCTCGGCGAAGGTCGTCCGGGTCAGCCGCGCGACGTACGCCATGGAGAGCATGGCCAGGACGAACGCGGGCAGGAACAACTGCGAGTAGTCCGTGGAGTCCTGCACGTTGGGCGGCAGCCAGCCGAGTTCGTCGGCGAAGATGAACCGGGCGATGAAGCCCAGCACGAACACCGGGATGGAGATCACCGTCAGGGTGAAGACCAGTACGCCGGTGTCGGCGGCCTTACCGGCCCGCAGACCGGCCCACGCGCCCAGGCCGACACCGATGATGATCTCGATGGTGATGGCCAGCAGCGTCAGCCGCAGGGTCACCGGGAAGGCCTCGGCCATCAGCTCGGCAACCGGGCGTCCGGCGAGGTTGCTGCCGAAGTCTCCCTTGAGGAGATTCAGCATGTAGTGGAAGTACTGCTCGAGGACGGGCTTGTCGAAGCCGTACTCGCGCTTGATCTGCGCGATCTGTGCGGGATCGGGAGCCTTGTCCCCGTAGATGGCCCGGACCGGGTCGCCCGGAAGGATGTGGACCATCAGGAAGATCAACAGAGTTGTCCCGATGAAGATCGGGATCATCTGGAGCAGTCGCCTGGCGGCGTAGCGCCCCATCTTGCGCCTCCATGCCGTGAGGGGTCGGCGAGGCCTGCGCACTCATCAGCACCGCAGGTTGAGGGGTGAGGTGGAGGCCTGTGCCTACGGACCGGTGCCGCCGCTCCCCTTTCTCCGGGAGAGGCGGCACCGGTCTGCGGTCGTCTACTTACTTCTGCTTGACCTGGATCTGGTCGAAGATCGGGTCACCGTCCTGGCCGTACTTGATCTTGCCCAGGATCTTGGTGCTCTGACCGCTGTTGACCTTGTAGAACCAGAGCGGGATCGCCGGCATGTCCTTGGCGAGGAGCTGCTCCGCCTCCTGGTACTTGGCCACGGTCTCGTCGATCGAGCCGGCCTTGTCCGCCTCGGAGCTCAGCTTGTCGAACTCCTTGTTGGAGTAGCCGCTGGTGTTGCCGGCCGCCGTGGAGCCGTACAGGTCGCGCATGAAGTTCGAGTTGACCGGGTAGTCCAGCACCCAGCCACCGCGGTACATGGACTTGACCTGCTCCTTGTCACGGGCGTCGAGGTCGGCCTGGAAGGTCGGCTTCGGGTCGCCCGTGCACTCCACACCGGTGGACTTGCGGATCGAGTTGCAGACCGCGTCGACCCAGGGCTTGTGGTCCTGGTCGGCGTTGTACTGGATCTGAATCTTGTTGCCCGGGACGCCGCCACCCTCCTGGATGAGCTTCTTGGCCTTGGCCGGGTCGAACTTGACGATGTCGCCGAGCGCGCCCTGCTTGTAGCCGAGAACGCCCGGGGCCACGTAGGAGTCGGCCGGGGTACGCGTGCCCTGGAGGACGGTCTTGGTGATCGTCTGGCGGTCGATCGCCATGGACAGACCCTGGATGACCTTGGGGTCGATGTCCTTGAACTGCTTGGTGTAGAACGCCGGGACGATCGACTGGACGGCCGAGTACGGCTCGTCGATGGCACGGTCGCCGAGGTCCGACTTGTAGTTCGTCAGCGCGGTGGTCGGGACCTGCTCGATCCAGTCCACGTTGTTCGAGCGAAGGTCCGAGTACGCGGCGTCGGCGGTCGTGTAGTTCTTGAAGTCGATACCGCCGTTCTTGGCGGCGTTCGGGCCCTTGTAGTCCGCGAACTTGCGGACCTTGATGAGCTTGTTGTGCTCCCAGGACACGAACTTGTACGGGCCGTTGCCGACCGGCTTCTGGCCGAAGCCCTTCGGGTCCTTGAAGAAGGCCTCGGGCAGCGGCGCCCACACGTCGTAGCCCAGCTTGTACGCGAAGTACGAGACCGGCTGCGTCAGCTTGATCGTGAAGGTGTTGTCGTCGACGACCTTCAGACCCGACATCTTGTCGCTCTTCGGGTCACCCTTCTCCGGGTGCACGTCCTCGAAGCCGACGATGTCGGCGAACCAGCTGGAGTTGGTCTGGTTGTTCTTGATGTTGGCGGACCAGTTCCAGGAGTCCACGTAGGACTTCGCGGTGACCGGCGTGCCGTCGTGGAACTTCCAGCCCTGCTTGAGCTTGACGGTCCACTCGGACGAGTCGTCGTTCGGCGTGACCGACTCGGCGTTGACGTACTCCAGCTTGCCGGTGCCGGGCTCGTAGTCGACCAGGCCGGCGAAGATCGTGCGCAGCACGCGGCTGCCCTGGCTCTCCTTGGCGTTGGCCGGCTGCAGCGGGTTCTGAGGCTCGCTCAGCTGCGCAGTGACGATGCCGTTCGGGTCGGCCTTCCCCTTGTTCATGTCGTCGCTGCCGCTGTCGTCGCCGCCGCCGCAGGCGGTGGCGGCCAGAGCGACGACTATCGCCCCCGCGACCCACTTGGCGCTCCTGGCACCGCGCATGGGTTCCTCCTATGAAGTCATTGGTTCACCGCGAAGGGAGCACACGACACATCACGGCCCCCGCCCGTCGCCGGTGCCGGAATTCGTCGAGTGCCCCCGCGCTCGTGAGTCGCGCCGCTGCCGGCTACTGACCCGTACATCCGAGCTCTACGCGCCTAACTATCTGCCAAACGCCAGGACCGAACCACACTCTCGAGGTCTCGGTTCGATCACAGCTCTCGCCTACATCTTCCAAAATCCGGACAAAGGGTTTGGTGAAAGATCCCTGCGAAACGGACTTGTTACACATCTATCGGTGTCGGCTGTCCGCATTTCGGACGCGAGAGTGAGATAAACCGCTTGCGGCATACCGTGGGATCCGTGCAGGGTTCCATCGGCGACTGTCGCGCGCTCAAGTGGCTGGTGCGGCAAGGCCGTTGTGCGATCCCCGAAGCCGGGGGCACCTGGCGCTTCCGGAGCAGGGTAGTGGGAGAAAACCGCCCCTGACGGCTGCCACGGGCAAGTCGAGGGTTTTCCCTACCCTCGCCTCCGCGTTCCCCGCCCTTCAGACGCTCACCGTCAAGACGACGACACCGGGCACCCCGCCTCGCGGGGTGCCCGGTGTCGTCGTCTTCAGCGGCAGGCGTCAGCCGTGCTTGGCACGGCTCGCGGCGCGGGCGCGCTCGCGGGCGTCCAGGTTCACCTTGCGGATGCGCACGGCCTCCGGGGTGACCTCGACGCACTCGTCGTCCCGGCAGAACTCCAGGGACTGCTCCAGCGACAGCTTGCGCGGCGGGACGATCGACTCGGTCACGTCGGCCGTCGAGGACCGCATGTTGGTGAGCTTCTTCTCCTTGGTGATGTTGACGTCCATGTCGTCGGCGCGGGAGTTCTCGCCGACGATCATGCCCTCGTACACCTCGGTGCCCGGCTCGACGAACAGCACGCCGCGCTCCTGGAGGTTGGTCATCGCGAACGCGGTGACCGCACCGGCGCGGTCGGCGACCAGGGAGCCGTTGTTACGGGTCTGGAGGGTGCCGAACCAGGGCTCGAAGCCCTCGTGAATGGAGTGGCCGATGCCCGTGCCACGGGTCTGGGTCAGGAACTCCGTACGGAAGCCGATGAGACCGCGGGAGGGCACGACGAACTCCATGCGGACCCAGCCGGAGCCGTGGTTGGACATGTTGTCCATGCGGCCCTTGCGGACGCCCATGAGCTGCGTGACGGCGCCCATGTGCTCCTCGGGCACGTCGATCGTCATGCGCTCGACGGGCTCGTAGGTCTTGCCGTCGACCTCCTTGGTGACGACCTGCGGCTTGCCGATGGTCAGCTCGAAGCCTTCCCGGCGCATCGTCTCGACGAGGATGGCCAGCGCCAGCTCACCGCGGCCCTGCACCTCCCAGGCGTCCGGCCGCTCGGTGTCGAGCACGCGGAGGCTGACGTTACCGATCAGCTCGCGGTCGAGGCGGTCCTTCACCTGGCGGGCGGTGACCTTGCGGTCCTTGACGGCCGCCTTGTTGTCGGCGCCCTTGCCGGTGGCGCCGCGGCCGACCAGCGGGGAGGTGTTGGTGCCGATGACCATGGAGATGGCGGGCTCGTCGACCGTGATCAGCGGCAGCGCGACCGGGTTCTCGGGGTCGGCCAGCGTCTCGCCGATCATGATGTCCGGGATACCGGCGACGGCGCAGATGTCACCGGGGCCGGCCTTCTCCGCGGGCTTGCGGGTGAGCGCCTCGGTCATCATCAGCTCGGAGATGCGGACGTTGCTGACGGAGCCGTCGCGCTTCATCCACGCGACCGTCTGGCCCTTGCGCAGCTCGCCCTGCTCGACGCGGAGCAGCGCGATACGGCCGAGGAAGTTGTCGGCGTCCAGGTTGGTGACGTGGGCCTGGAGCGGGGCGGCCTCGTCGTAGGTCGGGGCCGGGATGTGCTCCAGGATCGTGGAGAAGAACGGCTCCAGGCTGGTGGAGTCGGCCGGGACCGTGCCGTTGTCCGGCTTGGTCAGCGAGGCGATGCCGTCGCGGCCGCAGGCGTAGACGATCGGGAACTCGATCTGCTCCTCGTCGGCGTCCAGGTCGAGGAAGAGGTCGTAGGTCTCGTTGACGACCTCGTCGATCCGGGCGTCCGGGCGGTCCGTCTTGTTGATGCAGAGGATGACGGGCAGCCGGGCCTGGAGCGCCTTGCGCAGCACGAAGCGGGTCTGCGGGAGCGGGCCCTCGGAGGCGTCCACGAGCAGGACGACGCCGTCGACCATCGACAGACCGCGCTCGACCTCACCGCCGAAGTCGGCGTGGCCGGGGGTGTCGATGATGTTGATGGTGATGACGTCCCCCCCGTCCTTCGGGTGGTACTTCACCGCCGTGTTCTTGGCCAGGATCGTGATGCCCTTCTCACGCTCCAGGTCGTTCGAGTCCATCATGCGGTCGTCGACCGAGTCGAGCTGGTGCGCGGCGAAGGCGCCGGCCTGCTTCAGCATGCCGTCGACGATGGTGGTCTTGCCGTGGTCGACGTGGGCGACGATGGCGACGTTGCGGATGTCGTGGCGCGTGGCCATAAAAGGCGTACTCCCGGAGTAGTGAATGCCCTGCGCGTACGTCGGTGGTGCGCGGGCCCTGCCGGGCTCAACATGCCACGGCCTCACCCCATGGTACGGGGCTACGGCGGCAGGGGTTAGCCGGGCTACGTCTGTGCAGGTCAGGCCGGTTCGCAGGAGCGCCGGGCCACCTCTCGGGCCAGAGGTGAGTCCGGCCGCACCCCGCAGTCGGTGAGGACGGCGAAGTCGACCGTCCAGTTGCGGGCGTGGCCGGAGACGGTCCGGCCGTCCGGGCAGCGGTAACGGAAGTCCGCCGCCACCTCCCGCACACCGGCGTACTGGACGTACTCGCCCGCCGCGCGGGGCGTGAGGCGGTCGGTACGGAGCTCCGGGGCCGGTTGCCGGACGTCGGTGAACGGCCAGGTCTCGCCGGCCTCCGCCAGGGTGCGCGCGTCGGAGTCGATCTCGCCGGCCTTCTTGCCGAGGGAGAAGAGGATCTCCGCGGGGGACGGGGCCGGCCCGTCGGCGCGTACCGAGGGGGCGGGGGTGTACACCCGCCGCATCGGGTTCTGCAGGGCGCCGCCGCCCTTGCCGAGCCGCTCGGGGTCGGAGACACCTGTCAGCCGGTCCCGCTCGGTGAGGTGGGACCAGGTGAAGGTGCCGTTCGCGCAGGCCGTCGCCATGGGCTCTTCGGTCTTCCGGCCCTGGTCGGCCCCGTTTCCGCCCGCGCTCCCCGTGCACGCCCCCAGCCCCGTCACCAGCACCCCGATGACCAGCCCGGCCGTGCCGGCCCGTCCCGCCGTGCCGCGCATGTGTCGGTCCCCGTCCCCCCGCGTACGGACGCCCGGCGTCCGCACCATGATCGTGTTGGGAATCATGGTGCGGACGCCGGGCGCGGAACGGCAAGGCGTTTGAGCGTTCCCAGAGCTACGGAGCGGTGGAGCCCTTCGCCGACGGGCCCGACGCCGGCTTCGCGCCCTTCTTCAGGAAGCCCATGTCCTCGTAGACCGGCGTGCCGAAGCCGAAGGCGCCGGTGTTGACGAGGTTCTTGCGGGCCGCCAGCAGCTGGGGGCGCTGGAAGAGGGGGATCGAGCCGGCCGCCGCCCAGATCCGGGAGTCGGCCTTGCGGATCAGGGAGCGGGACTCGCCCTCGTCGAGGGTGGCCACGGCCTCGTCGAAGAGCTGGTCGACCTGGTCGGTGCCGACGCGGGTGTAGTTCTGCTCGACGTTCAGCGAGCCGTCGGCGGCCGGGACGGGCTTGGCGTAGACGGGCCGGGCGTCGGTGGCGGGGAACGCCGTGGCGGGCCAGGAGTACAGGGCGAGGTCGTACTGGCCGGAGGCGATGTGGTCCTTGAAGTAGGACTCGTCGGAGACCTTGGAGATCTCGGTGGTGATGCCGACGCGCTCCAGCATGCGGGAGATGCGGTCGGCGACCGTGCGCAACGTCTGGGAGCCGGGCCCGGAGGGGAGCACGAAGCGCAGCGTGAGGGCCTTGCCGTTCTTGGCGAGGGGAGCGGACTCCTGGTTCGCCGGGGCGGCGGTGCCCTTGGGGGCGTACGCCCCGGGGGCGCCGCCCTGGTGCCCGGGCACGTGCTGCCTGCCGTCCTGGGCGAGGTGCCCGGCCGGGTCGGGCCCGCGGCGCGCCTTGTCGTCCTGGCCGGTGTCGTCGGCCTTGCCACCCTCGGGGCCGGCCGCCTTCTCCTTGTCCTTCTCCTGCTCCTCGACCGGGCCGCCGCGCACCCACCCGGCGTCCGCGAGCAGCGCCTGGGCCTCCTCGGTGTCCTGGTCGCCGAGGGCGCCGCTGTTGTCGGCGTAGGCGGCCTGGCCGGACAGGGCGAGGTGGCTGCCGACGGGGACGGCGGGCAGGCCCAGGGGCTTGAGGACGACCCGGGCGATGTCCTTGCGGTCCAGGGCGCGGGCGACGGCCCGGCGGACGCGCTCGTCGGTGAGCGGGCCCTCGGCGCCGTTCAGGGCGAGCTGGGTGTAGGCGGGCTCCAGGGACTTGCGGACCTCGAACCCGCTGAGGGCCTGCTGCTGCCGGGCGTACGCGGCGGCCGCCCTGCCCGGCTTGGTGCGGGCGACGCTCTCCTCGTCGGCGGCCTCCTCGTCGGAGCCGTTGGCGCGGGCCGAGGACTCCAGAGAGTCCGCGGCGGACCGGTCGGCGCCGGGGCCCATCAGCGGGCTGCCGGAGCTCTGGGGGCGGGCGGCGACGGTGATGCGGCGGGCCGCGGTGGGGTCGATCTCGGCCAGGTCGAGGGTGCCCGCGGCGAGCTCGGCGGCCCGCTTGTCGCGCGGGACGGTGCGCAGCACGATCTCGGAGAGCTTGGCGGGTTCGCCCCACCAGCGCGGGTTGCGGGCGAGGGTGATCTCCTCGTCCTTGCGGTCGACCTTCTTCACCGTGAAGGGTCCGGCGGTGACCTTGAGCTTGTTGCGGGCCCCGTCGTTGAAGGAGTCCGGGGTGCCCATGACGTCCTTCGGGTACAGCGGGGAGAACAGCGAGCGCCAGTCGGCGTAGGGGCGGCTGAAGGTGACGCGGACCTCCAGGGCGTTGTCGCCGCGCTCGATCTTCTGGATGCGGTCGTAGCCGGCGTTGCGGGCAGTCCAGTAGGCGGTGTCCTTGCCGGACAGGGCGCGCCACTGGGCGGCGAAGTCGGCGGCGCCGATCTCCCGGCCGTCGCTCCACACGGCCTGCTGGTTGAGCTTGTACAGGACGACCTGCTTGGGCTCGGTGTCGACGACCTTGGCGGACTCCAGGTAGTCGGGGTTGCGCTCCGGGCGGCCGGAGGCGTCCATGCGGAACATCGACGGCAGGACGGCCTGGGCGACGCGGGTGGTGGTGGCGTCGGCGTCCGACTGGAACGTGTTCAGCGTGTCGGGCACGGAGTCGGCGGCCCAGCGCAGGGTGCCCCCGTCGGTGATCCGGTCGCGCGGGGCGGGCTGGATGTCCTGCCCGGCGAGCGGCTTTCCGGACGGGTCGTCGGAGCCGCATCCGGCGAGCGCGGGCACCGCGAGCACGCCCGCGGTCAGGAAGGCGACCGAGCGCGTGACCGCGCGCGGGCCGACGCCGTGCTGGGACATCTGTGCTACCTCCGGGAAGCCGCGGGCGTTATGATCACTTTTGGCGGTATTTGGAGTTCATCTGATGTATGCGGCCACTGAAGAGGAAAGGGTTCGGCAACACAGGGCGACACGGCGGTCACGGGCGGGAAGCCACCCGTGCGGCGCAACGCACCGCACAGTGCACCCGCACGCCTCGGCCAATCGATGCACATCCCTTCACAGCACAAGGCGCGACGCGCAACACTCGCAGGCGCATGAACGTTGCCGCCTTGGGCCATGAAGGACCCGCGGAAGTGAGGGCAAGTCATGTCCGTTCACGACGAACTGATGTCAGTCCAGCGCAGTCTCGACGAGGTGTTCCGATCGCTGGGGCGGCTGGAGAAGCAGCTCGGCACCGGCGGTCTGGAGATGCGCCGCGTCCGTGCCGACGCCAATCACCTGCGCGAGAGCGTCGCCCTGCTGCGCGACGCCGCCGCGTCACCGGCCGCGCCGAAGCGCCCCGAGCTGGTCACCATCTCGGACACGCCGTACGACTCCGCCCTGTGGAGCGACTCGGACGACGAGGGGCTCGGCGCCCGGGACCGGCGCGCTCCCTGACCCGGGGAGGAGTCGAGCGCGACCGGCACCTCCCCCGAACCCGACCGGAGTCGTCACGTGGCCACTGGTACGGAACCCCCTGCCACCGAACCCAGACCTGAGAGCGGCGGTGTGCGGGGCGCTGCGCGGGCCGCGATCGCCGCCCCGCACCTGCGCACCGACCGCTGGTGGCTGGCCCCGGCCGGCACCGCCGCGGGCCTGCTGGCCTTCATCGTCTACTCGACCTGGCGGGCCTTCGCCAACACCGACTACTACGCGGCGCCCTACGTCTCGCCCTTCTACTCGCCGTGCCTGGCGGAGAACTGCGAGCCGATGCGGTCCGGCCCGAACTGGGAGATCTTCGGGAGCTGGTGGGGCATCTCGCCCGCGATCATCATCCTGATCTTCCCGCTCGGCTTCCGCCTGACCTGCTACTACTACCGCAAGGCCTACTACCGGGGCTTCTGGGCGTCCCCGCCGGCCTGCGCGGTGGCCGAGCCGCACAGGAAGTACACCGGCGAGACCCGCTTCCCGCTGATCCTGCAGAACATCCACCGGTACTTCTTCTACGCCGCGCTCGTGGTCGCCGGGATCCTGACCTACGACACCGTGCTCGCCTTCCGCGACGAGACCTACGCCTGGGGCCACATGGGTCTGGGCACGCTGGTGTTCCTGGTGAACATCGTGCTGATCTGGGCGTACACGATCTCCTGTCACTCCTGCCGGCACATCGTCGGCGGCAAGCTCAAGCACTTCTCCAGGCACCCCGTGCGCTACCGGATGTGGCAGTGGGCGGGGAAGCTCAACGCCCGGCACATGCAGCTCGCCTGGGCGTCGCTGGTGAGCGTGGCGCTCGCCGACTTCTACGTCTACCTGGTCGCGTCGGGCGCCTTCGACGATCCGCGCTTCTTCTAGAGGGATGAGGCCTTCTGATGTCCGTGGTCGACCGGCAGGAGTGGGACGTCGTCGTGGTGGGCGCGGGCGGCGCGGGCCTGCGCGCCGCCATCGAGGCCCGGGAGCGCGGCGCCCGTACGGCCGTGATCTGCAAGTCGCTGTTCGGCAAGGCGCACACGGTGATGGCCGAGGGCGGCATCGCCGCGGCCATGGCCAACGTCAACAGCGGTGACAACTGGCAGGTGCACTTCCGCGACACCATGCGCGGCGGCAAGTTCCTCAACCAGTGGCGGATGGCCGAACTGCACGCTCAGGAGGCGCCGCAGCGGGTGTGGGAGCTGGAGACCTGGGGGGCGCTGTTCGACCGCACCAAGGACGGACGGATCGCGCAGCGCAACTTCGGCGGCCACGAGTACCCGCGGCTCGCCCACGTCGGCGACCGCACCGGCCTGGAGCTGATCCGCACCCTCCAGCAGAAGATCGTCTCCCTCCAGCAGGAGGACTTCCGTGAGACCGGCGACTACGAGTCCCGGCTGAAGGTCTTCCAGGAGTGCACGGTCACGCGCGTGCTGAAGGAGGAGGGCCGGGTCTGCGGGGTCTTCGCCTACGAGCGCGAGTCTGGCCGCTTCTTCGTGCTGGAGGCACCGGCCGTGGTCATCGCCACCGGCGGTATCGGCAAGTCCTTCAAGGTGACGTCGAACTCGTGGGAGTACACCGGCGACGGCCACGCCCTGGCCCTGCTCGCGGGCGCTCCCCTGCTGAACATGGAGTTCGTGCAGTTCCATCCGACCGGCATGGTCTGGCCGCCGTCGGTGAAGGGCATCCTCGTCACCGAGTCGGTGCGCGGCGACGGCGGGGTGCTGCGCAACTCCGACGGCAAGCGGTTCATGTTCGACTACATCCCCGACGTCTTCAAGGACAAGTACGCCGAGACGGAGGAGGAGGGCGACCGCTGGTACGACGACCCGGACCACAACCGGCGCCCGCCCGAGCTGCTCCCCCGTGACGAGGTCGCGCGGGCCATCAACGCCGAGGTGAAGGAGGGGCGCGGCTCCCCGCACGGGGGCGTGTTCCTCGACGTGTCGACGCGGATGCCCGCCGAGGTCATCAAGCGCCGGCTGCCGTCGATGTACCACCAGTTCAAGGAGCTGGCGGACGTCGACATCACGGCGGAGGCGATGGAGGTCGGGCCCACCTGCCACTACGTGATGGGCGGGGTCGCGGTCGAGTCGGACACGGCGGCCGCGCGCGGGGTGCCCGGGCTGTTCGCGGCCGGTGAGGTGGCCGGCGGCATGCACGGCTCCAACCGTCTCGGCGGCAACTCCCTGTCCGACCTGCTGGTCTTCGGCCGCCGGGCGGGCTGGCACGCGGCCGAGTACGCGGCGGGCCTGGCGGGGGCGCGGCCCGTCGTGGACGACGTCCAGATCGACTCGGCGGCCGCGGAGGCGCTGCGGCCCTTCTCGGCCGAGGCGGAGACCGAGGAGCCGGCGGGCGGCCCGCCGGAGAACCCCTACACCCTGCACCAGGAACTCCAGCAGACGATGAACGACCTGGTCGGCATCATCCGCCGCGCGCCGGAGATGGAGCAGGCCCTGGAGAAACTGGCGGAACTGCGGCTGCGGGCCCGCCGGGCCGGGGTCGAGGGGCACCGGCAGTTCAACCCCGGCTGGCACCTCGCCCTGGACCTCAGGAACATGCTGCTGGTGAGCGAGTGCGTGGCGCGGGCCGCGCTGGAGCGCACCGAGTCGCGTGGCGGGCACACGCGCGAGGACCACCCCGGGATGGACCGCGCGTGGCGGCGGATCAACCTGCTGTGCGCGCTCACCGACCCGACGGGCGGGCTGGCGGCGACGGACCCGGTCCGCGGCCAGATCGCCCTCACCCGCGAGACCACCGAACCCGTCCGTGCCGACCTGCTCGCCCTGTTCGACAAGGAGGAGCTGGTCAAGTACCTCTCCGAAGAGGAGCTCTACGAATGAGCGGCTATACGGCCCACTTCAAGGTGTGGCGCGGGGACGTGAGCGGCGGCGGCCTGAAGGACTTCGAGGTCGAGGTCAACGACGGCGAGGTGGTGCTCGACATCATCCACCGTCTCCAGGCCACCCAGGCGCCCGACCTCGCCGTGCGCTGGAACTGCAAGGCCGGCAAGTGCGGTTCCTGCTCGGCGGAGATCAACGGGCGGCCGCGGCTGATGTGCATGACGCGCATGTCGGTGTTCGGCCGCGAGGAGACCATCACGGTGACGCCGCTGCGGGCGTTCCCGGTCGTCCGCGACCTGGTCACCGACGTCGGCTTCAACTACACCAAGGCGAGGGAGGTCCCGGCCTTCGTCCCCCCGGCCGGTGTCGCTCCCGGCGAGTACCGCATGATGCAGGAGGACGTGGACCGATCGCAGGAGTTCCGCAAGTGCATCGAGTGCTTCCTGTGCCAGGACACCTGCCATGTGGTGCGCGACCACGAGGAGAACAAGCAGGCGTTCGCCGGACCGCGGTTCCTCATGCGGGTGGCGGAGCTGGACATGCACCCGCTGGACGCGGCGGCGGAGGCGGGCCTGGACCGCAAGACCACCGCCCAGGACGAACACGGTCTGGGCTACTGCAACATCACCAAGTGCTGCACGGAGGTCTGCCCCGAGGGCATCAAGATCACGGACAATGCGCTGATCCCCCTGAAGGAACGGGCGGTGGACCGCAAGTACGACCCGCTGGTGTGGCTGGGCTCGAAGATCCGCAGACGCTCCTCAGCAGGCTGAGCACCCGCTGACCCAGTCCTCCTCGTACGCCCGCCAGTTCGCCTCGGTCGCCGTGTGGTCGATGTACAGCGCGACACCGAAGCGGGCCCGGTCCGCGTCCGTGCGCGACAGACCGAGGCGGACGCCCCGGACCGCCGCGGGCACCGTCTCGGCATGGCCCCAGTGGCTGACGTCGTTCTCCCAGTAGAAGGGCAGTCCCATCAGCAGGTCGGTGGAGCGCGGGGTGACCTCCAGGGCGAGGGAGGTCTGCTGGGCGACGTAGCCGCCGTAGGTGCCCTCCAGGGGCTGCGCGGTGTCGTACGACATGACTGCGATCTGGTCGACGCGGCGGGCGACCTGGCCGAAGAACTCCTGTGACCACCACTTGGGGTGGCCGGTGAGACCGCCACGCAGGGTGTGGAGACCGGGGAGCGGGTCGATCTGGTGGGCGGCGACGGAGAGCAGCGCGTCCCGGGAGCGGGTCTCGCGGTGCAGGACGTCGAGGAGGCGCAGGTAGTTCCGGTCGCCGGAGTGCAGGGGTTCCAGGTCGAGGTGGGCACCGTCGTAGCCGAGGTCCAGGATCCGGCGGGTGGAGCGCAGGACGGTGGCGCGCGTGGTCGGGTCCTCCAGGCGCATGCCCGCGTCGCTCTCGGTGGCCACGACGTCCCCGAGGAACGCCTGGACGCGGACGCCTGGGAGCTTGTCGTGCACGGCGCCGACGAACCAGCGCGCTCGGGGGTGCACCGACGCGGGGAGCGTGCCGTCGTGTTCCAGCGGGCCCGAGTGGACGTACAGGTCGCGGATGCCGGTGTCCCGCAGTCGGCGGGCCAGGGCGGTGACGTCGGCGTCCTTCTTGCGGCCGTCGACCCAGGCGTGGCCCAGCCAGAGGGCGTCACGGCCACGGCTGTGGGTGCCGTCGGCCGGATCGCCCGTGTAGTTGATCCTGAGGGCCGTCAGAACGCAGAGGAGCGGGAGCAGGAGGAGCAGCGGCAGTCCGACGGCCGTGCGTCGGATCCAGCGCCGGCGTCTCGCACGGCTGTCCCGGGCGGGCCCGGGCTCCCCTTGCGGCGGTGAGGAGTTCTCGCTGCCTTCGCCTGCCGTGCGGTCCATGCCGTCTCCCCCGGTGGTGCGGTGGATGTTGCCGGGGAGGACGATCAGCACCTCTGTTCGGTTGCGGGTCAGAACAGGCTCAGCAGCGCCTCCGCCGGATCCGTGAGGCTCGTGTCGCCGCCCGGCAGGGGCAGTTCGAACCAGACCGTCTTGCCCCGGGGGGTGCGGCGGGAGCCCCACGCCGCGCTGAGGAGGCCGACCAGCTGGAGGCCGCGGCCGCCCTCGTCGGTGTCGCGGGCCCGGCGGCGGCGGGGCTGGACCAGGCCCGAGTCCCAGACCTCGCAGACCAGGGTGCGGTCGAGCAGCAGACGCAGCCGGATCTCGCCCTCGCCGTAGCGCAGGGCGTTGGTGACCAGCTCGCTGACCAGGAGCTCCGTGGTGTCGACCAGGGGTTCCATGTCCCAGGCGAGCAGTTGGGCCCGCGCGTACTCGCGGGCCCGGCCCACGCTGCGCGGCTCGCGCGGCAGGGTCCAGTCGCCGACGGAGTCGTTGGGCAGCCCCTGTACACGTGCCATCAGCAGCGCGATGTCGTCCTCGCCGTGATGGGTGTCGAGGGTGTTGAGGACGTGGTCGCAGACGTCCTCCAGCGGCTGGGTGGGGTCGGAGAGGGCGCTGACGAAGGCCTGGAGGCCCTCGTCCAGGGGGTGGTCGCGGCTTTCGACCAGGCCGTCCGTGTAGAGCGCGAGCAGGGCGCCCTCGGGCAGTTCGACCTCGACCTCTTCGAAGGGCTCCCCGCCCACGCCGAGCGGCATGCCCGGCGGCACGTCCAGCATCAGCGCCGGTTCGCCCGGTTCGACCAGGACGGGCGGCAGGTGGCCGGCATTGGCGAAGGTGCAGCGCCGGGTGACGGAGTCGTAGACGGCGTAGACGCAGGTGGCGAGGTAGACCTCCGACAGGTCCGCCTCGCGGGGGCGGCGGGCCGCCCGGGTCGCCTGCTGGACTCCTCCGGGGGCGCCGAGGCCGCGGGCGATCTCGTCCAGCTGGGAGAGCACCTCGGCCGGTTCCAGGTCGAGCTGGGCCAGCGTACGGACCGCCGTGCGGAGTTCGCCCATGGCGACGGCGGCGCGCAGGCCGCGGCCCATCACGTCACCGACGACCAAGGCGGTGCGGTGCCCGGGCAGTTCGATGACGTCGAACCAGTCGCCGCCGACCTCGCTGGGCCGGCCGGTGTTGACGTTGCCGGGCAGATAGCGGCAGGCGATGTCGAGGCCGGAGGCCTCCGGGTCGCCGGGCGGGAGCAGGGATCGCTGGAGTATCAACGCCCGTTCGTGCTCACGGCGGTAGAGACGGGCGTTGTCGATGCAGACCGCGGCCCTGGCGGCCAGTTCCACGGCGAGGTCGCGGTCCCGGTCGCCGAACGGCTCGCTGCCCTTGGTCCGGGCGAACTGCACCAGCCCGACGACGGTGTCGTGGGCGACCATCGGCACGGCGAGCGTGGACTGCACGAGCCCGCCGTCCTCGCCGGGGACGGTCTGGGGCCGGGCGGTGCGCAGGGCGTCGGCACAGGGCGAGTTGAACGGGTAGTGGTGCACTGCGCCGACCGCGACGGGCACGCCGGTGCCGGCGAACGGCGCGTCGGAGACGGCACTGGCGAAAGCCACGCGGCGCAACTCGGCGCTGCCGTCGGCGAGCCCGGGCGGCGTCTCGTCACCGGCCAGCAGACCTTGGTAGAGGTCGACGGTGGCCAGGTCGCAGAAGCCGGGGACGACGACGTCGAGGAGCTGACGGGCCGTGGTCTCCAGGTCGAGGGAGTTGCCGATGCGGGCACCGGCCTCGTTCAGCAGGGCCAGATTGCGCCGGGCGGCGGCTGCCTCGCGTGCGGCGGCGCGACGGGCGGTGATGTCGATCCCGAGCCAGGCGATGCCGATGGGACGGCCCGAACCGCTGTGCACGCGGTAGAGGTTGACGGACCAGTGGCGACGCTCGTCGGATCCCGGCACGAAACCGGTGACGTGCATGTCGGTGATGGAACTGCCGGTCTCCAGCACCCGCCGCAAGGTGGCCGCGACGCGGTCGGCCTCGCCGCGCTGGAGGTAGTCGTGCACCCCCTTGCCGCGATGGTCGTCGACGTCACCTCCGAAGATCGACGCAAACCGCTGATTGACGCGGCGGACCCGCAGGTCGGGGTCGATCAGGAGGAATCCGAAGGGCGATTGACTGAAAATGGCCTGCGAGGCGGCGAGGTCGGTCTCGATGCTGCGCAGGGTACGCACGTCGACGACGATGCAGACGGCGGCCTTCTCGCCGTCCTCGGTGCGCGTCGGCATGACGTACACCTCGGCGAGCCCCTCGTGCCCGCGCTCCCCTTCGACGCCCTTCGGCATCCGGAAGGGCACCACGCCCGTCCACTCGCGGCCGTCGAGGATCTCGGCCATCTTGCGCATGCCGCGCTCGCGATGGCGCGGGTCGATGAACGCCTCGATGGGGTCCATGCCCACGGCGCGGTCGGCGGGGATGCCGAAGAGGTGCTCGGCGCGCAGGCTCCACTGGTCCACCAGCCCGTCGGGGCCGATGGAGAAGGACGCGACCTTGATGTAGTCGTAGATGGAACCGGGGGGACTGCTCTGCCACATGGCGTCCCCGGATCGCACCCCGTCGGCGGCGAGCGCACCTCCCACCGCGGAGGCCAAGCCGTCGGCAGGCCTCGACCTCGCGCCCTCCGACGGGTCCTCGGACTCCGTGGCCTTCGCTGGTATCTCGCTCACGCGAACCGTCCCCTCCAGCTCACCGCGTCCGGCACCGGTCACCGGGGGCGGCTGCCCGCAGTATCCAGCACTACGGTGCCGCACAACACGGTGTTCACGATCACAGCACGGTCCCGATGGTTTTCGGTCCGGACCGTGACAACACTCCCAGTCTTCTAACCAGGGGGCACGGCGTCGAATCCCTCGCACCGGCAACCGCCACTGGCCTGAACCAACCGCTCTACAGCGGCGGGATGTACGTACACCGGATTTTCACTCCGGCACCGCGAGTTCGAACCACACCGTCTTGCCCGTGACGCCGGGTCTGGTGCCCCAGCGGCGGGACGCGGACGCCACCAGGTACAGTCCGCGGCCGCTCTCGTCCTCCGGGCGTGCGGCGCGCTCGCGGGGCGGGTCCGGCAGCGGGTCGGACACCTCCACCAGGAGGACGCCGTCCAGTCCGGAGCGGCGTACCAGACGGACCCCGATGGGGCCCGTCGCATGCCGCAGGGCGTTGGTGACCAGCTCGCTGACCAGCAGGGCCGCGAGGTCCGCGAGGCTGTCGAGGCCCCAGTCCCGCAGTCGGCCGCGCACGGCCTGACGAGCGCTGCGCACGGCGCCCGGTTCGGCGGGAAAGGTCCAGTCGGCGCAGTCGTCCTCGGTGTCGATCACGCCGATCACTTCCCAGGCAGGAGCCTCACCCATGTCCGGTTTCATGGGGTTAATGGGCACATACCCGATATTCGGGTTGAAGTACCGTGCAGGGCTGCGCGCTGTGGCACGAAAGGCGTACGGGGCGTGCGCACGGCACTTTGATGAGCCGCACGCCCCCGGCGGGCTTCAGGCGCCGGGCTCGTCGGCCACACCGGGACGTGGGCCGCGGGAGGCCGGAGCACCGGCCGCTCCCAGATGGGCGAGGGCCTGCCGCACGGCCGGGACGTCCTGGTCGAGCCAGGGCACGTCCCAGATCTCGTCGGGGCCGAGCCAGCGCAGTTCGTCGTGGTCCTGGAGGGGCCGGGGAGCGGCCGATCCGGGTCGCAGCCGGGCGGTCCACACCTGCAGGACGTACGGCTTCCTCAGGGGCCACTCCCCCGGGACGCGGTCGCTCACCTCGGCGTCGACGCCGAGTTCCTCGCGCAGTTCCCGCGCGAGTGCCGCGTCGGCCGTCTCGCCGGGCTCGACCTTGCCACCGGGCAGCTCCCAGCGCCCGGCCAGCTCGACGGGCGCGCTGCGCCGGGCGGCAAGCAACCGCCCGTCCTCGACCAGTGCGGCCCCTACGACGATCCGCTCACTCATGCGGGGAGCCTACGGGAGGCCCGCCGGCCTCCGGGGCCCCGCCCAGGGCACCCCCGCAGGCGGTCAGTCGTGGGCCACGGCCGGCCCGCTCCGGCCGAGCCTCTCGACCCAGTACAGCTGCTTGTGACCGCGACCGTCGAGGCTGTCCGCGATCTTCTGGGCCTCGGCCCGGGTCGCGTACCGGCCCACGCGGTACCGGTTGCCGTTGTCGTCCTCCCGTATCACGAGCCAGGGCAGAGCGACCGTGCTGTCGTTCATCGCGCCCCTCCTCCCGCCCGCGGCCTGTGCCGTACCCCACCCGCCAAGGAAACCGCAATACGCATATGCCCGAGCCTACGCCTAACCTTCACGGAGCGAATACGGGTTTTCACGAAGAGGTACGCAACCGGCCAGGACGCGGGGGCGCACGCCCGTGAACGCGCCGTCCGGGCACACCGGGTCGGCCTGCCGGGGGCATACCGCATACACGAGCGGCGACCTGCGTGAACGACGGCCGGGCGGGGCCGCGCACCACCCCGGCCCGGGGCGCTCGGGACGGTGATCGTGTGAACGGGGCGCGCGGGGAGTGCGCCGCGGGCGGATGGGAGCGACCGCTACTTGACCGGAAGGTGGTAGGCGACCCGGTACCGATCGGCCGGAATGACCACGTCGGCCGTCTCCACCGGCCGGCCGGAGGCGTAGAACGTGCGCTGGACGACCAGCACCACATGACCGGGGACGCCGCCCAGGACGAGCAGCTCCTCGGCGAGGCCGGGCCGGGCGCCGACCTCCTCCGTGACGTTGTCCACGATCACGTCGATGGCGCGCATCCGCTCGACGACGCCCATGCCGCCGACCGGCCCCTCCTCCGGCAGCATCACGGGCGTACGCCCCGTCACGGCGAGCGGCTCCCAGGACGTGGAGAGCATCATCGCCTCGCCGCCCTCGCGGTAGAGGTACTTCGTGCGCATGACCCGCTCGCCCGGCTCGATGCCCAGCCTGCCGGCGACCGCGACGCTCGCCTCGGACTGCTCGCTGCTGGACTCCCAGGTGCCGTGCCCCTCGCCGTCGGCCTGCTCCTGACGGAAGGGCGTGGCCCCGCCGGTCGGGCGGTAGCCGGAGCGGGAGATGCGCCGGGGCACGGGGCGCTCGCGCACATAGGTGCCCGAGCCGGAACGGCCCTCGACCAGGCCTTCCGCCATGAGCACCTTGCGGGCCTCCAGCGCGACCGTGTCCGAGACGCCGTACTCCTGGCGGATTCTGGCCTGGGAGGGGAGGCGGGTGTGCGGGGGCAGCCGACCGTCGACGATCTTCTTGCGGAGATCACCCGCGACACGCAGGTACGCCGGCTGCTCACCGAATGTCACTGGCCGCTCCCATCAGGTTGTACAGACAGCAACAGCGTGGCAACCGTAGGTTGTGCGGTGCAAGCAAAGGCCAGAGAATCACTCGATGTGATGACATGAGGGCCCTGGGGGCTTTACGCAGGCAGTTTCTCCCCGCTATGGCCGCCGTCACACCTGTGCCGCGGAGTCTTCCTTCCCGCCCTGCCCGGCAGCGGGCGGGGTCGTCGCCAGACCGAGGGCCTTGCGCGCCGTGACGGTCGCCGGCCCGTCCACCGCCCCGTAGCCCTTGTCGTAGTGCGCGTGGTACGTGTCCGCGTCGCCCGCGGTGCTCGCCTTCCGCCACTCCGTCCGGGCGTCCTCCAGGTCGGCCACCAGGTCGGCGACGGGGGTGCGGGCGCCGGCCCGCCAGGAGTGTCCGCGCAGCGCCTCGATCTGCTCGCCGAGCACGTCGTGGACCTGCGTGGCCCAGGCCCGGTGGGCGGCGAGGTCCTCCTCCGGGGTCCTCCCCGGCTCCTCGTAGAGGGCCGCGTCCAGGGCGTTGGCCGTCGACAGGAAGACGACCTGGTCGGTGTCGAACGTGGTCGGGTCGCCGCGCAGGGAGCCGGTCAGCCCGGCCCCTTCGTCGGTGTTGCCGAAGAGACAGGTGATCGCACGGTCGCCGTAGCGCCAGCTGTCCCGGGACGGCATCAGGTAGTACACGTCGACGTCCGCCGGCATCGCCCAGGTGTCCATCGCGTACTGGTCCTGGAGGGCGTAGCACTTCTCGTCGGCGAGGTCGGTGATCCTCGCATCGCCCGGGAAGGCGCCGCCGGGCAGCGCGACGACCGCGAAGACCTCGCCGTCGTGCCGGCCCCCGCAGGGCACCCGGTCGACGTCGTAGGTGTCACCCTCCAGTCCGCCGGGCGCGTCGAAGCAGTCGCCCTTGTCCAGCGACAGGCTCTCGTTGCCCCGGGCCCGGTCCTTGAGCCCCTCCCACGCCGTCGAGGCGGCTCCCGTGGACAGCACCGCCGCCCACAGCGCGATCCCGGCGGCCGACAGCACCGAACCGGCGATCGCCATGCCCCGCCCGCTCTGCCCGGACCGCCGGATCTGCCGCAGCGCGATCAGCCCCAGCACGAGTCCCGCGGCGGGCAGGAAGCAGAGCACGCCGAGAACCAGGGCGGCCACGGCGAGCGCGTTGACGGAGACCGGGGCGCCGTAGGGGCGGCCGGCGGGGCCGTACAGGCCGGGGCCGGGGGCTCCCTGGGCGTACGGGCCGGGGCCCGGGGCTCCCCCCCCCGCCCGCCCGCCCCCCCCCCCCGCGCCCCCCCCCCCCCCCCTTTTCCCCCCCCACCCCGCCACCCGCGATTCTACCGCTGGTCTCGTGGGCTCGGGATGTGTATAAGAGACAGGGGTGGTAGTTGGCGATCTTCTTGTCCTTGATCACCAGGTGGTGGGAGAGAACGCCGCGCACGGCCTCGTGGAAGCCGCACCCGATCGCCTCGTCGGGCACCTCGAAGTTCTCGAACACCTTGGTCTCGCCTGCACGCACCATGCCCATGGCCTCTTCCAGGAACTGCAGGGCCATGGCGGCCGCGTAGGCGATGAAGTACGGGCGGGCGCGGTCGCGTTCGATGGTGTTGCTCCACTGCGGGATGCGCCACTCCAGGGTGGTCTCCGGCAGCGACTCGCCCTTGGGCAGGGAGATGCGCACGCTGTGGCCGGTGGCCTTGACGTACGGGGTGTCCACCAGACCGCTCAGCGCCGTCGACCACAGACGGGCCAGAGGGCCGCCGCCGGTGTCGAGGGCGAGGTGGTCGCCGGTGCGCTGGTCGAACCAGCGGGGGCTCATCACCCAGCTGTACTTGTCGTCGAAGTCGCGCTTCTGCGGCACCGGCACGGTCGTCTGGTTCCACGGGTGGCGCATGTCGACGGGGTTGCCGAGCGGGTCGTGGGTGACGAACGGCTGTTCGTTGACCCAGTCCTCGTAGTAGGAGCTGCCGAGCATGATGCGCAGGCCGAGGTTGATGTCGACGAGGTTGTTGGTGACGAGTTCGCCGTCGACGACGATGCCCGGGGTGACGTACATCGCCTTGCCCCAGGTGTTCATCGTCTCGTAGCGGTAGTCGACGACCTTGGGGTCCTGGAAGGCGCCCCAGCAGCCCAGCAGGACACGGCGGCGGCCGACCTCCTCGTAGCCGGGCAGTGCCTCGTAGAAGAAGTCGAAGACGTCGTCGTTCATGGCGACGGCCTTCTTCACGAAGTCGATGACCCGCATGAGGCGGCTGAGGTAGTCGGTGAAGACGGTCGGCTGCGGCATCGTGCCGACACCGCCCGGGTACAGCGTGGAGGGGTGGACGTGCCGTCCCTCCATCAGGCAGAACATCTCGCGGGTGACCCGGCTGACCTTCAAGGCCTCCTTGTAGACCTCGCCCTCGAAGGGGTTGAAGGCCCTCATGATGTCGGCGATCGTGCGGTAGCCGTGGATGTCGCCGCGGGGGGCGTCGGTGCGTTCGGCGCGGGCCAGGACACCGGGGTTGGTGGCCTTGACCATGGCCTCGCAGAAGTCCACGAAGACCAGGTTGTCCTGGAAGATCGTGTGGTCGAACATGTACTCGGCGGCCTCGCCGAGGTTGACGATGTGCTCGGCCAGCGGGGGCGGCTTGACGCCGTAGGCCATCTGCTGGGCGTAGTCGGAGCAGGTGGTGTGGTTGTCGCCGCAGATGCCGCAGATCCGGGACGTGATGAAGCCCGCGTCGCGCGGGTCCTTGCCCTTCATGAACACCGAGTAGCCGCGGAAGAGCGACGAGGTGCTGTGGCATTCGACGACTTCCCGGTTGGCGAAGTCGATCTTCGTGTAGATGCCCAGGTTCCCGATGATCCGGGTGATCGGGTCCCAGGACATGTCCACGAGCTGTGGTGGCTTGCGGTCCGTGGGCCGGGCCTCGGTGGTGGTCATCTGCGGTACTGCCCCTCGCTGTCGGTGGTGGGTGGGGTCGCGGGTTTCGTCACGGGCGCCAGCGCGGGTCGTAACCGCTGGTCAGCTTGCGCTTGTTGTGGCGCCACCTGGGCTCGTGGTTGACGAGCTCGTTGGTCATGCCGCGCAGTCTGCGGATGACGGCTCCGTACGGCTTGATGGCCAGGGACGACAGGGTGCCGCCGGGGGGCTCGTCCATGAACGGCATGAACGCGTCGGGGAAGCCGGGCATCGTGCAGCCGATGCAGATGCCGCCCACGTTGGGGCAGCCGCCCAGGCCGCCCATCCAGCCGCGCTTGGGCACGTTGCAGTTGACGACCGGACCCCAGCAGCCCGTCCTGACCAGACACTTGGGCGAGTTGTAGTCCGTGGCGAAGTTGGCCTGCTCGTAGTACGAGCCGCGGTCGCAGCCTTCGTGGACGGTCTTCCCGAACAGCCACTGCGGGCGGAGCATGTGGTCCAGCGGCGGCGGGGGTGCGGAGCCGGCCGCGTGGTAGAGGACCCAGATCAGGGTCTCCATGAAGTTCTCGGGCTGGATCGGGCAGCCGGGCACGTTGACGACGGGCAGGCCGGCCTGGGAGGTGTAGTCCCAGCCCAGGTAGTCGGCGAGGCCCATGCACCCCGTGGGGTTGCCGGACATGGCGTGGATGCCGCCGAAGGTGGCGCAGGTGCCGGCGGCGACCACCGCCCAGGCCTTGGGGGCCAGTTGGTCGATCCACCAGTTGAGGGTCTGCGGCTCGCCGGTCTCCGGGTCGTTGCCGAAGGAGGTCCAGTAGCCGTCGCCCTCGATGATGTTCTGGTTCGGGATCGAGCCCTCGATGACCAGGATGAACGGGGCCAGTTCGCCGCGGACGGCCGCCCGGTAGGGCGCGAGGAAGTCCTCGCCGCCCAGACTGGGCGAGAGCACCTTGTTGACCAGGTTCACCTTCGGCAGGCCCGGGATCAGCCCGAGCACCACGTCCTCGATGGAGGGCTGGTCGGCGGCGGTGAGCGAGACGGTGTCCCCGTCACAGCTCATGCCCTCGGAGATCCACAGGATGGTGATCTCGTCGATGCCCTTCCGGTCCTCGGACCGTTCGGGTTCCTTGCTGACTTCGGTGGTGCTGCTGTCGATGGTCATGTCACTCGGCCTCCGCTGCGGGGGTCTCGGAGTCGGTCGTGTGCCGCGCGGGAGCTGCGGCGGGAGCCGGTGCCGACGGCTCGTCCGGGGATCCGGCGGGCCCGAGGGGTTCGAGCTCGTCGGGCCGGAAGTAGTGGAAGCGGCCGTACCAGTTGTTGAGTTCGGCGGCCGGGTCGTCGTCGAGGGTGACGGCGAGGTGCACGCTGCCGTCCACGTCGTGGAAGACGGCGGCGACCTCGGCGGTGCGCCCGGCCAGGAACATGTCCTGGGCGTCGGCGCCGCGTCCCCGGGGGCGGAGCCGGACCCGGCTGCCGCCGCCGAGCCGGACGCCGTCGACGAGCACGGTGTCGGTGGTCGGGGAGAGACCCTCGTCGCCGCCTTCCTGCCACCAGGCGGGGCGGTCGGCGGACGCCGTGGGGGTGACGGGGGTGAGGGGGTGATCGGTCGGCGCCGTGGGGGCGGCCGGCGTCAGGGAGCGGACGGCGCCGTGCAGGCGTTCGAAGACCTCCTGCGGCATGGTGTCGACCCGGTCGAGGATCGCCGCCGCCCGCGGGTCGGTGGCTCGCGCCTCGCGCTTCTCCTCGTCGGTCAGCAGCATCGTGCGCAGCGTGAGGATCTCGTCGATCTCCGCGGCGTCGTGCAGGTCGCCGGGACTTTCGGGGGCGACCCGGGGGTGGTCGGGCAGGATGATCGGCGCGGACAGCAGGACGGGTGCGGTCTCCCCGGTCTCGCCGCCGAGCACCGGGAAGGTGAACTCGTTGCGGCACGCTCGCACGGGTGCGTCCAGGTCCGTCGGCGGGTCGATGAGCGAGACGAACTCCGCCCCGTCGCCGCCGATCAGGGTGTGCGTGGCGATGAGGGCCCGGCGCAGCGCCTCGTCCCGGGGCGTGTGCGGCGGCGGTGCGGGCGCGGTGTTGGTGGTCCGTACGCGGATCCGGCACAGGTCGTCGGAGAGCCGCTCGGCGCTGACGGTGGTCTCGGCCCGGATCTCCTCGCGGCTGCGCACCACCCGCCCGGCGTTCGCGGGCAGCGGCTCGACGTCCGTACCCGCCGCGGCGTTCACCGCGACGACCCGTGCGCCCCGGAGGAGTTCGTCGAGCGGGGCCTCGACCTCGCACTCGCGCGGCAGGGCCTCGTCGAACGTGAGGTGCACCGCGCCGTCGTCGGTGTGCAGCGACTCGACGGGCCGGCCCGCCTCTTCGACCTGCTTGCGCTGCATCTGGAGGTAGCGGACCCGCACCCGGACGCGGGCGTCCGGCTGCCGGACGCGCAGCAGGCACTCGGTCTGCTGGTACCAGGAGTCGGCGGAACCCGAGACGCCGGGGGTGACGGGGCCGTCCGCCTCCACCCAGTCCCGGGGGAACAGCACGCCGAACTGCCAGCGGACACGGTTCTTCGTGGAGGAGCGGCGGTAGGGGTAGAGGAGGTAGCCCTCGTAGAGGACGGCGTCGGCGACGGCGCTGAGCTGCTCGAAGACCCCCGGGCAGGGGCCCGTGCCGTCCGTCGTGGCAGCGCCGTGCGTGCCGCCCTCGACCAGTGCCTCCGCCATCGCGTCTCCTCGTCCCTGTGTGCACGCGCATCCCTTCCACCACCGTCACACCGCTGACCCACGGTCGCCTCCTCCGGCGCAGTGGGATTGGGCTGTTCGGGGTGGTCGTTCAGCCCTCACGGCTGCGCGGGACGGGGAGCACGGCAACGGGCCCGTCGGCACCGAGGCGCCGACGGGCCGTGTCGGAGGTGCGGGGTCAGTGCCGCACGCGGGACAGCCTGCGCGCCACCAGCGGGACGACGACCGCGGCGGCCACGACGTGGGACGCGGCCAGGACGATCCGGGTGGACGTGGCGGTGTGCGGCGCGACGGCCGGGCCGGCGAGCGACAGCGCGGTGAGGGCGACGCTGGTCACGGTGAAGGCACGGGCGGGCCGCCCGGCCCAGCGGGCGAGGGCGACCGCGAGGACGATGCCGGCGACCGACCAGAACAGCACCCCGCCGAAGAAACCGCCGACCGGGATCTCCGCGGCCTCCGTGGCTCCGGGACTCGCCGCTTCCATCGGGACACCGGCGGCCCGCGCGACGAGCGCGAACGCCTCCGTCACCACGGCTCCGGCGAGGGTGGCCAGAACGCCGACCAGCCACACGGGGCGGGTGGTGAGCAGACCGGCCTCGGTCCGCGGTGCCTGGCTCTGAGGTGTCGTCACGCTCATGTCTCTGTCTCCTGACGGGGGTTGGGTCGCGGTGGGGCGTACGGAGAGGTGGACCGGAGGGCGGCGCGGAACTCATCGGTGCCCGGGGACGTTTTCCCGGGGCCGGTGGTTCGTCCGGATGGCACACATCACCCGCACGAACCGGCGCGTCACGGGAAGGCGTGACCTCATGGACCAGCCGACACAGCACCCCCGCCCCACCACCAGCCCCGCCGTCACGACCCTGGCCGACCCGCTGGTCAACCGGGGCACCGCCTTCACCCGCAGCGAGCGCGAGGAGCTCGGGATCGACGGGCTGCTGCCGCCCGCCGTGGAGACCCTGGACGAGCAGGTCGCCCGCGCCTACGAGGCGTTCCACGGTTACGACAAGCCGCTGAACCGGCACATCTATCTGCGGCAGCTCCAGGACACCAACGAGGTGCTCTTCTACCGTCTGGTCACCGCGTACCTGGAGGAGCTGCTGCCCGTCGTCTACACGCCGACGGTGGGCGAGGCCTGCCAGAAGTTCAGCGAGATCTACCGGCGGCCACGCGGTCTGTTCCTGACCTGGGAGGACCGGCACCGCTTCCGCGACATCCTGCGCAACCGCCCGCACCGTGACCACGACGTGGACGTCATCGTCGTCACCGACGGCCAGCGCATCCTCGGCCTGGGCGACCAGGGCGTCGGCGGCATGGGCATCCCCATCGGCAAGCTGAGCCTGTACACGGCGATCGGCGGCATCCACCCCGCCCGCACCCTGCCGGTCCTGCTGGACATGGGCACCGACAACGAGACCCTGCTCGACAACCCCCGCTACCTCGGCCGGCGCGCCCGGAGGCTGACCGGCGCCGAGTACGACGAGATGATCGAGGCGTTCGTCTCGGCGGTCGAGGCGGAACTGCCCGGGACGCTTCTGCAGTGGGAGGACTTCGCCACCGCCCACGCGCACCCGATCCTCGCCCGCTACCGGGACCGGCTGCTCACGTTCAACGACGACATCCAGGGCACCGCGGCCGTCACGCTCGGCGCCCTGTCCACGGCGGCGGACGTGGCCGGCACCCCGCTCACCGAGCAGCGCGTAGTGATCCTCGGCGCGGGGTCGGCCGCCATCGGCGTCGCCGACATGATCCGTACGGCCATGGTCGACGAGGGCCTGTCGGAGGACGAGGCGACGGCGCGGTTCTGGATCGTCGACGTCGACGGGCTGCTGGTCTCCTCCCGTTCCGAACTGACCCCGCAGCAGCGGGTGTTCGCGCGCGACGACAGCGAGGTGGCCGACTGGGACGGCACCGGCCTCGCCGAGGCGGTGCGCCGCGCCGAGCCGACCGCGCTCATCGGGCTGTCGACGGCGCACGGCGCGTTCACCGAGGAGATCGTGCGGCAGATGGCCTCGACCTGCGAACGGCCCGTCGTCTTCCCGCTGTCCAACCCCACCTCGCACTCCGAGGCCGACCCCGCCGACCTCACCCGCTGGACCGACGGGCGGGCGCTGATCGCCACCGGCTCGCCCTTCCCGCCGCTGAAGGTCGACGGGCGCGAGGTGCCCGTGGCGCAGTCCAACAACGTCTACGTCTTCCCGGCGATGGGCCTCGCGGTGACCGCGAGCGGGGCCACACGGGTCACGGACCGCATGCTCGTGGCGGCCGCCCGGGCCGTCGCACGCTGCGCGGTGCGTGCGGCGGACGGCGACGACCTGCCCGTGCCCCTGCTGCCGCCGTTGACCGGCATGCGGGAGTCCGCTCGCGAGATCGCGCTGGCCGCGGCCCTCGCCGCCGTCGAGGACGGGGTGGCCCCGCGGGCGACGGAGGACGAACTGCGCGAGGCCGTCGCCCGGGCCCAGTGGACGCCCCGCTACGAGGACTAGCCGCAGAAGGCCGATCCTCCGGGCCGTGCTGATGGCACGACGGTGTCGGAAATGCCGCACGGCGGCGTCGGCCGCTCCGGCCACGGCAGCGACCTCTTCGGCCTGCTCGACTGCACGCAGGTCGAGCACGTCATGCTGTGACGGCCACCGACACCGCCCCTACGCAGCCCAGGGGCCCGCGGGACGCGGCACCCTCACCCGACCCTGATGCCCACGATGCACGTGTCGTCGTCCGTGTCCGACTTGCTGTAGGTCAGGAGGCGGTCCAGCTGCTGGTCGAGCGTGCTGGGTGCCGACCGGGCGGTGGTCAGGAGGTGGGTCAGGGACTCCTCCACGGGCCGGTCCCGGCGCTCGACGAGACCGTCCGTGTACATCAACAGGGTGTCCCCGGGGGCCAGGCGCAGCTCGGTCTCCTCGTACACGGCCTCGGGGACGGCCCCCAGCAGCAGTCCCTTGACCAGGGGCAGGGGGGCCGCTTCGGTGTCGCGGACGAGGACGGGCGGGAGGTGCCCGGCCCGGGCCCAGCGCAGCGTCCGCGTGTCCGGGTCGTACAGTCCGCACACCGCGGTCGCGGTGACGGAGCCGGTCAGGTGGTGCGCCACGATGTTGAGCCAGGACAGCAGCTGGCCCGGCCCGGCGCCGGTCACGGCCAGGCCGCGCAGCGCGTTGCGCAGGACGACCATGCTGGTGGCGGCCTCGATGCCGTGCCCGGCCACGTCCCCGACGCACAGCAGCACCTTGCGCGACGGCAGGACGACGGCGTCGTACCAGTCGCCGCCCACCAACTGCTCGGTCTCCGCGGGCCGGTAGCGTACGGCCACCTGGAGGCCGGACACCTGCAACGGCGCCTGGGTGGGCGGCATGATCGCGTGCTGCAACTGCAGGGTGAGCCGGGCGCGTTCGGTGGCCTGCTGCTCGGTGTGCGCCAGCTGGTCGCGGGTCGCGGCGAGCGCCACCTCGGTCCAGTGCTGTGCCGAGATGTCCTGGCAGGCGCCGCGCACCAGGAGCAGCCGGTCGTCGGTGTCGAGCACCGGTTCGGCGACGATCCGGATGTGGCGGGTCACCCCCTCCGGCCGCTGCAGCCGGAACGCGGCGGCCGCCGGACGCTGGTGGTGCAGCAGGGTGCGCAGGAAACGGCGGATGGAGACGCCGTCGTCCGGGTGGGCATGGGCCGGAAGCTCCTCCAGCGGCACCGGGGTGCTCGTCCGGGGGCGTCCGTACAGGTCGAAGAGCTGCCCGTTCCAGGTGATCTCACCGGTGAGCACGTTCTCCTCGAACCCGCCGATGCGGCCCAGCCGTTGGGCATGCTGGAGGAGACTCGCCAGCCGGGCCATCTCGTCCTCGATGCGCCAGATGAGGAGGACGGACATGCCGTGGCGGCTGATGCTGATGTCCGCGACGGCCGACAGAGGGACCTGGTCGACGAGGGCGGTGAGGTTCATGCGGCGGGCCCGGAAGGGCTCACCGGTGGCGTAGACCCGCTCGACGCGCTGGAACAACTCGCTGTCCCCTGCGGCCATCGGATAGGCCTCCAGGAGCAGCGCCCCGTTCACGACGGCCCGCGGCCGGCCCGCCGGGTCCAGGAAGCGGTTGTTCACGTGCTGGATGCGGAAGTCCACCAGGTGCCCGTCGGCGTCCAGATGCGGCACCAGGACGAGGGCCGGGTCGTACAGCCCGTCGGCCAGGTCCATCAGCTCGGCGGCGTCCGGCAGCACGCGCGGCTCCTGGGCCGCTCCCTGCGGCGGCGTGTACATCTCCAGGGTGTGCGCGCACAGTTCGGCCAGCGCCTCCACCTGCCGGACGATCTGCGGGGGCTGCGGCTCCAGCGGGGCCGGCCAGGCGATCTCCAGCACACCGTGGATACGGCCGCCGGTGCCGGCGGGCAGGGCGGCCCGGCCGCCGTCCGGATGCTGGTGCAGGCCGATGGTGGGCAGTCCGGTCACGCCGAGGGTGGTGATCCACTGCCCCTCGCGCTCGATGAGGCCCCGGCGCGCCACGGTCACCACGTCCGGCGGGACGTAACGCCAGCGCTCCGCCTCGGCCGGCGAGAAGCCGGCGCTGCCCGCCAAGGTGAGCGAACCGTCGGCGCCCACGGCCCAAACGGCCACGGCCACCGCACCGAGGGGACGCAACGCCTGCTCCAGCAGGGCGTCGGCCACGGCCTGGGCGTCGTCCGCCGCCAGGACGCCGCTCTCGGCCGCGCGCAGGCGCACGGCGGCCGACTCGCTCTCCGCCTCGTCGGCGGCCCGGGTCGCGGCGAGGAAGGCGTCCGTCACCTCGGACATCCGGTCCCGGGCGGCCTGGTTGATGACGTCGACGGCCAGTTCCAGGGGGGTGACCTGGGCCTGCTCCGCCAACTGGGCGAGCTGCCGGGCCGCCTGGGCGGGACCGCACTGCAGCCGCTCGACCAGGACCCCCTTGGCGAGTTCGATCAGGGCGCGCCCCTCGGCCTCCGCCTGGGCGGCACGTACTTCCCGGCTGAGCCGTTCCACGGTGGCGGCGAGACGGCCCACCGGGGACGCGGTCGACGGGTCCTCGCGGCCGGCGCGCGCTTCGTCGCCGAACCCGGGCAGCCCGTCGGAGGTGAACCCGGGCGGCCCGTCGGAGGTGAACCCGCCGGAGACCGCCGCCTCCTCGTCGGACGGCTTGGGGTCCCCGTCGGCGGTACGGGACAGCGGGTCGAAGCTCAGCGGTGACGGCGAGGGCTCAGGACCGGCGGCCGAGCCGCGCTTCGGCTCGCCGTCACCCGGCTCGCGCGACTGCTCGGACATGCTCACGGTGTGGATGCTCCTCGGCTGGAGTGCCCTGGGGCGCGGGACGACAGGCGCTGCGGGGCGTCCGGCCCGCCGGTGTGCGGGTCGGACGCCGGTGTGCTCATGCTGGCAGCCAGCGGCGCACGCAGGCCATGAGGTCGCGCGTATCGACGGGCTTGGTGACGTAGTCGCTGGCACCCGAGGCGAGGCTCTTGTCCCTGTCACCCGGCATCGCCTTCGCCGTGACGGCGATGATGGGCAGCTCGGCGTACTGCGGCATGCGGCGGATCTCGGCCGTCGCGGTGTAGCCGTCCATCTCCGGCATCATCACGTCCATCAGAACGAGGGCGACGTCCGGGTTGTTCACGAGCGTCTCGATGCCTCTGCGTCCGTTCTCGGCGTGCAGGACGCGGAAGCCGTGCAGCTCCAGGATCCCGCTCAGCGCGAAGAGGTTGCGCGCGTCGTCGTCGACGACGAGGACGGTACGGCCGGCCGACGCGTCCTGGACGGCGGGCGGCGTCAGTTGCTGCGGCCCCTCCGTGCGGACGAGGGAGAGCACGTCCCCGGGCTCCTCCGCGGACAGGTGCAGGGCGATGCGCTCCCGCAGTTCGTCGAGGCTGGACAGCAGCTCCAGGGCGCCGCCCTCCGAGCGTGAACGCAGCGTCTCGTCCATGGGGGCGTCCGTGGGGTGGCTGCTGTGCACCAGCACCGGCACGCTGGTCAGCGCCGAGTCGCCCTCCAGCGCCTGGAGGAAGCGGGACGCCTCGTCGTCAGGCATGCCCAGCTCCAGGACGACGCAGTGGCACGGCTCGGAGGCGAGGGCACCGGCCGCCTCCTGCGCACCGACGGCGGTGATGATGTCCACGGCGGGCCGCTGGGCACCGTCCGTCCTGCCGTGCGTCAGGTCGGCCACCACGCTCTCCGCGACGAGGGTCAGCAGACCGCGCGACCGCTCCTCCACGACGAGCAGGCGCCGGGGCCGCGGGCCGGGCCCGATCTGGGGCACCGGCACGGAGCCGGCCAGTCCCTCCGGCACGGGCTCCGCCGGGACGCGCTCGAGGGGCCGGCCGGAGTGCAGCAGTTCCTCGAAGTCGGGGCGTGCCACGGGCAGGAACAGCGTGAACGTGCTGCCCTGGCCTGGCGTGCTGTGCACGGAGACGGCACCGCCGAGCAGCTGGGCGATCTCCCGCGTGATGGACAGGCCCAGACCGGTGCCGCCGTACTTCCGGCTGGTCGTGCCGTCCGCCTGCTGGAACGCACCGAAGATCGTCTCCAGGTGCTGCTCCGGAATGCCGATGCCGGTGTCCTTGACGCGGAAGGCGACCACCGAGGCGCCCCGCACGACGCCTTCGGGCACCTCGTCGTCGTCCGCGGGCTCGATGCTCAGCTCCACGCCGCCCTGCTCGGTGAACTTCACGGCGTTCGACAGCAGGTTGCGCAGGACCTGGCGGAGCCGGGAGTCGTCCGTGAGCACGTCCGCCGGCGCGCCGGGCGCGGTCGTCACGGTGAACTCCAGGCTCTTCTGCGTCGTCATCGGCCGGAAGGTGGCCTCCACGTACTCGATGAGCTGGCGCAGCGTCACCCGCTCGGGCGTGACGTCCATCTTCCCGGCCTCGACCTTCGACAGGTCGAGGATGTCGTTGATCAACTGGAGCAGGTCCGACCCGGCGGAGTGGATGATCTGGGCGTACTCGACCTGCTTGGGCGTGAGGTTGCGGGACGGGTTCTGCGCGAGCAACTGGGCGAGGATCAGCAGGCTGTTGAGCGGGGTGCGCAGTTCGTGGCTCATGTTGGCCAGGAACTCCGACTTGTACTTCGAGGCCAGCGACAGCTGCTGGGCGCGTGTCTCCAGCTCCTGGCGGGCCTGCTCGATCTGCAGGTTCTTCGCCTCGATGTCCCGGTTCTGCGCGACCAGCAGTGAGGCCTTCTCCTCCAGTTCGGCGTTGGAGCGCTGCAGTTCCTCCTGCTGGACCTGCAACTCGGTGGACCGGGCCTGGAGTTCGACGGTGAGGCGCTGCGACTCGACGAGCAGCTCGTCGGTGCGGGCGTTGGCCACGATGGTGTTGACGTTGACGCCGATGGTCTCCATCAGCTGCGCCAGGAAGTCCCGGTGGATCTGGGTGAAGGGGGTGACCGACGCCAGCTCGATGACGCCGAGGACCTGGCCCTCCACCACGATGGGCAGCAGCACCAGCGCGGAGGGCACCACCTGGCCGAGTCCCGAGGAGATGGTCACGTAGCCGTCCGGCAGCTCCTCCACCATGATGGTGCGCCGGCTGCGGGCGGCCTGGCCGACCAGGGTACGGCCGAAGGCGATGCGGGAGGGCCGGTTGCTCTCCTCCGGGTAGCCGTAGGAGCCGACGAGCCGCAGTTCGGGCCCGTCCTCGCCGTCCTCGGCGAGGTAGAAGGCGCCGTACTGGGCCGACACCAGCGGGACCAGCTCGTCCATGATCAGCTCGGCGACCACGGGCAGGTCGCGGTGGCCCTGCATCAGGCTCGAGATCCGCGCGAGGTTCGTCTTGAGCCAGTCCTGCTCCTGGTTGGCCCGGGTGGTCTCGCGCAGGGACTCCACCATCGAGTTGATGTTGTCCTTGAGCTCGGCGACCTCGCCGGACGCCTCCACGTTGATCGACCGGGTCAGGTCGCCCTCGGCGACGGCGCTGGTGACCTCGGCGATCGCGCGGACCTGGCGGGTGAGGTTGCCGGCCAGTTCGTTGACGTTCTCCGTGAGGCGCTTCCAGGTGCCGGAGACACCCTCGACCTCGGCCTGTCCGCCGAGGCGTCCCTCGGTGCCGACCTCACGGGCGACACGGGTGACCTCGTCGGCGAAGGCCGACAGCTGGTCGACCATGGTGTTGATCGTCGTCTTGAGTTCGAGGATCTCGCCGCGGGCGTCCACGTCGATCTTCTTCGACAGGTCGCCCCGGGCCACCGCGGTCGTCACCAGCGCGATGTTGCGCACCTGGCCGGTGAGGTTGTTGGCCATCGAGTTGACGTTGTCGGTGAGGTCCTTCCAGGTGCCGGCGACGTTCGGCACGTGCGCCTGGCCGCCGAGACGTCCCTCGGTGCCGACCTCGCGGGCGACACGCGTGACCTCGTCGGCGAAGGCCGAGAGCGTGTCGACCATCGTGTTGATGACCTCGGCCAGCGCCGCGACCTCGCCGGCCGCCTCGACGGTGATCCGCTGCGACAGGTCGCCGCGCGCCACGGCTGTGGCGACCTGGGCGATGGAGCGGACCTGGCCGGTGAGGTTGGACGCCATCACGTTGACGTTGTCGGTGAGGTCCTTCCAGGTGCCCGACACCCCGCGGACCTGGGCCTGGCCGCCGAGCCGTCCCTCGGTGCCGACCTCGCGGGCGACACGGGTGACCTCGTCGGCGAACGCGGAGAGCTGGTCGACCATCGTGTTGATGGTGCTCTTCAGCTCCAGGATCTCCCCGCGCGCGTCCACGGTGATCTTCTGCGACAGGTCACCCTTGGCGACGGCCGTGGCCACCAGCGCGATGTTGCGGACCTGGCCGGTGAGGTTGCCGGCCATGAAGTTCACCGAGTCGGTCAGATCGCGCCAGGTGCCCTTGACGCCCTTGACGTCCGCCTGGCCACCTAGGCGTCCCTCGGTGCCGACCTCTCGGGCGACACGCGTGACCTCGTCGGCGAACGCCGAGAGCTGGTCGACCATCGTGTTGATCGTGCTCTTCAGCTCCAGGATCTCGCCCCGCGCGTCCACGGTGATCTTCTGCGACAGGTCGCCCTCCGCGACCGCCGTGGTCACCTGGGCGATGGAGCGGACCTGGCTGGTGAGGTTGCCTGCCATGTGGTTCACGGAGTCGGTCAGATCGCGCCAGACTCCGGCCACGCCGGGCACCTGCGCCTGGCCGCCGAGCCGTCCCTCACTGCCGACCTCGCGGGCGACACGGGTGACCTCGTCGGCGAACGCGGACAGCTGGTCGACCATCGTGTTGACGGTCTCCTTCAGCTGGAGGATCTCGCCGCGGGCGGGCACGTCGATCTTCTGGGAGAGGTCACCCTTGGCCACCGCCGTGGCCACCTGGGCGATGTCGCGGACCTGGGTGGTCAGGTTGCCCGCCATCGCGTTCACGGAGTCGGTCAGGTCGGCCCAGGTGCCGGAGACGCCGGGCACCTCCGCCTGGCCGCCGAGGGTGCCCTCGGTACCGACCTCGCGGGCCACGCGCGTGACTTCGGAGGTGAACACGGACAGCTGGTCGACCATGCCGTTGAAGACCGTGGCGATGTCGCCCATGAGGCCGTCCGCGTCGTCCGGCAGGCGGGTACCGAAGTCCCCGTCGCGGACGGCCGTCAGACCGGCCAGCAGCCGACGCAACTCCTGGTCGCCCGGCACCGCGTCGACTACCCCAGTGCTGTCACTGGTCATGCGCACCCTCGTTCCGCTCCCCAAGAGCCCTCAAGCCGAGGACTCGGAACCCCCGGGCCTCGGAGCGGCCCGGTTGTCGTGCATGCGTATTCCACGTTCACGGATGTGTATGCGATGTGGAAATACGCCGCAGGTTAACCCACATTTCCAGGCCCGAACAAAGCAGGTGCCGGCGCCCCCGGCCGAACTGCGTCATCGCACCTGGGACCCGTAGGCGACGGTGGCGGGAGGGCCGGGGGACGGCTCCATGAGAGCGGAGCGGGTCCGTTCAGGAGACGGCGGCGGCGTCGATGGAATCCCGCGTCTCCAGGAGGCTGTCGACTCCGGTCATCTCACAGAGACGCTGAAGCTGCAAGGACGGCGCGACCACCCGAAGGACGCCCGTCTGGTGCGTGAGGATCAGCAGATTCAGCAGCGTCGAGTCCGCGAAGGCGATGCCGGAGGCGTCCAGGATCACCTTCGGGTGCTTCCTGACGGCCGCCGCCATCGCGTCCGCCAATGGCGTGATCGAGTCCATGTCGTAGGAGCCGCGGGCGATGATGACCCAGGCCCCGCGCCACTCGTACTGCACCACCGCGACCCCGTCCGGGGCGTGCGCGTCGGCCTGTTCCCACAGCACCTCGGCGCCGGTGTCGCGCGTGAGTGCCGGCATGCCGGTCTCGTCCCAAGGCACCTTCGGGCTCCTTCTATGGCTCTCCCCCAGGGGAGCACGTCCTGTGTTGCATGAAAAGTATGTCACGTATCTACGTTCGGGCAACGGTGCCCCTTAAAATGCTGCGCATGGTCGCAGTGCCCGAGTCCCACAGCGGATGGACGTTCATCACCAGCCACGCGCGCGTACTGGCAGCCATTGCCGACAACCCGAACGCCCGCATCCGCGACATCGCCGCCCGCTGCCGTCTCACGGAACGCGCCGTCTCGCGGATCATTTCGGATCTGGAGCAGGACGGCTACCTCTCCCACACCCGGGACGGCCGCACGAACACCTACCGGATCGAACCGGGCAAGGTGCTGCGCCACCCGGCCGAGGCCGGACTTTCCGTGGCGTCCCTGCTCTCCCTGCTCGTGCAGGACGAGACCTCCCGCGTCCGGAAGCCCGTAGCCCCGTAGCCGGTCCGCCGGCCACGCGACTCCCGTCCGGACACCGGCTCGGACCCCGGAGCCCGGACGCAGCACGAAGCCCCTGCGTGACATGCGTCGGGCAGGGGCTTCGCGCGGGCCTCGGTGTGCGTCGATCCCGCTTTCCCGCGCACAGCGGGTGTCTTCCTCGGGGCGAGCGGCCCGGCGTGCGAGCGCTGCACGGTAACGGGGATCGGATCCTCCTTGAGCCGGGCCCGCCCCTCGGGGCGCAGGTTGTTGACGGTGCACCGGTCCACCAGCACCTGCTGCGCGGCCCTGACACGGCATGAGGAGCGCGGCCTCCCGGCCGGGCCGGCGGGTCGCCCGGAGGGCGATGACCGGCGTGTCAACGCCCCTTCAGACGGGCCGAGTTCGTGACGGAGAGGTGGGGCCAGCCCCAGCAGGGACTCGGAGGGTGCCCCCACAGACCTCCCGCTCTCGGTCGCGTTAGCTTCTGGGCCGAGGGCTGCAGCTTTCCCCTCCCTCCGTCCGCGCGGATCGGCGTCGCCTCCCAGACCAAGGCCCTTTCATGAACAGCCACTTGTCCCATTCTCGCCTCTCCGCCGCACCAGGGCGACGGATCGGGGTGCTGACCGCGACGAGCGGAGCGCTGCTGGCCGCCTTCTTCGTCGTGCCCCATGCGCTGGCACACGACGGTGTCGACTCCGGAAACGTCGCGGCGTCCTTCCGCCGAGGCCTGATCGCCTACTGGGACTCCGGAAGTCCGGACTTCCCCCGCCAGCTGGACACCACGGTCGACTTCTGGTTCCGCTTCCACCTCGTCAAGGCCGCCGTGTCCGCCCTGCTGCTCGCAGCGGTCGTCGTGCTCGGCATCTTCCTGCGTCGGCTGGCCCGGCAGCGGGCGGACGAGCGGCCCGGCCGCCGCGTCCTCGTGCCGGCAGGCGCCCTGGTCGCGCTGCTCGGGCCCTTCGCACTGGTCGCACTGGTCGCCAACGTGCAGGGTGCGATGGCCCCGTTCGCGTCCCTGCTCCCCCTGCTGACCGGCGGCGACGCGCGCGCCGACGGGGAACTCGCCGGCACCCTGGCGCAGATGCGGCAGCAGATCTCCGACCACCCCGCCGAAGGGCACTCGCCCGCGCTCACCGCGATGATCGGCGACTTCGCCCTGTACCACGCGGTCATGGCCGTGATGGCCGCCACGGTCGGACTCGCCCTGGCCGGTGTCGCCGCCGCCCTGTGGAGGCGGCACAGGGCGGTGCCCGACCCCCGGTCGAGACGCGCGATGAAAGCCGGCGTCGCGGCTTCCGCCGTCTGCGCCTCCCTGGCCCTCGTCATCGCTGTCGCGAACACCACCAGCGCCGCACACTCGTCCCAGGCTCTCGCCGCCTTCCTCGACGGGGGCTGGTAGGACACCGGCCGTCGGCGGGGTGGGTGTCCCCCGGTCACCAATCGTCACGCTCTGCGCGGCGATCATCCCGATCGCCGTACCGCTGCTGCTGTCCAGCCATCTCAGCGCGGCCGGGCTGATCGGCGCGCTCGCCGTCTCCACGGCGATCGTCGACACCTCGCCCTTCTCCACCAACGGTGCGCTCGTCCTCAGCAACGCCCGCGGGGTGGACCCCCGGCGCTTCTACCGCCAGGTCATCGGCTGCACCGGCGGGATCGTCGCCCTCGGCCCGATCGTCGCCTGGGGGCGCTGGTCCTGCCCTGGTCGTGGCCGCGTGACGTGGGGGCGGGTCGGTTGCGAGGGGGATCACGGCCCCCTCGTGCCCTCGGCGGCGCCTGCGCCGGCGCACGGAGCGCCGTACGGCGGAAGCCGATCTACGCTGGAAAGAACCGCTGGAGACCGGCCCCGACGGGCACGGCGATCCGGACGGAGGCGTGGTACGTGGAGATGGCCGGAGCGCAGGATTCCCCCACTGCCGCTGTCGTGGTGGGGCCGGACGGCACGGTGAGCGGCTGGAGTGAGGGGGGCCGGCTGCTACTGGGCTGGACGGCGCGCGACATCGTCGGGCGCCCCGTGACCGACCTGCTGGCCGATCCCCCGCCGCCGGGCTTTCCCGAGGGCTACGGCTCGGGCCGCGACCCGACGGGGTTCCTCCTCCTGCGCCACCGGGACGGTTCCCCCGTGGACGCCGTGGTGACGGTCCAACCGCTGCACGGGCCCGACGAGCGGGCGCTGGGACACGTGGTGACCGTCCAGCGGTGGGGCGGCCGGCCGGTGATCGCCGACCGGGCCTTCGAGCAGTCTCCGTTCGCTCTGGGCGTCTACGACCCCGGGCTGCGGTTCTTGTGGATCAACGCGTCCTCGGGCCGGGTGATTGCGCACTCCGAGAGGCAAGTGCTCGGCAGGAAGTACCGCGAGGTGCTTCCCGAGTTCGACCGCACGCTGTTTCCCGAAAGGGACGACAAGCCCTACACCGACGCACTCGCCGAGGTGGCGAGGACGGGCGAACCCACGCGTCTCATCACGGTCTTCCGCCCGCGCGGCAGCGACTACGCCAACGCCTGGGCCACCAGCATCTGGCCCGTCCGGGATGCCGAGGGCAGGGTCCGCGCGGTCGCCAACTGGGGATTCGACATGAGCGCCGAGTACTGGGCGCGGCAACGGCTGCTCCTCCTCAACGAGGCCAGTGGCGGCATCGGCCGGACCCTCGATGTGATCGGCACCGCCCGGGAACTGGCCATGGTCCCGGTGCCGGGATTCGTCGACCTCGTCAGCGTGGACCTCTTCGACGAGGTGCTGCGCGGAGAGGAACCCCCCTTGGGATCCCCGTTCGCGCCGGGCGACACCATCAGGCTCAGCCGTGCCGCCCGGCACAGCACGCAGGAGGACGCCGGCCCGGCTCAGGGGGCTCCGACGCCGGTCACCTGTGCGCCCGGTTCCGTCGGTGCCCGCTGCCTGGCCGCCGGCAGGTCCACGGTCGAGCTCGCGGCCGAGCCAGGCCAGGGCGGCGAGTGGGCCTTCGGGCCCGGACTCGCCGCCGACCCGGCCCACTGGCCGCCGGACAACCCGGTGATCGACGCGTCCATCGCCGCAGACGGGCTGACCGGCCGGATCACCGTGCCGCTGAGGGCGCGCGGCACGCTGCTCGGCCTGGTCGCCTTCTCCCGCGTCGAGCGGCCGGAGGCCTTCACCGCCGACGACCTGATCCTCGCCGAGGAGCTGGCCGCCAAGGCAGCGGTCGCCCTCGACAACGCCCGCCGGTACGCGCGCGAGCGCACCACCGCGCTGACCCTGCAACGCTCCCTGCTGCCGCAGGCTTTGCCGAACCACGAGGCGGTCGAGGTGGCCTCCCGCTACCTGCCCGGCGGGACCGGTACGGAAGTGGGCGGTGACTGGTTCGACGTCATTCCGCTGTCCGGCGCCCGGGTCGCCCTGGTCGTCGGCGATGTCGTGGGGCACGGCCTGCACGCCTCGGCCGGCATGGGCAGGCTGCGCACGGCCGTACGCACTCTCGCCGACGTCGACCTGCCACCGGACGAACTGCTCACCCACCTGGACGACCTCGTCCTCCACCTCGCGAGCGACCTTCAGCCCACGGGCCCCTACCAGCCGGCCGCCGAGTCCGGGGCCACCTGCCTCTACACCGTCTACGACCCCGTTTCCCGGCACCTCACGCTGGCGAGCGCCGGTCATCCCCTGCCGCTGGTCGTCTCCCGGGACGGCACCCGGACCCCGGTACCCGTCCAACCGGGACCGCCGCTCGGCATCGGTGGGCTGCCGTTCGAGGCCACCGAGCTCGAACTGCCGGAGGGCAGCCTGCTCGCCCTCTACACCGACGGCCTGGTGCAGAGCCGCGAGCGGGACGTCGACCAGCGGACCGCCGAACTGCAGCAGGCCCTGAACCACTCGACCGCGTCCCTGGAGACCCTGTGCGACACGGTGTTGGAGGCCATGCTTCCGCAACGCCGTACGGACGACGCCGCCCTGCTGCTCGTGCGCACCCAGGCGCTGGATCCCCACCACGTCGCCGACTGGGACGTCGATCCCGACCCCGCGCAGGTGCCGCGCGCGAGGAAGCTCGCCGTCGACCAGGTGGACGCCTGGGGCCTGGAGGAGGCGGCGTTCGTCACCGAACTGGTCGTCAGCGAGCTGGTCACCAACGCCATCAGATACGGCGAGCCGCCCATCAGACTGCGGCTGATTCGCGACACCTCCCTGATCTGCGAGGTCTCCGACGCCAGCAACACCGCCCCGCACCTGCGCCGGGCCCGCGCCTTCGACGAGGGCGGCCGTGGCCTGTTGCTCGTCGCCCAGCTCACCCAGGGATGGGGCACCCGGCACACCGCCGACGGCAAGACCATCTGGTGCGCCCAGAGCCTGCCCCAGCCGGAACGGCACTGAAGTCCAGCCCGTTTCCACAGGCCGGCCAGGCAGAGGTCCCCAGGGACGGACCGCCGCTCACCACACCGCCGACGGCCGTGTCCCCGCCCTGGTCTCGGGCGGGGACGCCCTACCGGTCGCGCGGCGGGGTCAGTTGGCGTTCACCAGGTCGTGCGCCGGAACGGTGACCGTCCGCTTGCCCGGCTCGCCGCCGAGCACGATCTTCCGCAGGGCACTGTTGTTGTCGAGGCTGGTTTCCTTCAGCCGCTTCGCGGGGTTCGCCAGCACCTGGATGTAGTAGGTGCCGTTGGGCACGTCGGTGATGTCGAACGACTGGCCCGGCAGATCCTGGGTGTACGTGTCACCGGATCCGACGTCCAGCACCTCGCGGACGGAGATCGAGTTCTCCTCGCCGCAGGCGGTGGCCAGGTCCGTGTTGTACGGGTGCCAGTTGGCGTTCTTCACCGTGTAGTCGATCGCGTCGGTGTTGGCGAGGCAGAACGCTTCCTTGCCGCTGCGCACGGCTTCCTTCTTGTCGGCCTTCAGCAGCCGGTAGCTGGCGAAGTCGGTGAAGTGCCAGTGCACGTGCCCCGGGCGCGGGTCCCACTCCATCGTGCCGGTCGGGGTGTAGCCGACCTGCTTGCCCTTGGCGTCGTAGAAGTACTGGAAGGCGTCCATCTTGGCCTTGCCGGGCTTGCGGAAGCCGTCCACCACGAGCTGCGCCGGGCCGGCGTTCCAGACGTTCGCACTGAACGCCAGGTAGTCCTTGCCCGGGACGTCCTTGTCGCCGTCGCTGATCGTGATGCCGTAGGCCGGCAGCGAGCGCAGGTCCGGCTTGGGGACGTCCGGGACGGAGGGCGTGCCGGTCGGGCGCTTCGACCGCGGCTCGAGCGCGGGCGCCTGACGCGAGCCGTCGGTCTGGCCGCCGCCGTCCCGGGCCTGCGGAGACTGCGCGGACTGCTGCTGCTTCTTCTTCAGCGCCCACGGCAGGGCCGGCGGCGCGGCCTTCAGCGGGCCGTGGCCCACGTTGTACGAGGGACCCGCACCGCTCGTCACCGGCGCGGCGGCCTCGGCGGGGGTCGGGGCGTGCCCCGGCCCGTGACCGGCGTGCGCGGTCGGCGCCTGGTGACCGGCACCGTGCCCGGCGTGCGCGGCGTGGCCGTCGGCCTTGGCGGAGCGCGGTACCGCTCCGGTGGAGCCCTCTTCGCCCTCGCCGCTTCGTTCCACCACGGTCACCTTGACCGTGGCCGCCTTGTCGGCGATGCCGAACAGGTCGCGGTACTTCTTGGCGACACCGACCTTGGCCGTGTACGTGCCGGCCGGCAGCTGGACCGGCTCGGTGTAGGAGCCCGCGTAGGTGTTGGACGCCCAGCCCTTCTCGACGCCCCACACCGAGCCGAGGGTGAAGGGGTTGGTGGGGCAGCTCTCCGGATACTTGGAAGTGGAGGGCGCGTCGGGCCGCACCCGGCCGCTGGCGTTGTTCGGGCAGAAGCTCTCACTGCGGGTGAGGACCTTCTTGCCGGCCTTGTCGGTGAGGGTGATCTCCGAGAAGCCGGGCAGCCCGGAGAAGTCCTTCACGGTGCCCGTGGGCAGCTTCTTCGCCTTGGGCTTGCCGCCCTCGTACACCGTCTGAGTGACCGTCACCGGGTCCTTGTAGGACTTCCGGGTCACCTTCAGCTCCAGCGGCGTCCCCTCGGCGATGAGGTAGGTGCCGAGGTCCAGGTACACACCCGGCTCCTCCTTCCAGGAGGTGAGCGTCACCGACGTGGTCGCCGCGACGATGCTCAGCTCGGGGCCCTTCGCGGCCTGCGCGGGCTCCTGCGCTGCGGCCACGATGCCGGCCGTGACGGCCGTCACGGCGACGGCCGTGGTGCCGGCGAGCAGCGTACGCCGCAGCCGGGCGGTGCGTCTTCTGGTCATGGTTGGCTCGTCCTCCGGTGCTGTGAGAAGGAAGCAGGCGGCACCGCGCGTCCGCGGGACACGGGCCGGGGCCGTCAGGTGAGAGGCGCTTTGCTCCGCCCGCGCTGTGAGAGGAGCGGACCGGTTGCGCGGTTGTCCGAAGGCGGAAAGGACACGGAGTGTTGGCCGAAATGCCGCCCCCCTGACGAGATCCGGCACGGTCGGACCTCCCCCGCGCACGACCTCAAGACGGCCCCCGAACAACCCACATAGGGGCTACACGCACACCCCGCCCCCGAACTATGTAGTCCCACCACATGTGCCACTGACGTGCGGATTTCTACGGTGTGCCCACACCCACCCGTCCCCACCGCACACGAGGAAGTGGCGCACATGGCCTCAGCAACCACCGCTCCCCCGCCCCCGGGCAACCTCAAGCGCATCGTCGCCGCCAGCCTCATCGGCACCACCATCGAGTGGTACGACTTCTTCCTCTACGGCTCCGCCGCGGCCCTTGTGTTCAACAAGCTGTTCTTCCCGGGCTCCGACCCGCTCGTCGGCACCCTGCTGTCGTTCCTGACGTACGCGGTCGGGTTCGCCGCCCGGCCTCTGGGCGCGCTGGTGTTCGGGCACTACGGAGACCGGCTCGGGCGCAAGAAGCTGCTGGTGCTGAGTCTGCTGCTGATGGGCGGGGCGACCTTCGCGATCGGGCTGCTGCCGACACACGCCTCCATCGGGACGGCGGCGCCGGTGCTGCTCACCGTGCTGCGGCTGGTCCAGGGGTTCGCACTCGGCGGCGAGTGGGGCGGTGCCGTCCTGCTGGTGTCGGAGCACGGGGACGCGCGGCGGCGCGGTTTCTGGGCCTCCTGGCCACAGACCGGCGCACCGGCGGGGCAGCTCCTCGCCACCGGTGTGCTGTCCCTGCTCACGGCCCTGCTGTCGGACTCCGCGTTCACCGGCTGGGGCTGGCGGGTGCCGTTCCTGCTCTCCGGGGTGCTGGTGATCGTCGGTTTGTGGATTCGTCTGTCTGTCGATGAATCGCCCGTCTTCCAGCAGGCGTTGGCGCAGGCCGAGGCCCGTAGGGCGGACGTGACGGCGGACGCCGAGAAGCTGCCGCTGGTCTCCGTGCTGCGGCACCACTGGCGTGACGTCCTGGTCGCGATGGGGGCACGGATGGCGGAGAACATCAGCTACTACGTCATCACCGCGTTCATCCTCGTCTACGCCACCACCTCGGCCGGCGTCTCCAAGCAGACCGCGCTGAACGCGGTGCTGATCGCCTCGGCCGTGCACTTCGCCGTCATTCCGGCGTGGGGCGCGCTGTCGGACCGGATCGGCCGGCGGCCCGTGTATCTGGTGGGCGCGGTCGGTGTCGGGCTGTGGATGTTCCCGTTCTTCTCGCTGATCGACACCGGCGGCTTCGGCAACCTGATCCTCGCCGTCACCGTCGGCCTGGTCCTGCACGGGGCGATGTACGCGCCCCAGGCCGCGTTCTTCTCCGAGATGTTCGCGACGCGGATGCGCTACTCCGGGGCCTCGATCGGCGCCCAGTTCGCCTCGGTCGCGGCGGGCGCGCCCGCGCCGCTGATCGCCACCGCGCTGCTGTCCGACTACGGCAGCTCCACGCCGATCGCCCTGTACGTGATCGCCGCCGCCGTGCTCACCGTCATCGCCCTGGCGGCGGCCAAGGAGACCCGCCACCGCGACCTGGCCGACGTCGCCGTCCCCGCGGGGCAGGAGCCGGGCCGGGCCGCGGCCGTGGAGGACGCCCGGACCGTCTGACCCGCCCGGAAACCACGGCCGCGCGACGGCCACCGGCCCCCGTACGTCCCGCGTACGGGGGTCAATGCCGCGTCGGCGCGGACAAGCGGTGCAGGCGCAGCGCGAGTTGGATCTCCAGGGCCCGGGCCGGGCTCTGCCAGTCGTCGCCGAGGAGCCGCCCGACGCGTTCCAGGCGCTGGGCGACCGTGTTCACATGGACGTGCAGTTCGTCCTTGGTGCGCGCGGGGCTCATGCCGCAGGTGAAGTACGCATCGAGGGTGCGCAGCAGTTCCGTGCCGCGTCGGCGGTCGTAGGCGACGACCTCGCCGATGGTGCGGTCGACGAAGCCGGGGATGTCCCGGTCGCCGGCCAGGATCAGGCCCAGGAACCCGAAGTCCTCGGCGGCCGCCCCGTCTCCGCGGCGGCCCAGGACCCGCAGCGCTTCGAGGCAGCGAGTGGCCTCCGCGTAGGCCGTGGCCACGGCCCCCGGGCGGGTGGCGAGATCCTGGGCAGGTGCGGAGGCACCGACCGTGACCGTCGCGTGGACCGCCGTGCCCAGGTGCCGGGCCGCGCGGCGGGCCAGATCGGTCGCGGTGTCGCCGGGGCCGAGGGGCAGCAGCAGGACCGTGCCACCGTCGCGGGCGGCGGCCAGGCCGTGCCGGGTCGCCGCCAGGTGGGACGCCGCCGCTGCCAGGCGTCTGCGGGCGTCCGCCTCCTGGTCGGCGTCGGTGGGCTCGCCCTCCAGCCGCGCGGCCAGCACCACGTGGAGGGCGTCGAGGTCGGCGTGGAGCCGCGCCGCGCGCTCCCGCAGCAGGCGCGGGTCACGGGCTCGGGCGTCGAGCAGGTCGTCGAGCAGCTCGCCGCGCACCCGCTGCTCGGCCTCGGCGGCGGATCTGCGGGCCAGGAGCAGCAGGGAGGTGACCATGGCGGCACGCTCCAGAGTGCGCTGGTCGACGGGGTCGAGCCCCGGGTGCCCGCGCAGCACCAGTGCGCCGAGCAGTTCGCCGCCGGCGGCGACGGCGGCGATCCAGTCGTCGTCGTGGAGCACCGCGTGCCCCTGCGCGCCGGACTTCTCCAGGGCCGCGGCGGGTGCGGCGGCGGCCTCGGCGAACTCGACGGTGCCGTCGAGGATCTCGGAGACGGCCGCGGCCACGTCGTGCACTCCGCCGCCGCGCAGGACGAGTTCGGCGAGCCGGTCGTGCACGTCGGAGGCGCGCTCGATGACGCCGCTGCGGTCCCGGATGATCTCGTTCGCCCGCTCCAGGCCGGCGAGGGCCGACCGGGTCTCGGCGAGCAGGTTGGCGGTGTCGATGGCGGCCGCGGCCAGGGCGGCGAACGATCCGAGCAGGGCGATCTGCTCCCGCTCGAAGACGCGGGCGCGGCGGTCGGCTGCGAACAGCACGCCGATGACGTGGTGCCCGAGCGTCAGCGGCACACCGAGGATGGCCACCAGGCCCTCGTCCCGCACGCCCGCGTCGATGGTGAGGGTGTGCTGGAATCGGTCGTCCTTGAAGTAGTCGTCGGTGACGTAGGGGCGGGCCGTCTGTGCGACGAGACCTCCGAGCCCCTCCCCCATGCCGAGCCGCAGCTGCTGGAACCGGGCCGCGACCGAGCCCTCGGTGACCCGCATGTAGGTGTCGCCGCGCTCGGTGTCGTTCAGGCTGAGGTAGGCGACGTCCGTGCCCAGCAGCGAGCGGGCGCGCTGGACGATCGCCTGCAGTACCGCGTCGAGGTCGCGCAGCCCGGCGAGGTCGTGGGCCGTCTCGAACAGTGCGGACAGCTCGGCCTCGCGCCGGCGTCGTCCCTCCAGCTCGGCGCGGACGCGCAGGGCGAGCGGCTTGGCCCGCCGGAGTGCCGCGATCCACTCCGCCGGGCGCCCTTCGGCCCGCGCGAGCAGTTCCGGCTGCTCGTAGGCGTCGGCCGATGCGCCCCTGGCCAGGAGCTCGAGGAACGGCACTTCGGCGGACTGCACGTGATCGCTGGACATGCTCACAGGATTCACCATGACCGGTCCGCCCCGTCAGCCCTGTGGACAACTCCCGGGGCCGCCGAGGAGCGGCCGCTCAGTGGGCGGTCCAGCCACCGTCGAGCACGAGCGAGGTGCCGGTCACGAAGGAGGCCTGCGGGCTGCAGAGATACGCCACCGCCTCGGCGACCTCCTCCGGTTCGATGAGCCGCTTGACGGCGCTGTCCTGCAGCAGCACCTCGGACAGGACGCGTTCCTCGGGGATGCCGTGCGCCTGCGCCTGGTCGGCGAGCTGCTTCTCCACCAGGGGGGTGCGCACATAGGCGGGGTTCACACAGTTCGAGGTGACACCGTGGGGCGCGCCTTCGAGGGCAGTGGTCTTGGACAGTCCTTCCAGCCCGTGTTTGGCCGCCACATAGGCCGACTTGTAGGCCGAGGCGCGCAGCCCGTGCACGGAGGACACGTTCACCACGCGGCCCCACCCCTGTCCGTACATGTGGGGCAGTGCGCCGCGGATGAGCCGGAAGGGCGCTTCGAGCATCACGGTGAGCACCGTGTGGAAGACCTCGGGCGGGAACTCCTGGATGGGGCGGACCAGTTGGAGCCCGGCGTTGTTGACGAGGACGTCGGTGCCCGCGGCGGCGAGTTCCGCGGCGTCCAGGTCGGTGAGGTCGAGGACGTGCGGCTCCACCGTTCCGGCGAGGCCGTGGCCCTGGCCGGCCAGGGCCTCCAGGCCCGCCGCGTCCCGGTCGACGGCTCTCACCTTGGCCCCGGCGGCCGCGAGCCGCAGCGCGCAGGCACGGCCGATACCGCCGGCGGCGCCGGTGACGAGCGCGGTGCGGCCGCCCAGGTCGAGCGGGCAGGCGTGGGGGGCGGGGTGGGCACGGTACGCGGTCATGGCTCGACCCTAGGCAGCGCCCGTGCCCCACCCCATGTGGTCACGCCCCATAGTTCAGCCGGAGGCAGTGGTGTCGAACCATGTGGGGGCATCCGACAGGGCCAGCTTGATCCGGTGCAGGCCGAACTCCTCCAGCTCGGGCAGTGCGTCGACGTCGAACCAGGCGACGTCGAGCGACTCGTCGTCGTTGACCCGCGCCTCGCCGCCGACGGCCCGGCAGCGGAAGGTGATGTCCATGTACTGGCAGATGTCGCCGTTCTCGTACGTGACGGGCGCCAAGGCCTGGACGAGGACGACCCGTTCGGCGACGCAGCGTACGGCCGTCTCCTCGTAGACCTCCCGCACCGCACAGGCCGCGGGCTGTTCCCCCGGGTCGGGGATGCCGCCGAGCACCGACCACTTGCGGGTGTCGGCCCGGCGGTTGAGCAGCACTCTCCCCTCGTCGTCGAAGACGAGGGCGGTGACTCCGGGGAGCCAGAGCAGCTGCTGACCGGCCGAGGCACGGAGGGTGCGGATGAAGTCGGGAGTAGCCATGCCGTCGACCCTAACGGGCCGCTCACGGCGCCCCGGCGCGCTTCAAACGGCGTGCGACGGGCGTACGGTCACACGTCACCGGCGCGTCGCCCGCGCAGCCCGGCGCCGACGGCCCAGCCGAGGCCGCCGGCCGCGACGAGGACGAGGGCGAGCTCCGGCAGGGTGCCGAGCCGGGTGGCGGGGGTCTGGGAGGACCGCAGCGGCACCTTCTGCACGAGCGAGTCGGCCACGAACATGCCGGTCTTCTGCGTGATCCTGCCGTCCGGCATGATGATCGCGCTGACACCGCTGGTCACGGGCACCGTCACGGTCCGGCTGTGCTCGACCGCCCGGACCCGGGACATGGCGAGCTGCTGGTAGGTCATCTCGCTGCGGTCGAAGGTGGCGTTGTTGCTGGGCACGGAGATCATCTGGGCGCCGTCGGTGACCTCGGAGCGCACGGTCCAGTCGAAGGCGGCCTCGTAGCAGGTGACGAGTCCGACCTTGGCGCCGTCCATGGTGAACACGCCCGGCTCGGTGCCCCGGCTGAAGTCCTGGCGGACCATCGCCGTCCAGTTCTTGTTGATCGCGCCGATGAGCGAGCGCAGCGGCAGGTACTCCCCGAAGGGCTGGATCTGGCGCTTGTCGTAGGTGTTCACGGGCCCCTTGGCCGGGTCCCAGAGGATCTGCTCGTTGTAGAGCCTGCCGTCCCGCTCGACGACGCCGCCGACCGAGATGGGCACGCCGATGGACTTGGCGGCGGCGTCGATGACGATGCGGGCGTCGCGGTTGGCGAAGGGGTCGATGTCGGAGGAGTTCTCCGGCCAGAGCACGAAGTCGGGTCGCGCGACCCTGCCGGCCCTGACCTCGGCGGCCAGGCGCTCGGTCTCGCGCGCGTGGTAGTCCAGTACGGCGCGCCGCTGGGAGTTGAAGTCGAGGCCGGCGCGCGGCACGTTGCCCTGGATCACGGCGACGGTGGCGGTGCCGTCCTCCGCCGTGTCGCTGACGAGCGGCCGGGCCGCGACGGCGCCCACCACGGGGACGGCCAGGCTCAGCACGCCCACGGCCGCCGCGCCACGGCGCACCGCACCGGTCCTCCGCCATCGCACGGCCTGCCGGACGACCTCGAAGAGACCGAATCCGCACAGGACGAGCGCGAAGCCCAGCACAGGGGTGCCGCCCACCGCGGCGAGCGGCAGGAACACGCCGTCGGCCTGGCCGAACGCGACCTTCCCCCAGGGGAAGCCGTTGAAGGGCGCACGCGCGCGTGCCGCCTCGCCGGCGATCCACACGGCCGCCGCCCACACCGGCCAGCCGGGCAGCTTCGAGACAGCCGCGATCCCAGCGCCGACCGCGGCTGCGAAGAGGGCCTCGATCGCCACCAGGGCGAGCCAGGGCCCCGGCCCCACCTCCACGCCGGTCCACACCAGCAGCGGCAGCAGGAAGCCGAGGCCGAAGAGGTAGCCGAGACCGAGCGCCGCCTTCCAGCCGCGGCCGCGCAGCACCCAGCCGAAGACGGCGAAGGCCGGCAGGGCCAGCCACCACAGCGTGCGGGGCGGGAAGGAGACGTAGAGGAGCAGGCCGGAGAGCGCGGCTGCGGCGGCCGGGACGAGACGCACGAGCCGCCGGGCCCACGTCCGCGCCCCGGGCGCGATCCGCGGCTCCAGCTGGTCCGACTCGCCGACGGAGGTTGCGGTGACGGTCACTCCCGGAGTCTAAGGCGCGTGACCTGGGAGCCGACAGCGCGGTACGGGCGGCGCACTTCCTGTTCAGTTCGTCACGAGACATCCCCAAACCGCCCACCAGCCGTTACGGTGTGCCAAGCCTCGCTCGTACGGTCCTGGCGGCCGGTGCGACCGGGGTCTTCACGAGTCGGGGGCGACGGTGTGCCGGGGGG